>JAYOYG010000003.1:64356-65592 GCA_038153445.1 Pseudomonadales bacterium
TGGAAAGCCCCGACCCCGTTCCCTGGGATCTCATGGCTCTGGGCCTCGTTGCCTCCGCGCTGGCCGCAGCCCTCGTCATCAAGGCCTTCCTGCACTGGGTGGCGAGGGTGGGAATGATGCCCTTTGTGATTTATCGCATCGTGCTGGCGGGCCTGCTTTTCACCCTCCTGGCCCTCGGCCTGGCCTGAAAGCTGATCTGAAGCAAAACCCAAAAGAAAAAGCCCAGGCCAAGGCCTGGGCTTTTCGCTGCCGTGCGCATAGTGCGCGCGGTCTAGAAGGGGATGTCGTCGTCGAAGTCATCCATGGTGTCGGGGTTGGCGACGGGCTCCGGAGCCGCCCGGGGCGCGCTTCGCTGGGGCGCCGGGGCGCCGTCGTCCATACCGCCCCCGCCCATACCACCACCCATGCCGCCGCCGCGGCTATCGAGCATTTGCATGTCGTTGGCGATGATTTCCGTTTTGTAGCGCGTTTGCCCATCGCTTTCCCAGGAGCTGGTACGCAAGGACCCCTCCACGAAAACCTTAGAGCCTTTGCGGAGATACTCGCCGGCGATTTCCGCTAGGCGGCCAAAGCAGACCACGGAGTGCCACTCCGTGCGCTCCCGGTTCTCATTGCTTTGCTTGTCGCGCCATTGCTCACTCGTGGCAAGGCGGAAGTTGGTCACCGGTGCCCCACCCTGGGTGTAGCGGGTTTCCGGATCGACCCCTAAATTGCCGATAAGAATGACCTTGTTGATCCCGCGGGCCATGGTGTCCTCCAGTGCTTAAACGAGTGGAACCAGTGTACCTCAGGCGCTCTCCCTAGGGAGAGGAGATTTCCCCTGCCCCCCTAAGCGTGCCCGTCCCTTGCCGCCATCGAACGCTGCACGTATCGTGAGGGATTGCGCACCGGAGTGCCCCCCACGCCCGAGCGCCCTCGGCTCGCGCCCTGCCCCTTCGCCAAGAGACGCCCCATGGATAGCATCAGTATTCGCGGTGCTCGCACCCACAATTTAAAGAACATTGATCTCGATCTGCCCCGGGACAAGCTCATTGTCATCACCGGGCTATCGGGTTCAGGCAAGTCCTCCCTAGCCTTCGATACCCTCTACGCCGAAGGGCAACGGCGCTACGTAGAGTCCCTCTCGGCCTACGCCCGGCAGTTCCTTTCCATGATGGAAAAGCCTGACGTGGACTACATTGAAGGCCTATCCCCCGCTATCTCCATTGAGCAGAAATCCACCTCCCACAACCCGCG
>JAYOYG010000003.1:65692-82221 GCA_038153445.1 Pseudomonadales bacterium
CTCGACGACCGCCCCAGCCTGGATAAGAAGCGCAAGCACAGCATTGAGGTCGTGGTGGACCGCTTCCGTGTGAAGGCGGGGCTTGAGCAGCGCCTCGCGGAGTCCTTCGAGACGGCCCTGGAGCTCGCCCAGGGGAACGCCTGGGTGCTCACCATGGATGAGAACCCCAATGGCGACGGGGATCCCATTGTCTTCTCGTCCCATTTCGCTTGCCACCAGTGCGGCTATAGCCTGAGCGAGCTCGAGCCGCGTCTGTTCTCCTTCAACAACCCCGCCGGCGCCTGCCCAAGCTGCGATGGCCTCGGGGTTCGGCAGTTCATTGATGCCCGGCGCGTGATCCCCGATGGCAGCCTGGCCCTCAGCGAAGGGGCCATTCAGGGCTGGGACCGGCGCAACGTCTATTACTTCCATCTACTCTCAGCGGTGGCGAAGCACTACGGCTTCGATCTGGATGCGCCCTTCGATTCCCTAAGCAAAAAGCACCGGGACATCATTCTCCAAGGGTCGGGGGCAACGGAGATCAACTTCAGCTACCGCACGGAACGAGGCAGCGTCATCCGCCGGGAGTATCCCTTTGAAGGCGTGGTGCCGAATATGGAGCGCCGCTACCGGGAAACGGACTCGAACATGGTCCGGGAGAACCTGGCGCGCTTCATGTCCGTAGCCCCCTGCGACGCCTGTCGGGGAACGCGCCTGCGCCGCGAGGCCCGAGCCGTATTCCTAGAAGGGCGCACCCTGCCCGCCATCACCCACGATTCCATCGCCGACGCTGCCGCCTATTTCGACAGCCTGGCTCTCGAGGGCAAGCGAGGGGAGATTGCCGACAAGATCCTCAAGGAAATCCGGGCCCGGCTCCGCTTTCTGGTGGACGTGGGGCTGAACTACCTCACGCTTGAGCGTTCCGCGGACACCCTGTCCGGGGGCGAAGCTCAGCGCATTCGCCTTGCCAGCCAGATCGGCGCGGGGCTCGTGGGCGTGCTCTACGTCCTAGACGAACCCTCCATCGGGCTACACCAGCGGGATAACGAGCGCCTCCTCGCCACCCTGACCCACCTTCGGGACCTCGGCAACACGGTACTGGTGGTGGAGCACGACGAGGACGCCATTCGCGCCGCGGACTACGTCATTGATATCGGCCCCGGCGCCGGGGTCCACGGCGGCGCTATCGTGGCCGCTGGAAAGCCCGCAGAAATCGCCAAGAGTGCCGAGTCCCTTACCGGCGCCTATCTGTCCGGACGCCGTGCCATCGCGGTCCCTAAAGTGCGAAATGAGCCCAAGGACAAGCGCTGGCTCACCATTAAGGGCGCTTCGGGCAACAACCTCCGGGACGTGACCGGACGCCTACCCCTGGGCCTCATGACCTGCATCACCGGGGTCTCCGGCTCCGGTAAGTCGACGCTCATTAACCACACGCTCTACCCGGCGGCGGCCACGGCCCTAAACGGCGCTACGGCCCTTACCCCCGCGGCCCATGACCGCATCGACGGCCTCGAGCATTTGGACAAGGTGGTGGATATCGACCAAAGCCCCATCGGCCGTACGCCACGCTCGAACCCTGCCACCTATACGGGCCTCTTTACGCCCATCCGAGAGCTCTTTGCCCAAACCAGCGAAGCCCGTACCCGGGGCTACAAGCCCGGACGGTTCAGCTTCAACGTCAAAGGGGGCCGCTGCGAGGCCTGTCAAGGCGATGGGCTTATCAAGGTCGAAATGCACTTCCTCCCGGATATCTACGTGGTCTGCGACGCCTGTAAGGGCAAGCGCTACAACCGAGAAACCCTGGAAGTGCAATACAAGGGCAAGAACATCAATGAGGTCCTCGAGATGACCGTGGAGGAAGGGCTCGCCTTCTTCTCCGCCATCCCCGTCCTGGCCCGCAAGCTCCAAACCCTCATGGATGTCGGCCTCAGCTACGTGCGCCTGGGCCAGAGCGCCACCACCCTCTCCGGGGGCGAGGCCCAGCGCGTGAAGCTTGCGCGGGAGCTCTCGAAGCGCGATACGGGGAACACGCTCTACATCTTGGACGAGCCCACCACGGGCCTGCATTTCCAGGATATCGAGCTGCTCCTTGAGGTGCTTCACCGCCTGCGCGATCACGGCAATACGGTCGTGGTGATTGAGCACAACCTCGATGTGATCAAGACCGCGGACTGGATCCTCGATCTGGGGCCCGAGGGCGGTTCCGGAGGTGGGCAAATCATTGCTGAAGGCACGCCGGAAGCCGTGGCAGCTAATCCAGCGTCCATTACGGGGCGCTTCCTGGGACCCTACCTCAAGCCCAAGCGCCGCCGGGCCGCTTAGCGGCCCTGCAACGCAACGAAAAACGGCGCCCGCAGGCGCCGTTTTTAGCTTCGAGGGAAGGGAAGCGCTTAGGCTTCGTCTTCCATCTCCACGGCCTCTTCCTCGACATCGTCGAGATCGGGCATGGGACGATCCACCAGCTCAATGAGGGCCATGGGCGCGGCATCACCGGCGCGGAAGCCGCACTTCAGGATGCGAGTGTAACCGCCAGGACGCTCGGCATAGCGCGGGCCGATCTCCGTGAAGAGCTTGCCCACGGCTTCCTTGCTCCGGGTCCGGCTGAAGGCCAAACGACGGTTGGCCACGGAATCTTCCTTAGCCAGAGTGATCAGGGGCTCTGCGACCCGGCGAAGCTCCTTCGCCTTAGGCAGAGTGGTTTTGATCACCTCATGCTCGATCAGCGAAACGGCCATATTGCGGAACATCGCCGTCCGATGCGAGCTGTTGCGATTGAGCTGACGACCACTTTTACGGTGACGCATGACTTCGGTTTCCTTGACGCTTAGGGGCGACGCTTAGGCGATCGCTTTGTCATCCTTCTTGAGGCTTGCGGGCGGCCAGCTGTCCAGGCGCATGCCCAGGGAGAGGCCCCGGGACGCAAGCACGTCCTTGATTTCCGTGAGCGACTTCTTGCCCAGGTTCGGCGTCTTCAGCAGCTCAACTTCCGTGCGCTGGATCAGATCACCGATGTAATAAATGTTCTCTGCCTTGAGGCAGTTGGCACTACGCACGGTGAGCTCGAGGTCATCGACGGGGCGAAGAAGGATCGGATCGATCTGCTCTTCGCTCTCCGCTGCCGCGGGCTCCGCTTGACCTTCGAGGTCCACGAAAACCGCCAGCTGCTGCTGGAGGATCGTTGCGGCGCGACGGATGGCCTCCTCGGGCTCGATGGTACCGTTGGTCTCGAGATCGATGATCAACTTGTCGAGGTCCGTGCGCTGCTCAACCCGAGCCGCTTCCACGCTGTAGGCGACGCGGTAGATCGGGCTGAAGGTCGCATCGAGAAGGAGCACGCCGATGGGGCGCGTTTCGTCCTCTTCCCCGCGGCGGGCGTCGGCGGGCTCATAGCCTCGACCCCGGGCCACGCGGATTTCCATCTTGAGCTTTCCGCCGCTGTTCAGCGTCGCGATGTGGTGCTCCGGATTCACAAGCTCCACGTCCTGCGGAAGCTGAAGATCCGCGGCCGTCACCTCACCAGCGCCGTTCTTAGACAGCGTGAGGGTGGCTTCGTCGGCGCCATGCATGCGAACGGCGAGGCCCTTGAGGTTCAGAAGAATCTCGATAACGTCTTCCTGTACCCCTTCGATTGCGCTGTACTCATGCTGCACGCCATCGATCTGCGCGTCCGTGACGGCGCAGCCGGGCATGGAGGACAGCAGGATACGGCGAAGCGTATTCCCGAGGGTATGACCGAAGCCGCGCTCGAGAGGCTCGAGCGTTACCTTCGCACGGGTCTTGCTGACTTCCTGAACCTGAATGTTTTTCGGCGTCAGGAATTCGGTGACGGATCGTGCCATGTCGTGACCTGCCCTAAATTCGGTTACTTGGAGTAAAGCTCGACGATCAGGTTCTCGTTGATCTCGGCAGACAGCTCACCCCGATCCGGGTGACGCTTGAAGGTGCCGGCGAGCTTGCTGGCATCGAACTCAAGCCATTCACAGGGCGCGCGCTGAGCGGCCAATTGAAGGGCAGCTTGAATACGAAGCTGGCTCTTGGACTTCTCACGAACGGTGATGACGTCGTCAGGCTTCACCTGATAAGACGGAATATTCACCAGCGCGCCGTTCACTTCGATGCTCTTGTGCGAGACCAGCTGACGCGCTTCCGCCCGGGTAGACCCGAGGCCGAGGCGATAAACCACGTTATCTAGGCGGCTTTCCAAGGCGCGAAGGAGGTTCTCACCGGTGGCGCCCTTTTGCCGATCAGCACGCTTGTAGTAATTGCGGAACTGACGCTCGAGCACGCCATAGATACGACGCACTTTTTGCTTTTCGCGAAGCTGCACGGCGTAGTCCGACGGACGCTGGCGACGGGCGCCGTGTTGTCCGGGAGGGGCTTCCGCCTTGCACTTGGAATCAAGGGGACGCACACCGCTGGTGAGCATCAGATCAGTGCCTTCGCGACGTGCTAACTTCAGTCTCGGGCCGGTATAGCGGGCCATCAGATTCTCCTGCGTTCAGTCCGCGAGCGGACGTTAAACCCGACGCTTCTTGGGCGGACGGCAACCATTGTGCGGAATCGGCGTCACATCCGTGATGCTGGCGATGCGGAAACCCACACCGTTCAGCGCACGCACTGCGGACTCGCGACCGGGCCCCGGCCCCTTCACGTAGACGTCGAGGTTCTTCATGCCATAGTCCAGCGCTGCAGTGCCCGCCCGCTCCGCGGCCACCTGGGCAGCAAAGGGGGTGGACTTCCGAGAGCCCCGGAAACCACTGCCGCCGGAGGTCGCCCAGCACAGCGCGTTCCCTTGGCGGTCAGAGATGGTGATGATCGTGTTGTTGAAAGACGCGTGGATATGGGCAACCCCGTCCACCACGACTTTCTTGACACGCTTCTTAGAGCTGGCTTCTGCCATGAGCTAACAATCCTTTCGCAACGGGGCCGCCTGGCGGGGCCGCCTTGGCCGTCTTTACTTACGAATCGGACGCGTGGGGCCCTTACGGGTGCGCGCGTTGGTTTTGGTCCGCTGACCACGAAGCGGCAGGCCGCGACGATGGCGAATACCGCGGTAGCAACCCAGATCCATGAGACGCTTGATGTTCATGGACACCTCCCGGCGGAGATCCCCTTCCACCGGCATCTTGGCAATTTCATTCCGCAGGGCGTCGAGCTCACCATCCGTGAGATCCCCGATGCGTGCCGTACGCGCCACCCCGACGGTGTCGCACAGCTTCTTTGCGGTGGTGCGGCCGATCCCAAAGATATAGGTCAGCGAGATTTCCGCGTGCTTGTTGTCCGGAATATTGACGCCGGCGATACGGGCCATTGATGGCACTCCTCGGTTTCCAGGGCGACAGCCTGCGCCAGAAAAAAGGCGCGAAAGATTAGCTGCAAACCCTTAACAAATCAAATGTTTTACTTAGCCCTGGCGCTGCTTATGGCGCGGCTCGGCGGAACAGATCACGCGCACACTGCCGTGGCGGCGGATGATCTTGCAGTTCCGGCAAATCTTTCGAACAGATGCTCTTACCTTCATGACACGCTCCTGGGGTCGCCCTTAGCGACGCGCACCTTTTCCATAGCTCTGGAGATTGGACCGCTCCATCAACTTCGCATACTGACTAGACATCAGGTGCGACTGAACCTGTGCCATGAAGTCCATGGAGACCACCACTACGATCAACATCGCCGTTCCGCCCAAGCGGAAGGTGACGTCAAAACCCACCACCAAAAATTCCGGCAGCAAACACACCGCGGCAATGTAGAGCGAACCAAACATGGTGAGCCGCGTCGTGATGTCGTCGATGTGCTTCGCCGTATGTTGCCCGGGACGAATCCCCGGCACATAAGCCCCCTGCCGCTTAAGGTTCTCTGCGATTTCCTTCGGGTTAAACATCAACGCCGTATAGAAGAAGCAGAAGAAGATAATCCCCGCAGCGAACAGCAGGACGTACAAAAAATTCCCAGGGGAGAGCGCCAGAGCAATCTCCTGGAGCCACTCCATGCCCGGCGTCTGCCCAAACCACTGGGCGATGGTCGCCGGCGCCAAAAGTAAGCTGCTGGCGAAAATCGCCGGGATCACCCCCGCCATGTTCACCTTGAGCGGCAGATGGGACGACTGAGCCTGATAGACCCGCCGACCCTGCTGACGCTTCGCATAGTTCACGACGATGCGCCGCTGGCCCCGCTCTACGTAGACCACAAAGGCAATAATCGCGACGGCCAAGGCCGCAATCACAAGCAGCGCAATAATGTTGATATCGCCCTGCCGCGCGGCCTCAAAGCTTTGCCCAATGGCCGCTGGGAAACCCGCCACGATCCCTGCAAAGATCAGCATGGAGATCCCGTTGCCCACGCCGCGCTCCGTGATCTGCTCACCGAGCCACATCATGAAAATGGCGCCGGTCACCAGCGAAACGGTCGCGACGAAATAAAACCCAAGGCCCGTGGTGTAGGTCAGGCCCTGAGAGGCAAGACCCACCGACATACCCCAGCCCTGCACCAGCGCGATGGCCACCGTCCCATAGCGCGTGTACTGCATGATCTTCCGACGCCCCGCTTCCCCTTCCTTACGAAGCTGCTCCAGCCGCGGATCCATGGCCGTAAGCAGGTTCATAATGATCGAGGCGGTGATATAGGGCATCACGCCCAGCGCCAGAATACTCATGCGCTCCAGGGCGCCCCCGGAGAACATGTTAAAGAGCTCGAGGATGCCCCCCTGGTTCTGCTCAAAGAGCTGACGCAGCCGAATCGGGTCAATCCCTGGGATCGGGATGTGCGTGCCGATGCGATACACCAGCAGCGCCACCAGGACGAACAGGATGCGACGGATCAGCTCCTGTACCCCAGCCTGGGCGCCTGCAAGCGATTTCGGATCGACGGCCATGGCGAAGCTCCCGTGACGCCCTTAGGCGTCCTGTGCCGCTTCGGCAGCCGGCGCTTCGTCAACGACGCTCCCGCCCGCTGCTTCGATAGCTGCCCGAGCGCCCTTGCTCACGGCGAGACCCTTCACCGTGTATGCCTGGCTCACGGAACCGGAGAGCATGATGCGCGCCCGGCGCATGTCCCGGCGAATGACGTTGGCGGCCTTGAGAGACTCCAGCGTCACCTCACTGCCCTCCACCTTTGCCAGTTCGCTCAGGCGGACTTCCGCGGTCACGCGACCGATCCGCGACTCGAAACCAAACTTCGGCACCCGACGCTGGAGCGGCATCTGGCCACCCTCGAAGCCGGGGCGAATGGAGGACCCGGTACGGGAGGTCTGGCCCTTCACACCGCGGCCACCGGTCTTACCGATGCCGCTGGAGGTTCCCCGACCCACCCGCTTCTTGGCGGGGCGGCTTCCGGGACCTGCTTTTAGATCGTTAAGGCGCATGCCCTTACTCTCCCTCAACCCGAACGAGATACGGGACCTTGTTAATCATGCCCCGCACCGCCGGCGTATCTTCAACTTCCACGCTGTGACCGATGCGACGAAGCCCCAGCCCATGTACGCAAGCAATGTGCTTCTTCAGCCGACCCGCAGTGCTGCGGATCTGAGTCACTCGAATTTTGCTGTCCGCCACGTTCTTCTCCTCGAAGCCTTAAGCCGTCAGCTCTTCAACGCTCTTCCCGCGCTTGGCCGCAACCTGACCCGGGGAACGAATGTTCTTCAGCGCCTTGAAGGTGGCATTAACGACATTGACTGGGTTCGTCGACCCATAGCACTTCGCCAATACGTTGTGGACCCCTGCGGCTTCCAGGACGGCGCGCATCGCACCCCCGGCGATAACGCCGGTCCCTTCCGACGCCGGCTGCATGTACACCTTGGAGGCGCCATGGATGCCGGTGGTGGGGTACCAAATGGTGGAGCCATCAAGGTCCACGTCGGCCATATTGCGACGCGCCGACTCCATCGCCTTTTGGATCGCGACGGGCACTTCCCTCGCTTTGCCGCGACCAAAGCCCACACGGCCAGCGCCATCACCGACCACGGCGAGCGCCGTAAAACCGAAGATGCGGCCGCCCTTGACCACCTTGGCTACCCGATTGATCTGGACGAGTTTCTCAACCAGACCTTCTTCTTTGATTTCTTCCGTATAGGCCATGATGCTTCCCTTAGAACTGCAGACCGGCTTCACGCGCCGCATCTGCTAGCGCTTTGACACGACCGTGGTAGCGGTACCCGGAACGATCGAAGGCAACTTCTGAAATACCCGCACCCACGGCGCGCTCAGCAATGAGCTTGCCCACCTTGGAGGCCGCTTCCGCATTCCCCGTAGCGCCATCCCGCAGGTTGGCGTCGAGGGTGGAGGCGGAGGCCAGCACGGTGCCGCCGTCGGCGGAAATCACCTGGGCGTAAATGTGGCGCGGCGTGCGGTGCACGCAAAGGCGCACCGCACCGAGGGTGCGCATGTGCGACCGAGCGCGGCGCGCGCGACGGAGGCGCGCTAGTTTTTTCTGGTTCGGTTTCATGCTGATCTCGCACTCATCCAAAGGGCCCAACCATGGGGCGCTAAAAAAATTACTTCTTCTTCGCTTCCTTACGACGGACGTGCTCGTCCGCGTAGCGCACGCCCTTGCCCTTGTAGGGCTCCGGCGGACGGAAGCGACGAATCTCGGCAGACACCTGGCCAACCTTCTGCTTGCAGATGCCGCGAATCACGATTTCCGTCTGCGTCGGGGTCTCTGCATCGATCCCTTCCGGCAGCTGATACACGACCGGGTGGGAGAAACCGAGGGACAGATTCACCGCGCGGCCCTGGGCCTGCGCGCGATAGCCAACCCCGACCAGCTGAAGCTTGCGCTCGAAACCGTCGGTAACGCCGGTCACCATGTTCTGCACGATGGCCCGAGCCGTACCGCACTGGGCCCACCCGCCCGCGGCACTCTCATCCGCCGGAGCGAAGGTGAGGGCGCCATCAGCTTCGGCAATCGAAACCGCCGGGTGCACGTCCATGGACAGCTCGCCCTTGGCCCCTTTGATCGTTAGCGAACCCTCGCCGAGCTGTGCTTGCACGCCCTGGGGAAGCTGAACTGGATTCTTTGCAACTCTCGACATAGCTCTATTCGCTCATCAAAAGACGGTGCAGAGCACCTCGCCGCCGACGCCCTGCGCCCGGGCCGCCCGATCCGTCATCACCCCACGATTGGTGCTAACGATGGCCACGCCCAGACCGCCCCGAACCTTCGGGAGCGCGTCGCACGCTTTATAGTTCCGGAGCCCGGGGCGCGACACGCGCGCGATCTCTTCGATCACCGGCTCCCCGTTGTGGTACTTCAGCGATACCGTCACTTCGGGCTTCGCACCCTCGGTCACGGAGAAATCGTTTACAAAGCCTTCGTCCCGAAGCACGGCCAACACCGCCAGCTTCGCCTTGGAAGAGGGCATGGTGACCGTCGGCTTCTTCCGAGCTTGCGCATTGCGCAGCCGGGTGAGGAGGTCAGACAGGGGATCTTGCATGCTCATGGCGTTCTCCTTTCCCCTTACCAGGACGACATCACAAGCCCGGGCACATCACCGCGCATAGCGGCCTCCCGCAGCTTGTTACGGCCCAAGCCAAACTTGCGATAAACCCCATGGGGGCGACCGGTGACCCGGCAGCGGCGCTGCTGGCGACTCGGGCTCGCGTTCCGCGGAAGCTTCTGCAGGCTCTGCTGCGCTTCCCAGCGGTCTTCTTCCGACGCGCTGCGATCGTTGATGATTGCCTTCAGCTCAGCCCGCTTCTTCGCGTAGCGCTGCACCGCCTTCGCGCGCTTCTTCTCGCGCTCTACCATGGAAACCTTGGCCATTACGCTTGTCCTGCCGTACGAAAGGGGAAATTGAAGGCCGTCAGCAGAGCGCGGCCTTCCTCGTCGTTCTTCGCCGTGGTGGTGATGCAGATATCCAACCCGCGGAGCGTATCAACTTTGTCGTAGTCGATTTCCGGGAAGACGATCTGCTCGCTGAAACCCATGGCGTAGTTGCCCCGGCCGTCAAAGGACTTCGGGGACAGGCCGCGGAAATCCCGCTGCCGGGGAATGGCGATGGCGATCAGGCGCTCGAAGAACTCGTACATACGGGCCCGGCGCAGGGTCACCTTGCAGCCAATGGGGTAGCCATCACGGATCTTGAAGCCCGCCACGGACTTCCGCGCGACGGTGACCACAGGCTTCTGCCCGCTGATCAAGCCCATGTCGTTGGTGGCCGCCTCGATGATCTTCCGATCGCCGATAGCCTCGCCCAGACCCATGTTGAGCGTAATTTTCTCGAGGCGCGGAACTTCCATCACCGAGCCGTAGGAGAACTGCTCCATGAGCTTCGGGACAATCTCGCCGCGATACTGTTCGTAAAGCTTAGTCATGGCCGCCTAATTCCTCAGGACCCGATGGTCTTGCCGGTGGACTTGAAGAAGCGCACCTTCTTGCCGTCTTCTACCCGGAAGCCGACGCGATCACCGCGCTCTGCCTCGGGGTTCCACAGCGCGAGGTTGGAAAGCTGGATCGGAGCTTCTTTCTCGACGATGCCCCCCTGAATCCCACGGTAGGGATCGGGGCGCGTGTGCTTCTTCACAATGTTGATGCCGGAAACGAGTGCGCGGCCGTCGTCCATCACGCGCAGAACCTCGCCCCGCTTACCCTTGTCCC
Organism: Pseudomonadales bacterium; assembly: GCA_038153445.1. Lineage (GTDB taxonomy): Bacteria > Pseudomonadota > Gammaproteobacteria > Pseudomonadales > Azotimanducaceae > Salivita. The sequence goes on from JAYOYG010000003.1 coordinate 76,262, forward strand.
GGCCCGTGAGCACGGTGACTTGGTCATTTCTACGAATCTTTTGCATGGTTATCTCCCGGACCCCGCGCGCTAGAGCACTTCCGGCGCAAGCGAGACGATGCGCATGAAGTTCTCGCTGCGCAGCTCCCGCGTGACCGGGCCAAAGATACGCGTACCAATCGGCTGCAGGTTGGTGTTAAGCAGCACTGCCGCGTTGTCATCAAAACGGATGATGGAGCCATCCGGACGGCGCACGCCTTTGCGGGTCCGCACCACCACGGCATTCACCACCTGTCCCTTTTTGACGCGGCCGCGAGGATTCGCTTCCTTAATCGTGACCTTAATCACGTCGCCAACCCCCGCGTAGCGACGGTGGGAACCGCCCAAAACCTTGATGCACATCACTCGACGTGCACCACTGTTATCCGCGATCTCCAACATCGTTTGCGTCTGAATCATCGCCGTTCTCCAGCTTGGGGCGCCCAGCACCCCATCGCGTCTTTCGCATCAAACCTTGGCGGGGCGCTCGTCGATGCTGACCAGCTGCCACGTCTTCGTTTTCGACATGGGCGGCGCTTCGCGCACGGTCACCACGTCCCCCACTTCACACTCGTTCTGCGCATCGTGAGCATGGACCTTGCTCGACCGGCGAACGATCTTGCCGTAGAGGGGGTGCTGCACCCGACGCTCCACCAGGACCACGATGGTCTTATCCATCTTGTTGCTCACCACCGTCCCGTTCAGGGTGCGGGGATTGCTCTGCTTTTCGGTCATCATTTCCGTCTCACTCACGACTGCACCGCCTGCTTCTCACGGAGCACGGTGCGGACCCGGGCGATCTCTCGCCGCGTCTGGCCCAGAAGATGGGACTGGCCAAGCTGGCCGCTGCCCTTCTGCATCCGAAGGTTGAACTGATCCCGGAGAAGCTTCAGGAGCGACTCCTTCAGCTCGGCCTCGGACTTATCCCGCAGTTCGCTTGCCTTCATCACATCACCGTCCGCTTCACGAAGGTGGTCTCGAAGGGCAGCTTCGCGGCTGCCAGCCGGAACGCGTCACGCGCCACGTCTTCCGACACCCCTTCCATTTCATAAAGAACCCGACCAGGCTGGATTTGGCACACCCAGTACTCGACGCTGCCCTTACCCTTACCCTGACGCACTTCCAGGGGCTTTTGGGTGATCGGCTTATCGGGGAACACCCGAATCCAGATCTTTCCGCCCCGGCGGACACGACGGGTCATGGCCCGACGCCCTGCCTCGATTTGCCGTGCCGTCATACGACCGCGGCCCACAGCCTTCAGGGCAAACTCACCGAAGCTGACGCTGCTGCCACGCTCGGCGAGACCGCGGTTGCGGCCCTTCTGCTGCTTTCTAAACTTTGTACGCTTGGGCTGAAGCATGTTTCTCTATCCCGTAGCTACGTCGCGCGCCTTAATTGGCGGCAGCTTGCGCGGACTCTTCCCGCGACCCAATGATTTCACCCTTGAAGATCCACACCTTCACGCCGATAACTCCGTAGGTCGTGTTGGCCTCGGCGGTGGCGTAATCGATGTCGGCGCGCAGGGTATGAAGCGGCACTCGACCCTCCCGGTAGGTTTCGGACCGGGCAATGTCTGCGCCCCCAAGGCGACCAGCTACGCGAATCCGCATGCCCTGGGCGCCCAGGCGCATGGCATTCTGCAGCACCCGGCGCATGGCGCGACGGAACTGAACCCGGCGCTCAAGCTGCTGCGCAACGTTCTGCGCTGCCAGGTAAGCATCGAGCTCAGGCTTACGGATCTCTTCGATGTTGATGTGCACGGGCACACCCATCAGTCGAGATACGTCAGCGCGAAGACGCTCAACGTCTTCGCCCTTCTTGCCGATCACAATGCCCGGGCGGGCGGTGTGAATGGTCACGCGGGCGGTTTCCGCCGGGCGCTCGATGTGAATCTTGCTCACGGACGCGCTCGCCAGCCGCTCCCGCAGGAAGTCACGCACCTCAAGATCATTGTGCAGCTTATCCGCGTAGCTCCGGCTGTCCGCATACCACACCGAATTGTGGTCGCGAACGATGCCAAGCCTAAAGCCGACGGGGTTTACTTTCTGACCCATGTGGTCCTTCTCCCAGCTATCGCTTTGAGGACGACGCCTTAGTCGTCCGATACCGCCACGGTGATGTGGCAGGTGCGCTTAAAGATGCGATCGGCCCGGCCCTTGGCCCGCGGCTTGATCCGCTTGAGGGTCATCCCCTCGTTCACAAAAATCTTCGCCACCCGAAGCTCGTCGACGTCTGCGCCGTCGTTGTGCTCGGCGTTTGCAATTGCCGACTCGAGCGCCTTACGAACGGGGGTCGACGCGGCTTTCGTGCTGAAATTCAGCACATCGAGGGCCTGAGCCACGCCAAGGCCGCGAATCTGGTCCGCGACCAGGCGCACCTTCTGCGCCGACATCCGAATACGCTTTGCTGTTGCAGAGACTTCCATCGTCTTTTCCTCGACCAGCCCGTTAACGGCGCGACTTTTTGTCGGCGACGTGGCCCCGGAAGGTCCGCGTCAGGGCGAATTCTCCGAGCTTGTGACCGACCATCTCTTCATTGATGAGCACGGGCACATGCTGCTTACCGTTGTGCACTGCAATCGTCAGCCCGACCATTTCAGGCAGCACCATGGAGCGCCGCGACCAGGTCTTAATCGGTCGCTTATCGTTGCTTTCGACTGCCTTCTCCACCTTCTTAACGAGGTGCAGATCGACAAAGGGTCCTTTGTGGAGTGAACGAGGCACGCTGTTCTCCTATCGCTCAGGCGCTACTTGCGCGCGCGCCGGCGGCGCACAATCATTTTGTCGGTGCGCTTGTTGCTGCGCGTCTTATGACCCTTAGTGGGCATACCCCAAGGCGAAACCGGGTGACGGCCACCGGAAGTCCGGCCCTCACCACCGCCATGGGGGTGATCCACCGGGTTCATGGCCACCCCACGAACCGTCGGGCGAACACCGCGCCAGCGCATGGCCCCAGCCTTACCGTAGGAACGCAGGCTGTGCTCCGAGTTGCCCACCTCACCGATGGTGGCCCGGCACTCCACGAGCACGCGGCGCATCTCGCCGCTGCGAAGGCGGAGCGTGGCATAGCTGCCTTCCCGCGCCACCAGCTGCACGCCAGCACCGGCGCTACGCGCAATCTGCCCACCCTTGCCGGGCTTGAGCTCGATGTTGTGCACCATGGTCCCCACGGGGACGTTGCGCAGTGGCATGGCGTTGCCAGGCTTGATCGGCGCATCCGTGCCCGATTGGATCGGCGCACCAGCGCTCACGCCCCGAGGCGCAAGGATGTAACGGCGCTCACCGTCGGCGTACTTAATCAGCGCGATGTGCGCGCTGCGGTTCGGATCGTACTCGAGGCGTTCCACCACGCCCGGCACTCCGTCCTTGTTCCGCTTGAAGTCGATGATGCGGTAGTGGTGCTTGTGGCCACCGCCCCGATGGCGCGTGGACACGCGGCCCGCATTGTTGCGGCCACCGGTGCTCGACTGCTTCTCAAGCAGCGGCTTGTGGGGAGCCCCCTTGTGGAGCTCCGGCGTCACGACCTTAACGACGAAGCGTCGGCCAGGTGACGTGGGTTTCGCTTTGATAACGGCCATCAGATTTCCCCGTTACTCAACCGGCGCAAAGTCAATGGACTGGCCGTCGGCGACGCGCACGTAGGCCTTCTTCCAGTCCTTGCGACGCGACATTCCGCGAGCAGTGCGCTTGCTTTTGCCTTTCACATTAACGGTCCGCACATCGACGACGCTGACTTCAAAAAGCATCTCTACGGCGGCGCGAATTTCGGGCTTGGACGCGTCCTTGCTGACCTTGAAGGCGTACGCGTTGTCACCCTCCGCAGCGCGGGCAGCCTTCTCCGACACGTGCGGGGACAAAATCACCTGAAGCAGACGCTCTTGGTTCATGCCAGCTGCTCCTCAAACTTCTTCAGCGCCTCAACGGTCATCAGCACCTTTTCGTGCGCGATGAGGCAAACGGGATCGGTCGCTGCGACATCCCGGACGTCCACATCCTTCAGGTTGCGCGACGCGAGGTAGAGGTTGTCGTCCATCCCTTCCGTGACGATGAGCACGTTGGAAACGGAGAGGGCCGCAAGTTGAGCAACCAGCGCCTTGGTCTTCGGCGTTTCCGCTGCGAACTGCTCCACCACCACGAGGCGATCCTGGCGGACCAGCTCAGAAAGAATGGCGCGCATGGCCCCGCGATACATCTTGCGGTTGACCTTCTGGCTGTGGTCCTGCGGCCGCGCCGCGAAGGTCGTGCCGCCCCCACGCCAAATCGGGCTACGAATGGAGCCCGCGCGAGCCCGGCCCGTGCCCTTTTGCCGCCAGGGCTTGCGGCCACCGCCGCGAACCTCAGCTCGAGTTTTCTGTGCCCGGGTGCCCTGCCGCGCTCCTGCGAGGTAAGCCACCACTACCTGGTGCACCAAGGCTTCGTTGAACTCGCGCCCGAAGGTCACTTCCGAGACCTCGACCGCTTTGTCTGCACCAGCCCCTGGCGCTGCGATGTTCAGATTCATCCGAATTTCCTCTGCTGCCTAGGCCTTTAGGCGCTCTTCCGAGCTTTCACCGCGGGACGGACGATCACGTCCGAACCCGGCGCACCCGGAATGGCACCCTTCACCAGCAACAAGCCCCGCTCGGCGTCGATGCGAACAAGCTCAAGGCTCTGCACCGTGACCCGCTCGTTGCCAAGCTGACCCGACATTTTCTTACCCTTGAATACCCGCCCCGGCGTTTGGCACTGGCCGATGGAGCCCGGCGCGCGGTGGGAGAGGGAGTTACCGTGGGTGGCGTCCTGGGTACGGAAGTTCCAGCGCTTGACCGCACCGGCATAGCCCTTCCCCTTAGACGTGCCCGTTACATCCACCATCTTCACGGACTCAAAAACGCTCACGTCCAGCTCGGCTCCCGGCGCAAGGTCTGCACCCTCGCCGTCTGCCAGGCGGAACTCCCACAGGCCACGGCCCGGCGCGGACCCTGCCTTGGCGAAGTGACCAGCTTGCGCTTTCGTCACGCGGCGAGCTCGGCGCTCGCCGGTGGTGACCTGAACCGCGCGATAGCCATCCTTCTCGGCATCCCGGACCTGGGTGATCCGGTTGGGGCTCACTTCAATCACGGTGACCGGAATGCTGGCCCCATCTTCCGTGAAGATGCGGGTCATGCCGGTTTTCCGCCCTACGACTCCAATGGTCATGGTACTTGCCTCTCACGGAGCCTCTCTTTGAGGCCTCGATGAAAACGGCGCAGACCACCCCTTAGGCGTGGCTGCGCCGGAACCCAATACCGCTGGCCGCTGTTTGCGACCCTGTGTGGCGCGAACCTGAGGCGCGCGCCGTGATGCCTAGCGTTTCGTGCCCCGAAGGGCGGGCATCACCGCTCTTCGACCTTGGCCTTAGCCCAGGCTGATCTGTACATCCACACCCGCCGCAAGATCGAGCTTCATGAGCGCATCGACGGTTTTTTCCGTCGGCTCCACGATGTCCATCATGCGCTTATGGGTGCGAATCTCGTACTGATCTCGTGCGTCTTTATTTACGTGCGGGGAGATCAGGACCGTGTACTTTTCCTTCCGCGTGGGCAGAGGAATGGGGCCGTGAACCTGAGCGCCAGTGCGCTTCGCCGTATCAACGATTTCCTGAGCGGACACATCGATGAGCCGGTGGTCGAAAGCCTTCAGACGAATTCTGATGCGCTGATTTTGCACGGGTTCACTACTCCAGCCCTGCGAGCCTAGCTCAAGCGGGGCACAATTCTTAGCAAGCTAATCGGAATGGGGATCCCGAATTAGGGAGGCGGAATTCTAGGGATGCCGCCTCATGCCGTCAACTAAAAGATTGCTCCAAAACGCCGCGAGGCCCTTCTTTTTTTCTCGCGACGCTTGGAGCCCCTTCGCACCGTAAGGCGAGGCTTACTCGATGATCTTCGCGACCACCCCAGCGCCCACGGTCCGGCCACCTTC
>JAYOYG010000004.1:0-3077 GCA_038153445.1 Pseudomonadales bacterium
TCATGGCCGCCCTGGCGGTCTTCGTGTGCTACACGGACCGGGTCATCATGTCCGTGGCCATCATTCCCATGGCCAGCGACTTTGGCTGGAGCCCGGAGCAGCAAGGGCGGGTGCTGTCCTCCTTCTTTTTGGGCTATCTGCTCACCCAGGTCGCCGGGGGCTGGCTGGCCGATCGCTACGGCGGTAAGCGCGTGCTGGGCTTCGGGGTGATCTTCTGGTCCCTCTTCACCTTACTCACCCCCGCCGCGGCCCTCGGGGGGTTGACGGCCTTGCTCCTTACCCGGGTGCTCATGGGCGTGGGGGAGGGGGTCACCTTCCCGTCGGTCTATGCGCTCTTTGGGCACTGGATCCCGGAGCGGGAGCGCTCTCGGGCGGTGGGGATTCTCTTCTCCATGATTCCCCTGGGCAGCGTCTTTGCCCTCGTGGCCACGCCGCCCCTGGTGGCGCGCTTTGGCTGGCCCTCGGCCTTTTACGTTTTCGGCGCCGTAGGCTTTCTCTGGTGGCTCGCCTGGCAGCGGGTGGCCGCGAAAACCCCCGCGGATCATCCTCGTCTCGATCCGGCGGAGCGGGCCTACATCGAGGCGAACCTGGGGACGGACGCCTCGGCGGCCCCCCCGACCTTGAAGGCTATGCTGGCCCAGCCGGCGATCTGGGCCATTGTGGTGTGCCACTTTTGCGCGAACTGGGGCACCTATGTGCTCCTGGCCTGGATGCCCACCTACATCAACAAGGGCCTCGGGGTCGATTTCGCCTCCGTGGGCATCTTCACCATGATTCCCTCCCTGTTTTCTTTCCTCGCTTTGAACGCTGGGGGGGCCATGGCCGATCGGCTCCTCGCTTCCGGCATGGCCACCACCCGGGTCCGTAAGCTCATGCAAAGCATTGGCTTTGGGGGCTCGGCCCTCGTGCTCGCCGGGGTGGGCTATGTGGAAAGCATTCCCCTGGCCATTGCTCTTATGTCCCTGGGGAATATCTTCGGCGGCGCGACGGCCGGGGGCTTTGGGGTGAACCATCTGGATATTGCCCCTCGAAGCGCCGGCACCATCATGGGGCTGTCGAACACCGTGGCGACCCTGCCCGGGATCATCGGCGTCTATATCAGTGGGCTTTTGCTGGAATGGACCGGCAGCTGGGCCCTCGTGTTCCAGGCCGCCGCCGGCGTGTATGTCTTCGGGCTTCTGGTCTATCTGCGCTGGGGCAGCGCCGAGCGCCGCTTCAGCTAGCCCCTTGGCGGGCGCGTTTCGGCAGAACCGTGAGCGCCAAGAAGATCGCCGTGCCCAGGGGGAAGAGCCAGGGAAAGGCGAGGCTCGGAGCCGGGCCCGTGGTGAGGGGCAGAAGCGCCGCCACGAGCCCGATCGCGCCGAGCGCGCCGAGGCCTGGCCAGCGAAGCCAGGATTGGGGGGCGAAGGCCGCCAGGAGCAACAGCCCCAGAAGCGGCGGATAGCTAAGGGCGGTCATCTGGTAGGCCAGGGGCACGAGCTGGCCGCCGCCATGGCCCAGGGCCCAGGCGAAGGCCCCCAGGGTCAGGGCCCAGAGTCCTACGGCCCCCGTCGATCGGTGGCCGTCCCCGGCGGTGCTCACCTGGGCGAGGGCCGAAAGGACCGAGTCCAGGCTCGACATGGCTGCGGCGAACACCCCCGCTATCAATAGGCCCCGCACGCCACTGGGGATCGCATCCAAGATGAAGGCTGGGAAGATCCGATCGCCGTTCTCGGCCACGGCGCTGGCCAGGGCCGGCGGCAGGGCGTGGGTGCCGTAGTAGGCCCACAGTGCCAGGCCCACCAGGAGAAAGAGCGCCGTGACCCCTTCTCCGAGGAGGCTTGTGTAGAGGGCCTTCCGGGCTGCGCTCAGGCTGGGGAGGGCGAGCATGCGCTGCGTATTCACCTGATCCCCGCCGTAGGCCGCCAGGTTCTGAAAGGGCATGGCAAGAAGGCCCGTCCACAGGGTGAAGCTGGCGGCGGGGTGGGTGTTGAAGTCCAGGGTGCGAAGCTTTCCCGCTTCCCCGGCGGCGGTGAAGAGGGCGTCGAAGCTTCCGGCGCCCCCGGCCACCGCGAGGGTGAGGGCGAAGGCACCGCCCCCGGCGAAGAGCAGGCCCTGGAGCGCATCGGTCCAGACCACGGCGCGAAGGCCCCCGTGCCCCGTATGGAGCGCCGAGGCCCCAACGATGAGGGCGATGCACGCGCCGAGGCTCCAGCCCGTGAGCAGTTCGAGCACGAGGGCCACGGCAAAGACGCGCACCCCCTGGCCGAGCACGGCGCCCACCATGAAGAGCCCGGTAGCGGCCCGGCCATAGCGGGGCCCCAGCTTGAGGGTAATGTACTCGTAGGGGCTGCCCACCCCTGCGGCGTAGTAGCGGGGTAAAAGCGTGACGCCCAGCACGCCCTTGGCGATGAGCGCGGCCAGGGCAAATTGCAGGTAGCGGAGATCCCCGCCCTCGGCGAAGACGAGGGCCGGAAGGCCGATGAAGGTGACGCCGCTGATGCTGGTGGCCACGATGGAGGCGGCCACGAGGGGCCAGCGCAGGTTTCGGTCCCCGAGAAAGTAGGCATCCCGGTGGGCGCGTCGAGGCCGGGCCCAGTGGCTCACCACCGTCACGCCCAGGAAGTAGGCGACGAGGACAGTGAGATCGAGGCCGTTCATGCGCGGGGGAGGCGCCGTCCCGCGCCCTCGCCGGGATAGACCCGGTGATTGGCGCCGGGGTGGGCGTAGCCGTTGATGAGCACGCGCCGCGGCGTTGTACCCTCGTTAGGGCTGCTGCCGTGCACCGCATAGGGCCCGAAGAACAGCACGTCCCCCGGGTCCCCCTCGATCAGCACCGTACCCGGCGGGTCCGCCCCCGGGGCCATGGCTTCATCGTAGTTGAAGGGGGCGGTGCTTAGGCGGGCGCCCCGGGCCAGCCCCGTAGTGCGTCGGGGGAGAAACTTCAGGGCACCATTGCCGGGACCCATGGGGTCTAAAAGCAGGATGGTTTGCACATAGCTGCCCTGGCCGTTGATGTCCTCCCAGGTCCCCGGCCCCTTATCCCGGTGCTGGATATCCTGGTGCCAGGCGAAGGACACCCCGTCCCCGGGCATCTT
>JAYOYG010000004.1:3177-37635 GCA_038153445.1 Pseudomonadales bacterium
CATGAGCGAACACCCCGATCCCTGGTCCCTGGCCAGCGCCGCCGTTTACCAAGCCCCGGACCCGGCCACGGGGGCCATCGCCCCGCCCATTCACGTGTCCTCGAGCTTTCAGTACGACGCCGAGATCTACCAGGAGGTGGTCGCCGGCGCCCGGGAAACGGTGAACATCTACGGTCGCTGTGGGAATCCCGGGGAACGGCTGTTCCAGGATCACCTTGCCCGCCTCGAGGGCGCCGATGCGGTGCTGGCCACGGCTTCGGGCATGGCCGCGGTGACCACGGCGATTTTTGGCCTGCTGAAGCAGGGTGACCATTTGGTCTGCGACTGGACCACCTACAGCTCGACCCACGAGTTTCTCGCCCACCGGGCCCCGGACTTCGGCATCGAAACCACCTTTGTGGACATGGCCGATGAGGTAGCGGTGCGGGCGGCGCTTCAGCCCAACACCAAGGCCCTCTATTTCGAGGCCATCGCCAACCCCACCATGAAGGTGGTGCCCATCGCGCCCCTAGCTCGGCTGGCGGAGGAGAAGGGCCTCGTGCTGCTCTGCGACAACACCTTCGCCAGCCCCGCCGTGCTTCGTCCCCTGGAGCACGGGGTGGATCTGGTCATCGAAAGCGCCAGCAAGTTTATTGGGGGGCACAATGACGTCATCGGCGGCGCCATCGCCCTGAAGGCGGGGCGCCTGCCGGCCGATTTCCTCGATAAGCTGCGCTGGAACACCATGGTGAAGTGGGGGGCGCCCATCGCGCCCTTCAGCGCCTGGCTGCTCGATCGAGGGCTCCAAACCCTGCCCCTTCGGGTGGAGCGGCAGTGCGAGAACGCCGCCGCCCTCGCGGACTTTCTGGCGGACCAGCCGGCGGTCACGCGGGTGTGCTATCCCGGCCGCCCGGACCACCCCCAGCACGCCGTGGCGAAGGCCCAGATGCCGCGCTTTGGCGCCATGCTGGCCTTCGACGTTGGCACCGAGCCCCGGGCCCTGAAGGTGGTCACGGCGCTCAAACTCGCCAGCTTCGCCGCGAGCCTCGGCGGCGTGCGCACCGTGACCCAGATCCCGGGCACCATGGCCTTCCTTGATATTCCGGAGGACGAGCGGGCGCGCATGGGCATTACGCCGGGCATGGTCCGCATCTCCGCGGGGATCGAAGCCATCGAGGATTTGAAAGCCGACTTCGCGGCGGCCCTGGCAACCCTCGAGGCCGCTGGGGCGTGAAGCTTCAGCGCACCCTGGGCTTTTGGGATGTCTATGCCATCGCCCTGGGCCAGGTGATTGGGTCCGGCATTATGGTCCTCGTGGGCATTGGCATTGAGCTGACGGCCTATGCCATTCCCCTCGCCTTTCTCGTCTCCGCGGGCCTCTCCCTGCTGAAGCAGTGGCCCATCGCCTTTCTCGGATCCGCTATGCCCGCCACGGGCGGGCTCTATGTCTACTGCAAACGCCTCCTGGGGCCACGCCTAGGCTTTTTCTATCTGGCGCTGCTTCTGATTACCCATATTCTGATCGCGCTCTTTGCTTTGGGCTTCGCCCAGTACGCGAAGGCCCTCTGGCCCGAGGTGCCCGAGCGGGGCGTGGCCGTGGCGATCCTGGCCCTGTTTTTCCTGGTGAACCTCTTTGGGGTGCGCCTGGCTGCCTTTCTGCAGCGCATCATGATTGTGGTGCTCGTGCTCGGGCTCCTCGTCCTGCTGGTTTTTGGCTGGGGCCAGGTGCGCCTTGAGCCCTTCCTCGATCCGGCCCAGCTCTTCCCCCAGGGGCTCTACGGCTTCGCCCTGGCCTGCGTCATCCTGTCCTTCGCCACCGGGGGTGCTCAGTTCATCTCCGAGCTTGGAGGGGAGATGGCGAACCCGGAGCGGGATCTGCCCCGGGCCATGCTCGGCGCGACCATGACCGCCGCCGTGCTCTTTACCCTCGTGTCCGTGGTGGCCGTGGGGGTGCTGCCCCTGGAGCAAACCGCCGGGCAATCCCTCGCGGAGGTGGCGCGGGCCATCCTTCCCCCGCCCGTCTACCTCGCCTTTATCGTGGGCGCCGGGCTCTTCGCCCTGGCCACGAGCATCAACGCCACCTTCTCCTGGGCGACGAAGGCCGTGCTCATCGCCTGTGAGGATGGCTGGCTGCCGAAGTCCCTGGCCGTGGTGAATCCCCGTTTTGGAACCCCTCACCGCTTACTCCTGGGCCTGTTCCTTCTGGGCGCCACCCCCATCGCCCTGGGCTGGGAGCTGCGCTACATCATCATGCTGGGGGGCGGGCTGGTGTTTATCTACGACACCTTGCCCCTCCTCGCAGCCTTCCTGCTGCCGAAGCGCTTGCCCGAGGTCTTTGCCGGCGCCGCCATGCGCCTCTCTGCGCCGCGCCTTCGGCTTCTGTCCCTGTTGGCCCTCGCCGTGGTGCTGGGGCAGGCGGCCCTGTCCTTCTCCGATGTGGACGCCGTGGGCTGGACCCTGGTGCTGACCTACCTTGTGTTCGTGGGGCTCTACGTCCGCAAAGGAGCAGTCGGCGCGCCGACCAATGAATTTCATTAATTCCCTGGCCGCCCCCGATCCGAAGGATAAGGTTCTGTTTTTAATAGGCTTTCCTTCCCAAGACCAAGCGCCCGGATGGGGTATGACCTCAGGGAAAGCGCTTTTCATTGGCAAACGATAACGATAGGCTGCAAAGCGGGAAGGGTTAGGTTAGGCCAGCGCTAGGGGCGTAACTGCGTGCTACAGCGGGAAGTGAGGGGCCTGCTTTTATGACGGAAAAAGTCAAAATTGCCGTAGTCGGTGCGGGCCCGGGGGGCCTCAGCGCCGCCGCCCACGCCGCCGAGCTGGGCGTCTCCCATGTGCTCCTTGAGAAAACCGCGAAGCACGCCGACACCATCCAGAAGTATCAGAAAGGCAAGCACGTCATGGCCGAGCCCAACGTGCTGCCCCTGCGCAGCCCCGTGCCCTTTGAGCAGGGCACCCGGGAGGTCATCCTCGACGGCTGGGCCGACGCGCTGGAAAAGCATGGCGTGAACGTGCGCTATGGCGCGGGCGTTAAGGCCATCGAAGGCGAGAAGGGCGACTTCCGTTTAACCCTCGAATCCGGCGAGGTGGTCGAGGCCGAAACGATCATCCTGGGCATCGGGGTGCAGGGGAATCCCCGGAAGCTCGGGGCCCCCGGGGACGACGCCGAGTTCGTGCAGTACCAGCTCGACGACCCGGACGAATACAAGGGCGAATCCATCGTGGTGGTGGGCGCCGGCGATGCGGCCATCGAGAACGCCGTGGCCCTCGCCAAGAACAATTCCGTGGCCATCGTGAACCGGCGGGATGAATTCGCCCGGGCGAAGGATGGCAACATCGCGCTGATTTTGGCGGCCGTCGAGGCGGGGGACGTCACCTGCTTCTACGGCACTAACGTCGCTCGGGTCGATACCGGGGATTTCAACGGCGCCCCAGGGCAGCTTGTGCTGTCCACCCCCAACGGGGAAGTGCCCGTGCCCGTGCACCGCATCATTGCGCGCCTCGGCGCCGTGCCCCAGCGCGGACTCGTGGAAGCCTTCGGGGTGGAATTCCCCAGCAAGGACGCCAATGCCCTGCCTACGCTTTCGTCCCAGTACGAATGCAACGTGCCGGGGATGTACATTATCGGGGCCCTCGGCGGCTATCCCCTCATCAAGCAGGCCATGAACCAGGGCTATGAGGTCGTCGAGTACATCCTCGGCAACAAGATCAACCCTGCGGATCACCCCCTCCTGGAAGAGAAGTTCAAGGCCCTGCCCTACGACGAAGACGTCGACGGCATCCTCGCCATGATGCAATCGCGGATCCCGGTGTTTAGCGGCGTGAACCCGCTGATGTTCCGGGAGGTGATGCTCGATTCCTCCGTGCATGCGCCGGCGGAAGGGTCCGTCATCTTCGAGAAGAACGACTACACCAACACCTTCTATACGATCTTAGACGGCGAAGTGCAGATCGAGGTGGCCCCGGGGCTGACCATTGCCTCCGGCCAGGGAAACTTCTTCGGGGAAATGAGCTTGCTCTCCGGGCGCCGGCGCTCAGCCACGGTGCGCGCGGGGAAGGGCTGCGTGCTCATCGAAACGCCCCGACGCACCATGAACAAGCTGCTGAACTCCGTGGATGCGGCGCGCCGGGTGCTCGACGAAACCTTCATCCTGCGGACCATCCAGTCCCGCTTCGCCCCGGGCGTGCCCCTGGACGTGCTGCGGCCCATCGCCGCGGCGGCGCAGCTCAATCAGTACAAGGCCGGGGAGCTCATCTTTGCGGAAGGGGACGAGGCGGACACGCTCCATCTCATTCGCTCTGGCTCCGTGACCATCGCTAAGAACTTCGGTGAGCGGGAAATTCCCATGGCCTACGTGGCCGCCGGGAACTACGTCGGGGAGATGGGCCTCTTGGGCAACAGCACCCGTTCCGCGTCCGTGCGCGCCACGGTGAAAACGGAAACGGTCTCCCTTGATGCGGAGGCCTTTAACGCCTTGCTCGATGCCACGCCGGCCCTTCGCGCCGAGATGGAGCAGGCCGTGCGCACGCGCTCGCAGCAGAACGTGCGTATGCAGGGTAACGATGGCTCCGGCGATGTGCTCAGCTTCCTCATGCAGCAGGGGCTCGGGGAAGCCACGGACGTACTGCTTATCGATAAGAGCCTCTGCGTGAACTGCGACAACTGCGAGGTGGCCTGTGCGGAAACCCACGACGGCACTTCGCGCCTGAATCGCAAGGCCGGGGCCGTGTTCGCGGAGATTCACGTCCCCACCTCCTGTCGCCACTGCGAAGACCCTCACTGCATGAAGGACTGCCCGCCCGATGCAATTCGGCGAGCCCCCGGCGGTGAGGTGTTCATTGGGGACAACTGCATTGGCTGCGGCAACTGCGAACGCAATTGCCCCTACGGCGTGATTCAGATGGCCTATAAGCCGCCGCCGAAGCCGGGCTTCTGGTCCTGGATGCTCTTCGGAGCGGGCCCAGGACCCGGGCAGAAGGCTGGGGGCAAGGCGTCGAAGGACGAGATCAAGAAGGCCGTGAAGTGCGATATGTGCAAGGACCTCGCCGGGGGACCGGCCTGCGTTCGCGCCTGCCCTACGGGGGCTGCGGTGCGTCTGTCGCCGGAGGCCTTTGTGGATGTGGTGAGTGCACGCCTGCCCTAGGGGCGGTGGGCACGGCGCTGCCCATTGCGGTGCCGTGAAGAGGGGGCTGGGAGCCTATGTTTGAGTCGTTTTTAACGTACCGCTCGGGACGCTGGTTTTGGTGGGCTTCGGCCCTCTCCCTGCTGTCCATTGGGCTCTATGCTTGGCACGACCTGCCCGATCCGCCGAACGGGGGCACCTGGCTCGGCTATACCCTGGGCACCATTGGCGCGGTGCTGATCGTCTGGCTGATCTGGCTCGGCCGGCGCAAGCGGGATTACGGCTCTAACGCGGGCACGGTGCAGGGCTGGACCAGCGCCCACGTCTACCTGGGTACGGCGCTCATCATCATTGCCACCCTGCACACGGGCTTCCAGTTCGGCTGGAACCTCCACACCCTTGCCTACACGCTCATGATGATCGTGATTTTGAGCGGCTTCTTTGGCATTTGGGCCTATGCCCGCTATCCCTCCATGATGACGGAGAACACCGGCGGTAAATCGCGCCCCGAGCTCTACACGGAGGTCGCGGAGCTCGATCGCCAGCTTCAGCGCTTAGCGGAGAAGGGCGGGCCCGAGGTGGCAACCGCCGTGGCCAGCGCCCTGGAGCGGACCGTGGTCGGCGGCAGCTGGCTGGCCCAGCTGCGCGGCGAAGATCTCTCGGAGGTGCAGCTCCCGGGCAAGGGCCGGGTGAGCAACGCCGGCATGAACGCCATTGTGGACTTTGTGATCGAGCACCTCGGCGCCAGCCGCGACGGTGCTCAGGGGGAGGCGCTGCGAGAGCTGTCGACCCTCTTGGGGAACCGGGCCCGGCTCTTGGCCCGCGTTCGACGCGATGTGCAGCTCGTGGGCCTGCTTCGCGCATGGCTCTTTGTGCACGTTCCGGTGGCCTTCGCCTGCCTGGCGGCGCTCACCGCGCATATCGTCTCCGTCTTCATCTACTGGTGACGCCACCATGCGCCTATTAATCAGAACGCTAAATCCCGCGGGGGGCGAGCCCCAGGAACGGGCCCACTACGGGGAGATGCTCACCCTGGGCCGGGCCACGGACCAGGGGCTTCAGCTCCCGGACCGCCACCTGCCCCTAAGCTTCTGCGAGCTCACCCCCGACGGCGGGCAGCTGGACCTCAGAGTAGTGGGGGAAGGTGCGGCTTTCGTGAACGGTCGGCGGACCCGCGGTTCCAAGCTGGCCATCGGCGATAGCGTCGATTTGGGCGCCAGTCGCCTGACCCGCATCGAGGCCCCGGCGGACTTTGACTTTGCCATCGAGTTCCGCCCGGCCCCGGACAGCGGGGAAGAGGGCGCCTTCGGGGCCCAGTTCAAGCAAACCCTGGAGCTCGGAGGCCTCGCCCGTCGCGGACCCTCCTGGGCCTTTGTGGGCGTGATTTTGGCGCTCTTCTTGATTCTGCCGGGCACCGCCCTGATCAGCGATGATGCGGCGGAGTTCACCCGGGCGACGCCCCTGCCGGACGATTCCCTTTGGTCCTCGGGGCCGCTCCATACCTCCCACCGGTTTATGGGGAATGACTGCACCGCCTGCCACGTGGACGCCTTTGCCATGGTGCGGGACCAGGAATGCGTGGCCTGCCACGCCAGCATGACCCACCACGTGGATCCTGCCGTGCATCAGGTCGCCGAGCTCGAAGAGACGCGCTGCGCCAGCTGCCACAAGGAGCACAACGAACCCTCCGTGCTCGTGCAGGGGGATCAGCGGGAGTGTGCCAGCTGCCATGGCAATCTCGAGGCCCACACGGACGGCGCCCTGACCCTCGCCAATGCCACCGATTTTGCGGAGAACCACCCGGAATTTAAGGTCTCCCTGCTCCGCGACAGCGAAGGCATGGCACCCTGGACCGTGGAGCGCGTTGCCCTCGATGCGCCGGCGCTGACGGAAACCTCGAACCTTCTGTTCCCCCACGACGTGCACCTCGCCACCGAGGGGATCGAAGGCCCCCGGGGGGACGTCACGCTCCAGTGTGCCGATTGCCATCGCACCGACCCCTCCGGCGCCTACATGGAACCGATCTCCATGGAGCAGCACTGCGCCGACTGCCACCTTTTGACCTTCGATCCGGGCATGCCCACCCGGGAGCTGCCTCATGGCGAGCCCGCGGTGCTGCTGCCGATTCTCGAGGAGTTCTACGCCAAGCAAACGCTGGTGGGGGCTTCCCTTGAAGCGGGCCGGCCCGCCTACGATGCCCGCCGCCCCGGCGGCGATACGCGCATGGAGGCGGCGCTGCGCCAGGAAGCCCTGGTGTTCGCGCGGCAGCAGGCCCTGGCCACGGCGGAGGACATCTTCGAGCGCACCACCTGCGCCACCTGTCACGACGTGGAGCGCCTCCCGGATAGCGCCGAGGGCCCTGCCTGGCATGTGCGCCCCGTGAAGCTGGCGAAGGTGTGGATGCCTAAGAGCTTCTTTGATCATGGGCCCCATGAAAACGAGACCTGCACGAGCTGTCACGATGCCGAGCAGTCGGAAAGCGCCGCGGACGTGCTCATGCCGGCCATTGATTCCTGCCGGGCCTGCCACGGCGGCGGCGAGGAGCAGGTGCTTCTGGCGTCCACCTGCATCGACTGCCACGAATTCCACTTGCCTCAGCATGGGCTGATGCGTCCCGAGGTGCCGGGCTCGGTGCTAAAGAGCGCCCGCACGGACTTTGACCGGCAGCGCGCGGCCCATCGCCAGGCCGAGCGGGAACGGGGGCGCTGATGCATCGCGGTCTCCTCCTTAGCGCCCTAGCCCTTGCCCTTGCCGCCTGCGGAGGCGGTGGTGGCAGTCAGGGCGCGGAAATTGCGGCGCAGCAGGGGGGCGGCGCCGTCCCCACGAGCAGTGCAACGCCCACCGTCGCCGTGAGCTGCGACGGTCAGTGCGCCGATACGCCCACGCGGCTGACGGACGCCGAAGTTAAGCAGGTGATTGGGCAGGTGGCCGCGGAGGCCGAGGCGCGGAATCTGCCTGGGTCCATCGCCGTGGTGGATCGGGTGGGCAACGTGCTGGCGGTCTACGCCATGGACGGGGCGCCGACCGTGGTCACCATCAGCTCCACCGCCGAGGTGGGGGCGCCCGTTTCTGGGGGCTTGGAAAGCCTGAACTTTATTCCCGCGGAGATGGCGGCCATCGCCAAAGCCGTCACCGGGGCCTACCTGTCTACGGAAGGCAACGCCTTTACCACCCGCACGGCGTCCCAAATCGTGCAGGAAAACTTCAATCCCGGGGAGTTCAACCAACCCTCCGGCCCCCTCTTTGGGGTGCAGTTCAGCCAGCTGCCCTGTGGCGACTTTGTGCGTCGCCACGTCCCGGCCCTGCCGCCCGGCCCCGGGCCGCACCGCTCACCCCTGGGCCTCGCCGCCGATCCCGGTGGCTTCCCGCTCTATAAATCGGGAACGCCGGTGGGGGGCGTAGGCTTCATCGGCGACGGCGTCTATGGCCTCGATAAGATCATTTCCAGCTTTGACGATGACCTCGACGAGATCATCGCTCTGGCGGGCACGGTGGGTTTTTCCGCCCCCGTGGACCGCCGCGCCGACGTCATCACCGCGGCGGGGAAAACCTTCCGCTACGCCGATTGGAGCGTCGCCGATCTGCTGAGTGACCCCGCGGGCGCGCAGGATCTGGACGTGCGCCTCGCTGCCGGTTCCGGCGCCCTCGTGCCCGTCACGGGCTACTACGATGGCACGGCGGTGCTCACGGGCACCGCCTTTGGGCACGCCGATTCCGGGGTGCGCCCCGCCGCCCCGGGCACGCTCCTGGGGGCGAATGGCCAGGATCTCGACGCCTTCGTCTTTGTCGATGAAAACGATCAGAACCGCTTTCCGCCTTCCGCAGGGACCGATCAGCCGGGGGGCGTGGCTGCGAACGCCCTCACCGCGGAAGAGGTGGAAACGCTGATTGAGGAGGCGATCACCATCGCCAATCGGGCCCGGGCGCAGATTCGCCGACCCCTGGGGACGTCCGCTCGGGTCACGGTGAGCGTGGTCGACACCAACGGGGTGATCCTGGGCATGGCGCGGACTCGGGATGGCCCGGTCTTCGGCGCTGACGTATCCATTCAGAAGGCCCGCACGGCCACCTTCTTCTCGAGCACCGGGCGCGTTGGGGGCGTGGCCCCGGCGGACGTGCTCCGGGCCCTGCCGCCGCCGCAGTACCTGGCGCCGGTGACGGACATCGAAGCGGTGGCGGCGGATATCGCGGGCACGCTCGTGGAGGCGCTGCTCGACAGCTCGCCCCTGGCAACCCCCGCGCCGACCTTTCCCGCCTACCTGGCGGCGGTGCAGAGTTTCCTCGGCGTGCCCCGGGCCCTCGAGGCCGATGGCCCCGCGGCGGCCTTTGCGGATCGCTCCGGCGGCAACCTTTCCCGGCCCAACTTCCCCGACGGGGTGGCCGGCAATCCCCCCGGACCCTTCTCGAAGCCGGCGGGGGAGTGGAGCATTTTCTCCGTGGGGCTTCAGAGCGATCTGGTCTATAACGGCGTGATCCAGCACGTGGCCCACGTCGCCCTTGGGGGCGCGATTCCCGATGCGGGCACGAGCTGCACGGCGAATACGGGCTTCGACCCGGACAACCTCTTTCAGGAGCTCGGCGGCGCCGAGGGACTGGCCAACGGCATTCAGATCTTCCCCGGAAGCGTGCCCATTTACCGCGGAGACGTGCTCGTCGGCGGCATTGGGGTGTCCGGGGACGGGGTGGACCAGGACGACATGATCTCCCTGCTGGGGGTGCACAACGCTGGCCTGCGCCTCGCTCGGGCCGTGAACAACGCGCCCGTGGACCTTCGCGCCGACCAGCTCACCCTGCCGGGCCATCCCGAGCGGCTGCGCTACGTCAGCTGCCCCCAGGCCCCCTTTATCGATTCGGATGAAGACGATGTCTGCGATGGCAAGTAAGGCACGGCGCGCCCTCGTCAGCGCGGGGCTCGCGCTTTTAAGCGTTGGGGCCTTCGCCTCAGAGCAGGGGGCTTCCGACCACGGGGCTTCAGCGCACCGGACGGATGCTCCCGCCGCGCCCGCCACGCCCCAAGCGAAGGCGGGCCTGCCGCCGGCCAGCGCCTTCTGCGCCCCGGCGCCGAGTACCGAGCGCCGACGCCCAGGCGGTCGCGCCGCTGGCGGCGCCCCTCGCATCGAATACGAGCTGCCCGCCTGCGACCCCACGCGCATCACGCCCTACACCGCGGCCATGGAGCTGGGCCCGGCCATGCCCGATCGTTGGCGTATCGTGCAGGCCCTGGGCTACAAGGAGCAGATCTGGAACCCCTACGAGGGCCATAACCCCCTGAAGGGTGATTTGCCCATCTGGGGCGACGATTGGTTTTTCTCCATCACCGCGGTCTCCGACACGCTGGTGGAGCCCCGGCGCTTCCCCGTGCCCGTGGGTGTGGCGACCACCGATCGCCCGGCGAGCCTCGATCTCATCACGGAAGGGGAATCGACGATCCTCAATCAGCAGCTCTTAACGGAGTTTGTGCTGTACCAGGGGGATACGACCTTCCGGCCCCCGGACTGGGAATTCCGCTTCATCCCCGTGCTGAACTTCCAGCAGGTGATGTTCGACGAGCGGGGGATTTTGAAGGTCACCCCCGACGGCGGTGAGGCCGGCGGCAAGGTGCGTCGAGAGGGCATGCTGGGCATCCAGGGCCTCTTCGTGGATCGGCACCTGCGGAACGTGTCCGATCGCTATGACTTCGATTCCCTCCGCGTGGGTATCCAGCCCTTCGCCGCCGACTTCCGGGGCTTTTTGTTCCAGGATCAGCAGCCCGGGGTGCGTCTCTTCGGCACCCGGAACAACAACATCTTCCAGTACAACCTGGCCTGGTTTCGGCGCCTCGAGAAGGACACGAACATCGGCCTGAATAACCTGTCCGAGGATATCCGGGACGACGACGTCTACATCGGGAACCTCTACTGGCAGGACATGCCCGTGAAGGGGCACACCTCCCAGGTGACCGTGGTGCACAACCGCAACCGGGAAAAGGACCAGGTGAAGTTCGACGACAACGGCTTCATCGCCCGCCCCGCCTCCCTCTTCGGGGAGCGCTTCGCCCGGGACTACGACGTTACCTACCTCGGTTACAACGGCGATGGGCACTTTGGCCGCATGAACCTCAGCACGAGCTTCTACTACGCCGTGGGGACGCAAACGAGCGAACGGTTCCGCAATGCCGAGGACGAGATCGAGGCGGGCTTTGCCGCCTTTGAGGCGGGCTTCGATGACAACTGGATCCGCTATCGGATCTCCGGGCTCTACGCCACGGGGGACGATGATCCCTTTGACGATAAGGCCCGGGGCTTCGATGCCATTTTCGAAAACCCCCTCTTTGCCGGGGCCGATACGAGCTTCTGGATTCGCCAGCCCGTGCCGCTGATTGGCGGCGGCGCCGTGAGCCTGTCCGGGCGCAACGGCATTTTGAATAGCCTGCGCAGCTCGAAGGAGCAGGGGCAGTCGAACTTCATTAACCCGGGCACGATTTTGCTGGGCCTGGGCGCGGACTTTGATATCACCCCGGAAACCCGGGTGAGCGTGAACGCCAATCAGCTGTGGTTCGACGACACCAGCGTGCTCGAGGCCGCGCGGAACCAGGGCAACATCGACCGGGAGATCGGCACGGACCTCTCCCTGTCCATCGTTTGGCGTCCCATGATGATTCAGAACGTGGTGTTCCGCCTCTCCGGCGCGGCCCTGCTGCCCGGGGACGGCTTTGAGGATCTCTTTGGCAGTAACGAGTCCGCGCCGCTATCGATCTTGGCGAACATGGTGCTGACCTACTAAGGAAAGGCGAAAGCAATGAAGCGTGGGGGCATGAGCAAGCACACCGTCCGTGAGACCCTTCTGGGCCTGGCGCTGGCGCTGTTGACCGTTGCCAGCCTAAGCGCTGGGGCCAGCGAGCTACACCATCACGTAGAGCGCCACTACCCCGATTATCCGCCGGCGCCGGCGGCCCAGCTTCCCGAGCAGGCGGACGCGAAAAGCGCTGGCTGCCTGTCCTGCCACCTCGAAACCGACGCCTATTCCATGCATGAGAACCCCGGGGTGGTCCTCGGCTGCACCGACTGCCACGGCGGGGATGCGGGGGTCTTTGTCGCCGAGGGCGCGGAGGAAGGCAGTGCCCTCTACACTGAGGCCCTGGAAGCGGCCCACGTGCTCCCCGAATATCCCGACGATTGGCACTTCCCCCATTCGAAGAATCCCCAGCAGAGCTACACCCTGCTGAACCGG
Source organism: Pseudomonadales bacterium (assembly GCA_038153445.1). Lineage (GTDB taxonomy): Bacteria > Pseudomonadota > Gammaproteobacteria > Pseudomonadales > Azotimanducaceae > Salivita. The sequence continues at coordinate 15,492 of JAYOYG010000004.1, forward strand.
GAGAGCCCGGAATTTGTGCGCTTCGTAAATCCCTCTGATTACCGGGTGGTGGAGGAGGCCTGCGGCGCCTGCCACATGGAAACGATCCAGGCGGCGAAGCGCTCCATCATGGCCACGGGCGCCATGCTCTGGGGGGGCGCGGCCTACAACAACGGCATCCTACCCTTTAAGAACTACATTCTGGGCGAGGCCTACACCCGGGAAGGGGAAGGCTCGGCCATCGCTGGGCCGCCCCTTCTAGACGCGGCGGCGGCGCAGAAGGACTACGGGGTCCAGCCCCAGCTCGCGGCCCTGCCGGCTTGGGAAACGGTGAAGCCCGGGGACATCTTCCGGGTCTTTGAACGCGGCGGTCGCAACATCCTGAACACCTTCCCGGAGACGGGCCTGCCCAATTCCCTCGGCCTCATTCAACGCTTGGAGGAACCGGGGCGCCCGGACATCCGTCAGTCCAATCGGGGCTCGGGCACGGGGCAGCGCATTTCCGTGCCCCTCATCAACATCACCAAGACCCGTCTGAACGATCCGCTCATGTGGTTCCTGGGCACCAATGAGCAGCCCGGGGACTACCGCACTTCCGGTTGCGGGTCTTGCCACGTGGTGTATGCGAACGACCGGGATCCGCGCCATTCCGGGCAGTGGGCCCCCTATGGTCATGAAGGGAAGTCGGTCACGGTGGATCCCACCATCGCCAAGGACGAATCGGGGCATCCCATTCGCCACGCCTTTAGCCGGGCCATTCCTACCGCCCAGTGCATGTCCTGTCACATGCACCAGCCGAACATGTTCCTGAACAGCTACCTCGGCTACACCATGTGGGACTACGAGTCCGACGCGCCCAACATGTGGCCCGAAGAGCAGAAATACCCGACCTCGGCGGAAATTCGGGAGGTGAACGAGCGGAATCCGAACGGCGCTGCGCCGCGCGGGAAGTGGGCCGATCCCGAATTCCTGAAGACCGTTTCCGAGCGGAATCACCTGAACAAGAACACTCAGTTCGCGGACTACCATGGCCACGGATGGAACTTCCGGGCCATCTTCCGGAAGGACCGGAAGGGCCACCTGCTGGACGGCGAGGGGAACATCGTTTCCCACGACGATCCGGACAAGTTCCAAAAGGCCGTGCATATGTCGTCGATCCACGTGGACGTGGGCATGCACTGCGCGGACTGCCACTTCGCCCAGGATTCCCACGGCAATGGCCACCTCTACACGGAAGTCGCGAACGCCGTGGAGATCGACTGCCAGGACTGCCACGGCACGGCGGAGGCCTATCCCAATCTTCGCACCTCCGGTCCGGCGTCGCCCCCGGGAGGGCACGACTTGAGCTTGCTGCGGAACCCCGACGGCAAGCCGCGCTTTGAATGGGTGGACGGGAAGCTGATCCAGCGGAGCCTCCTGAACCCCGAGCTCGAGTGGGAAATGAGCTTGGTGAAGGACTCGGTGACGGAAGGGCACGCCAACTACAACGAGAAGGCGGCCCGGGCGAAGCTCATGAGCACGAACACGGGCAGCCAGCACTGGGGAGAGGACGTCCCTCCGGAAGACCGTGCCCACAGCTACGAAAAGATGGAGTGCTACACCTGCCATACCTCCTGGACCACGAGCTGCGGCGGTTGTCACCTGCCCATCCAGGCTAACTGGAAGACGGAACGTCATCACTACGAGGGGGGCGAGTCTCGGAACTTCGCCACCTATAACCCCCAGGTGGTGCGGGATCAGATCTTCATGATTGGGCGCCGCGGCGGCATCAACGGCGGTCGCGTGGCGCCCCTGCGCTCCACCTCGGCCTTGGTGCTGTCCTCGACCAACTCGAACCGGGAAAAGATCTATATCCAGCAGCCCCCCATGGCGGCGAGCGGCTATAGCTCCCAGGCGATCAACCCTCATTTCCCCCATACGGTGCGGAAGACGGAAACGCGCAACTGCAGTGATTGCCACCTGTCTGCGGACGGCGATAACAACGCCATCATGGCCCAGACCCTGGGCTACGGGACGGACTACATCGACTTCATGGGCTACTTCACCTGGGTCGGCGGGGAAGGGACCGTGGAGGCGGTGCAGGTCACGGAGTGGGAGGAACCCCAGGCGGTGATCGGCTCCTTCCTTCATCGCTATGCCTATCCGGATTGGTATGCCGAGCACCTGGAGCGGGATCGGGTGTTGCCTCAGCACCACGCCGAGGGCCTCTCCGATGCGGTCCAGTGCCTTCAGCATCGGGGCGAGTACCTCTATGCGGCGACGGGGAAGGGCGGCTTCCGCGTGCTCGATATCGCGAATATCGCGAATAAGGGTGTGAGCGACCGCATTTTGACCGGGCCCTTCAGCGAGCTTGGGCATGACACCCAGGTCGAATCGGCGAACGCGACCTGCGTTTCCATTGTCACCACCCAGCCTGTGGCGCCGGCGCGCAACGAAGGCGAGCTCATGCGGGTGACGAACCAGGAGCGGCCCTTCCACCCGATTTATCACTATGCCTTCGTGACCGATGCGGAGGAGGGGCTAATCCTCGTCAACATCGATACCTTCACGGATGGCGAGCCCCGGAATAACTTCCTGGAGCGGGCCCTCACCTGGAACGAGGGGGGGATCCTCGATGGCGCTCAGCACATCACCATGGGTGGCCATCTGGCCTACATCCTGGCCGATGCCGGGCTCGTGATCCTCGATCTCGATGATCCGCTGAAGCCCGAGGTGCGCTCCGTGCTGCCCCTCACCGACGGCCGCGCGTCCCATCTCCAGTTCCGCTACCTCTTCGTCACCGACGCCGAGGGGCTGAAGGTGGTGGACGTAACGGATCCGGACCATCCCTTCGTCACCGTGGGCAACACCATTCGCCTGGCCGATGCTCGGGGCCTCTTTGTGGCCCGCACCTGGGTCTACGTGGCTTCGGGAAGCGAGGGCCTAGTCGTGATCGATGCGGAGAAGCCCACGGCGCTCAAGCGCTATGACGTGGTGGGCCGGGACGCGGGCATTGTCGATGCCCGGGATGTTTCCGTGGCCCACACCAATGCGTCCCTGTTTGCCTACGTGGCCGACGGCCGCGAGGGCCTGAAGGTGGTGCAGCTGACGGCGCCGGATACGGTGCCGGGCTTCTACGGCTTCTCCCCCGATCCCAAGCCCGAGCTGGTGGCGCGCTATCAGACGGACGCCCCGGCCTTGGCGGTGACCCGGCCCTTGGAGCGGGATCGGGCCGTGGATGAAACGGGGGGACAGGTGGCCGTCTTTGGTCGCCTCGGCGCCGGGCCCCTTTATCAGGACGATATGAGAAACCTGGTCTTTGACAAGCAAGGCAAGCCCTGGACCGTTACGGACACGCCGGGCACCGGGGCCATGATTCCCCGGGGTCGGCCGCCGGCGGCCATGGCCGAGGCTGAAACGCAGGAAATCCGTTCCGCGTCCGAAGGTGTGGGCGCAGGTGGGGGAGGTCGATGAGCACCATGATGCACACGCGATGGATTCGAGGCTTGGCGCTGCTCGGCGGCCTCCTGCTGGCGGGAGGCGCCGGTGCGGTGCTTCCCCAGGACGATGGCAAGGTGCACGAGGGCGTGGCCAGCTGCGCCTCCAGCGTTTGCCACGGGGCCACGGTGGAGCGGGGCGGCGCGAACGTGCTGCAGAACGAGTACGTCACCTGGACCCGCTATGACAAGCACGCCGGGGCCTACAACGTCCTGCTGAACGAAGAGTCCCAGCGCATTGCCAAGAACCTGGGCTTGCCCAAGGCTCACGAGGCCGATCTCTGCCTCGACTGCCATGCCGATAACGTGCCCGTGGCGCAGCGCGGGGTGGAGTTCGACATCACCGACGGCGTGGGTTGCGAGGCCTGCCATGGCGGCTCGGAGGATTGGATTGCCCGGCATACGGCGCCGGAGGCGACCCACGCGGACAACGTGGCTCATGGGCTCTACGCCACGGATGATCTGGCGGCGCGTACGGACCTCTGCCTGTCCTGCCACCTGGGCACGGAAGATAAGTTCGCCACCCACCGCATCATGGGGGCGGGCCATCCGCGCTTGTCCTTTGAATTATCGACCTTTACGGAACTTGAGCCGCCGCACTGGGCGCGCGATGCGGACTACGCCGAGCGCAAGCGCCTGGAAACCCCCGTGGTGACCTGGACCACGGGGCTCCTCGCCTCCGCGCGCCACACCCTGTCCCTTTTGGAAGGGCGGCTGGTGCACGAGGCCGGCCTGTTCCCGGAAATCGCCCTCTTCGATTGCCACGCCTGCCATCACCCCATGAGCGATAAGCGTTGGGCGCCCACGCGCCTGACTCAGGGACTCGATCCCGGGGCGATCCGTCTGAATGACGCCCAGTTCGCTTTGCTCCTCCCCGTGGCGGAGGCGGTGGATGGCGCCGCGGCCGCGGAGCTTCTCGCGGGCCTGCAGGCCCTGAACGCCTCCGTGGCCGCGGGCTTTGGCGCCTTCAAGGCTGCCACGACCCAGCTGTCCGCAGCGGTGGATCGGCTTGAGGGCGCCCTCGCAGCGCCCCTCAGCGCTGAAGCGCAGGAGGTTGCGCTGGCCGCCCTCATCCGCGCTGGCGCCCGGGGCGACTATCGCGACTACGTGCTCGCCGAGCAGGCTGCCATGGCCCTCGACGTGCTGCTCCTGTCCACGGCCCGCTGGGATGCCAGTCGCCCCGCCATGGACCGGGTTTTCGCAAGCGTCGACGACGAAGATCGCTTCGACGCTGGCGCCTTTGCTCAGGCCGTGGCGGCCCTGTCCGCCGGCCTGCAGGTGGGCACGCGCTAGCAGGCGCGCGCTAGCAGGCACGCGCTAGCAGGCGCGCGCTAGCCAATCTTATTCGGGGCGCCTGGGGAGGGGCTCCGGTTGCTGTCGGGAAAGGATGCCCACGGTGTACTACTCGCAGAGGCCCCTGCGCGCTTGCGCAGGGCCTCCTTACCGTAGTCTTGGGAGGGTTCCATGAAAGCATCAGACCTGTTTGTAAAGTGCCTCGAAGAAGAGGGGGTGGAGTACATCTTCGGCGTGCCCGGGGAAGAAAACGCCGACTTCATGATGTCCCTGGAGCAGTCGGAGAAGATTCGCTTCATCCTCTGCCGCCACGAGCAGGGGGCCTCCTTTATGGCGGAGATCTACGGCCGCCTCACCGGGGAGCCTGCGGGGTGCCTGGGTACGCTTGGCCCCGGGGCAACGAACCTGATTACCGGCGTCGCCGATGCCAACATGGACCGGGCGCCCATGCTGGTGCTCACGGGGCAGGGGTCTTCGGACCGCCTGCACAAGGAATCGCACCAGGTGATGGACGTGGTGCAGATGTTCCGCCCGGTCACCAAGTGGGCCCACCAGATCATTAACGCCAACAATATTCCTGAGGTGGTGCGGAAAGCGGCGCGCCTGACCCGCACGGAAAAGCCCGGCGCCGTGCTGCTGGAGCTCCCCGAGGATATCGCTGAGCACGAAACGAACGCCGTGCCCATTAAGCCCCGGCGCTTCCGCCGCCCCGTGCCCGACGACAAGGTCATGGATCGGGCCTTCGCGGTGCTGAAGGAGGCCAAGCGCCCCGTGATCCTCGCTGGGAACGGCGCGATCCGGAAGCGGGCGTCGAAGCAGCTTCGGCAGCTGTGCGAGACCACGGGTATTGGGGTGGCGAGCACCTTCATGGCCAAGGGTTGCGTCGATATGGACGCGGAGTACTGCCTCTACACCGTGGGGCTCCAGGCGAAGGACTTTATTTCCCGGGCCATCGATGAGGCGGACGTGGTCCTGACCCTGGGCTACGACATGGTGGAATACCACCCGCGCCTTTGGAACGACCGTGCGGACAAGCGCATCATCCACGTGGACTTCCTCCCCTCGGAGATCGACGACCACTACTACCCGGAGGTCGAGGTGGTGGGGGACATTGCCCACACCCTGTGGATGCTCAACGAGCGCTTTGCCAAGGATGGGGTGCCGGACTACGACCTGTCCGGCCAGCGCTCGGCCCGGGCGGACATGAAGGCAGAGCTCGAGGAGCACAAGGACGACGACACGGAAGGCAGCATTCGTCCCCAGAAGGTGCTTTGGGATGCGCGCCAGGTGCTCGGTCCGGAGGACGTGCTGCTGTCCGATGTGGGCGCCCACAAGATGTGGATCGCGCGCCATTATCACTGCCACGAGCCCAATACCTGCCTCATTCCCAATGGCTTCTGTTCCATGGGCTTTGCCCTTCCCGGCGCGCTGGCCGCGGCGCTGGTCCATCCCGATAAGCGCATTCTCGGTATTTGCGGGGACGCGGGCTTCCTCATGAACGTGCAGGAGATGGAAACGGCGAAGCGCCTGAACCTGAACCTCACGGTGATGGTGTGGGAAGACAAGGGCTACGGACTCATCAAGTGGAAGCAGGAAAACCACTTTGGTCGTCACACTGATCTCGATTTCGGCAATCCAGACTGGATGCAGCTGGCCTCGGCCTTCGGCTGGAATGGCTTCCATGTCACCCGCAGCGCCGATCTCCAGAGCGAGCTGGCCAAGTCCTTCGAGACCCCGGGGCCGAGCCTCGTGGTGGTGCCCATCGATTACCGGGAAAACCGCCTGCTCACCCAGCGCCTCGGCAACATTGCCGTCGCCATCTAACGCCGCTGACAGGGAGAGGCCCATGCTTCGGGAAAGCTACCCCTTCTACCTCGCTAACCGTGCGGAGATGCCGAACACGGATCTTGAGGTCATCGACAAATACAGCGGTGAAGTGGCCACCCGGGTGGCCATGGCGTCGGCGGAGGATATCGACCGGGCCATCGCTGCGGCGGAGGCCGCTGCCGAGCCCATGGCGCGGCTGGCCAGCTACGAGCGCAAGGCCGTCCTTGAGCACTGCGTAAAGCGCTTTCGGGAGCGCTTTGATGAGCTGGCGGAGGCCCTGTGCATCGAGGCGGGGAAGCCCATCAAGGATGCGGAGGGAGAGGTCACGCGGCTGATCGACACCTTTGTGGTGGCGGCGGAGGAGTGCACGCGCATCGGCGGGGAGATCATGCCCCTCGATATCAGCCCCCGGGCCCGAGGCTATCAGGGCTTTTTTAAGCGCGTGCCCATTGGTCCCTGCTCCTTCATCAGCCCCTTCAACTTTCCCCTGAATTTGGCGGCGCACAAGGTGGCGCCAGCCATCGCCGCGGGGTGTCCCTTTGTGCTCAAGCCGGCGAGCTTGACGCCCATCGGCGCGATTGTGATCGGCGAGATTCTCGCCGAGACGGACCTGCCCCCGGGGGCCTTCTCCATCCTGCCGTGTCGCCGCGACGGGGCGGATCTATTCACCACCGATGAGCGCTTCAAGCTGCTGTCCTTCACCGGCTCCCCGGGCGTGGGCTGGGATTTGAAGGCCCGGGCCGGCAAGAAACCCGTGGTGCTCGAGCTTGGGGGCAACGCGGCGGTGATCGTCGATGAAGACGCCGATCTCGAGGACGCCGTGGCCCGGGTGGTCTTCGGCGCCTTCTATCAGTCGGGCCAATCCTGCATCGGGGTGCAGCGCATCCTGGTGCACGACGCGGTCTATGACGCCTTTCGGGACAAGCTCGTGGCGGCAACGAAGGCCTTGAAGAAGGGCGATCCGAAGGATCGGGAAACCTTCATTGGCCCCATGATCTCGACGAAGGAAGCGGCCCGCCTAAAGGGCTGGATCGATGAGGCCGTGGCCGACGGGGCGACGCTGCTCTGCGGCGGGGACTGCGAGGGGGCCATGCTCGATGCGACCCTTTTGGAGGACGTTCCCGAGCGCTGCCGGGTGAACACGGAGGAGGCCTTTGGCCCCGTGGCCAACCTCATGCGCTTCTCGGACTTTGATGAGGCCCTTGCTGCGGTGAACCGCAGTAAGTTTGGCCTGCAGGCGGGCATCTTCACCCGTGATCTCTACAAGGCTCAGCGCGCTTGGGATCGCCTCGAGGTCGGGGGCGTGGTGATCGGGGATGTGCCGTCCTACCGGGTGGACAACATGCCCTACGGGGGCGTGAAGGACTCGGGGCTGGGCCGGGAAGGGGTCCGCTTCGCTATTGAGGATATGACCGAGCTGCGCCTCATGGTGGTGCGGGATCCGAAGGCGTAAAAAAGTCCTTGCGACAGCGGGGCGTCTAGGATAAAGACACCTAGGCGCCTCTTTTCGCCCCCTCCTGCGTAAGTGTTCGCTTACGGTGCATAAAGTCCACTTATGCACACTGGCTAAAGGCCTTCGTTAAACGTGCGGATAGGCCAAGTCCTTCACATGTCATTTTTATTAAGCGCTATAAAGCATTGATTGCTAAAGCTTTCTGAATTTCCGCGGAAAAGGGCGCGGCGTCCTGGACGTTTCCTGTCATCCAGGGGCGAATATCCGCGAAAAAGTTATCAACGAAGTTATCCACAGCCCTCGGGCGCACACATCACGTAAACTTTGAGATCAATCCCCATTGATCGGTGAGCCATGGCCTTCGACCCTTGGCCGCGAGGACTCAAGCGCTTTGCGAAGCGCGGAGCCAAGCTGGCGACAGACAAAAAAGCCCTTGCAGCGGTGCTCGCTGAGCTGCGAGCCCGGCGCGATGGTGATGCCGGACCCTTAGCAAAGCTCGGCGACGATCTTAAGACGCTTTTACGGCTTCTCGACGCTACCGTGTCCGGTCGTTACCCCGCCCTGCCTCAGGGGGTGATGACCGCCGTGGGCGCGGCCCTTCTTTATTGGCTGATGCCTCTCGATCTGATTCCCGATCCTATCCTCGCCCTGGGCTTTATTGACGATGCGGCCATCCTCGGCTGGGTGCTGAAACGCCTTTCCGATGACCTCGCAGCCTTCCGCGCTTGGGAAGCGGAGCGCGCGCTTGAGGATAAGCCTTGACCTCACCCTCCGAGCCCGCTTAATTGGGGCTTGGTGCGGTAAACATTCGGGCGGGGGAGAAAACGTATGAACGCAGCACAGCGATGGCTGATGGGCGTATTGGGGGCAGCGCTGCTGAGCGCCTGCGGCGGGGCGCCGGAGCCCGCGAAGGATCCGGCCCAGGCGCTGCGGGAAGCGCTCCTGTCCGCGGAGCCGGGAAGCACCGTGACCATTCCCGAGGGGCATTTCACCTTTGATCGCAGCCTATCCCTTGGGGTCAACGGCGTGACCCTAAAGGGCGCAGGGCAAGATAAGTCCATTCTCGATTTCGCCGGGCAGCTCGCGGGGGCCGAGGGGCTTCTCGTGGCGGCGGAGGACGTGACCCTCGAAGGCTTCGCCGTCCTTGATGCCAAGGGCGACGCCATCAAGATGAACCAGTGTAAAAACCTGGTGGTGCGGGGCGTACGCACGGAATGGACCGGCGGTCCGAAGAGCACGAATGGCGCCTACGGCCTCTATCCCGTGCAGTGCGACGGCGTCCTGATCGAAGACTCCATTGCCATCGGCGCGAGCGACGCCGGCATCTATGTGGGCCAATCGACGAACATCATCGTGCGGCGAAACCAGGTGGCCTTTAACGTCGCTGGCATCGAGATCGAAAACAGCACGCAGGCCGATGTCTACGAGAACAACGTCGTGGACAACACCGGCGGCATTTTGGTCTTCGATCTCCCCGATCTGCCCGTGCAGGGGGGGCGCCAAACGCGCGTGTTCCACAACACCGTGGCCCATAACAACACGGCGAACTTTGCCCCGGAGGGCAACATCGTGGGCACCGTGCCTGCGGGCTCGGGGATCATGGTGAACTCGAACGACGACATCGAAATCTTCGAGAACACCATCTCCGACCATCAGACCGCCGCGGTACTGGTGGTGAGCTACCTCATCACCGGCCGGCCCCTGGATGATCCGAACTACGATCCCTTCCCGGAGCAGATCTCCATTCATCACAACACCATTGAGAAGAGCGGCTACGATCCCGATTCCGAGCCCCTCATGGCTCTGAAGACGGCGGCGCAGCTGCCGGCGTTGCCGGCGATTATCTGGGACGGCTTTGTCCGTCCCGAGCAGGAGGGTCCGGTGGTCTGCGCCCATGACAATGGTGAGCTCGGCACCGTGGCCCTTGATGCGCCGAACGGCTTTGCCGCGCCCGACTTCTCCGGCGCGGCCTTTGCCTGCACCCGGGAGGCCTTACCGCCGGTGATTCTCGGGGGCGCGGAGTAATGAGAAGGGCCGGGCTTCTTGCGCTATGGGTTCTGCTCGCGGGCTGCGGCCCCTCCGGGCCCGTGCGCGAGGGACCTTGGCCCGAGCGTCTCTCCGAGCTTGCCGTGCTGGCCCAGGAGAACGGCACGCTGGCGCCCCGCGCGGGCTTTGCCTACTCCCTGGCCCATCCGCTTTTTAGCGATTACGCCTGGAAGTACCGCACGATCAGTCTTCCCGAGGGCGGTTCCGCGTCCGTGGTGACGAACGACGACACCCTCGCTTTTCCCCTGGGGACGATCATTACGAAGACCTTCGCCTTTCCCCAGACCGCTTCTGGCGCCGTGCGTACGGTGGCAGCCGAGCCCCTCGCAAGCCCCTCCGCCGTCTTTTCCCTGGAAGGCATGCGCTTGATGGAAACGCGCGTACTGCGTCACACCGCCGCGGGTTGGGAAGCCGTTTCCTACCAATGGAACGAGGCGGGAACGGAAGCGTTCCATGCCCCGGCTGGGGCCCTGGTGGCCCTGACCACGGACGGGGGCGAGCGCTTTCCCTACCTCATCCCCGATAAGAACCAGTGCGCGGGGTGCCATGAGACCGCCATGGGCACGAAGATCTTGAAGCCCATTGGGCCGAAGCCCGGCAATTTGGCCGCGCATGGCTTTGCCGACGGGACCTCGCAGTTTGAGGCCTGGCGCGCCGCAGGCTGGGTGAGCGCCCCGGAGCCCGCAACGCCCTGGGCGGCCCCGGGAAGCGGCAGGGCAGCGGAGGCCCATGCCTACCTAGATGCGAACTGTGCCCACTGCCATAGCGATACCGGCGCCGCGGATACGGCGGGGCTCGATCTGCGTATCACCGCCAGCGAATTGGAACGGGGGCGCTGTAAAACCCCCGTAGCCGCGGGGCGGGGCTCGGGGGGGCGTGCCTACGATGTTTGGCCCGGTCGCCCCGAGGCGTCCATCTTGCCCTTCCGCCTGGGCCACCAGGATCCCGGCATCATGATGCCGGAGCTCGGCCGTAGCCTGGTGCACGAGGAGGGCGTGGCGCTGGTAGAGGCATGGATTACGGCGATGGACGGGGATTGTGCCGCGGGCCTTAGCCTGTAAGGCCCGCTGGGGGACCCTCGCGCTGCTCATGGCTGCGGCGCTGCTATCGGGTTGCAGCACCACGCGGCTCTACAACAACGCCGACCGCCTCCTGGCCTGGCGCGCCGACAGCCTTCTCGGCCTGTCCGCGGAGCAGCGCGGCGCCTTCCGCGAGGATCTGGGTCCGGTGCTGGCTTGGCATCGCCAGACCCAGCTGCCCCGCTGGGCCGACGCCCTGGAGCGCCTGGCCCTGGCGGTGGAGGATGACGCCGTGTCGCCGGCGCTCGTGGAAACCCTCGAGACGGACCTCCGAGCGGACGTGGCCGAACTCACCCGCGCCCTGGCGCCCGCCGCCCTGACCCTGCTGCGTAGTCTCGACGATGAGCAGGTGGCGGCCCTTCCCGAGCGCTTTACCGAGGAAGACGCGGACCTCAATGAAGATTACGAAGGCCTGGCCCTCGAGGCTCAGCGCGAAGAATGGGCGCGGTCGCTGGAGGAGGGGCTAGAGGATTGGGTGGGGCGCCTTACTCCGGTGCAGCAGGGGGCCATCGCCGCACTTAGCCAAGAGATTCGCCCGGACAACGCGGACTGGGTGGCCTATCGCCAAGCCTGGCAGCGAGCCTTTCTGGAGGCCCTGGAGCGTCGGGATAGCCCGTGGTTTGCGGCCGTGCTCCCCGTGCTCATGGTGCATCGGAGCGCATTCTATACCCCGGCCTATGCGGCGCAGCGGGCTCAGAACGATCCGGCCTACAGTGCGTTCTTTCCGGCCTTTCTTGGAAGCCTCACGGTCCCCCAGCGCGATCGCCTGAGTGGAAAGCTCCGGGACCTTTCGGAGGATTTCGCCGCGCTGGCCGCGCAGGGAAGCGTTTAGGCGGCGGGATAAAAAACCGCCCCGGGAGAGGGACCCAGCCCGGGAGCGGAAGGGGAACGGTAAGGGGTTGCGGCTCCTAGCAGGTGCAGCGACGATCGAGCACAAGCCAGGCAAGGACATAGCCCAGGACGGTTAGGGTTGTGGCCGTGAGGAGCCCGAAGATCGCTAGCAGTCGCAGCCAGATTGGCGAGATCCCCATGCGCTCAGCGATGCCCGCGCACACGCCGGCCACCCAGCCGTGGTAGGGATTGCGATAGAAGCCGCGATGCTCGCAGGAGGTGCGCTCGCGATGGGAATACGTCATGGTTTTGTTCCTTTTAGGCTCCGAGAGTTCCCTTGAGCCTTTACAAGGGGCGTGCCAGCTTTCCGAGGCTCCGGATTTAGTAATTTAATTCAGTGGGTTAGGGGCATTGGAGGCGCGTCCGGATTGGCCGCCGGGCGATCTGGGGCCCGCTTTCAGAAAAAAGCACGGCGGGACTCGCCGAGAGTTGGCGAAATTGACCGAGGAGATGGGCGGAATGGAAGAAATCAGCTGGGCAGACTTTGAGAAGGTGCAGCTCCGCGCCGGCACCATCGTGCAGGCCGAGCCCTTCCCCGAGGCGCGCCGTCCGGCCATCAAGCTCTGGGTGGATTTTGGTCCGGAGATCGGCGTCCTGAAATCCAGCGCTCAGATCACCGATTGCTATACCCCCGAGGTCCTCGTCGGGCGCCAGGTGATGGGGGTGGTGAACTTCCCGTCGAAGCAGATCGGTCCGATCCGCTCCGAGTGCCTCATTACCGGGTTCTATCGGGAAGATGGCGCGGTGGTGCTGGCCGTGCCCGATACGCCGGTGCAAAACGGTGCCCGCCTCGGCTAGGGCCGGCGCGCTTTTTGCTGCTTTTTCCCTTTTGTTCGGATGGAGCTTAGGGTCATGGATGCACAGCTAGGACGGCGGTCCCTCCTCAAGGGCCTGGTTGGCGCGGGGCTGCTTGCTAGCGGGGCCCCGTCGCCTCTGGCCCACGCCATGATGGGCGCGCCGGCGCAGGCGCCTCGCCCCTGGGTACCCGGCTTCGGCGCGCTTCAGCCGTTCAGCGTGAGCCCGGATCGCATCATCGCGATGAATGTCTGCACCCGACCCTTCCGGGCCCAGGGCCCTCGCATCGCCCTCGAGACCCTCGCGGGGAAGCCCGTGGTGCACAACTACGGCCACGGAGGAAGCGGCTGGTCCCTGTCCTGGGGCAGCGCGGCGGAAGCGTTGGCCCTGGTGCCCCAGGCGCCGCCGGGAGCATTGGCTGTGGTGGGCTGCGGGGCCATTGGCCTGACCACGGCCCTTCTGGCCCAACGCCAGGGTTTTGCGGTCACCATCTATGCCAAGGAGCGCCCGCCCTACGTGCGCTCCTCCTACGCCACCGGGGTCTGGTCTCCCGATTCCCGCATCGCCACGGCGGAACATGGCCCAGCCTTCGCCGATCAGTGGCTGCGCATGGCTCGGGCTTCCCATCGTCGCTTTCAAACGCTCCTGGGTTTGCCTGGCCATCCCATTGAATACACCACGATGTTCGAAATGGCCGAGACCCCCTTCAGCGAGGTAGGCGCCCACGGCAGCCGCGATGAGCCGGCCTATCCTCACTACTCGCGGGATCTCGCTCCGGAGCTGTCCCCCGCGCCCGTTGCTCTGGCGGAGGGCCATCCCTTCCCGGCGCCCTTTGTGCGGGAGCGACGCCTGATGCTGTTCAATATCAGCGCCTATTCCCGTTTGCTGCTGGCGGACTTCGAGCGGCGCGGCGGCCGGATCGTGACCGCTGAGCTCGCGGGCCCGGAGGACTTTGCCCGCTTGGATGAGCCGACGGTGATCAACTGCACGGGCTATGGCGCGCGGGCCTTGCTGGGGGATGAAAGCCTGACGCCGGTGCGTGGCCAGACCGCGAAGCTCATGCCCGAGCCCGGGCTAAACTACGGCCTGCGCTCGCGGGAAGCGAAGGTGTCCGTTTATCCCCGGCGCGACGGCCTGTTGGTGCAAACGGCGGGGGAGAACGACTTCGGTGACGGTTCCGAGGCCCTTCGTCCGGAGGAGTCCTTCGGTGCGGTGGAGCGGTTGTCCTCCCTCGTTTCTGCGCTACACGGTTGAGCCCCTTGGCCTCGTTCCAACGCTACGATCGGCCCCGACCCTATGGGGCGGTGATTCGCTCTAGACCCTTTCCTCTGGTGCTTGAGGCGATCCCTTCGGCCCTTTTGGCAGTGCGGACCGCGCTCGCTCAGGGTGGCCATGGGCCTGCTGGTCCTGCGCTCGTTCGCTATGGGCGGATTGCCATGGAGGGCGTCATGACAATCGAGATTGGTTATCCCATCACGGCGGCTGCGGCTGCGGCTGCGGCTTCCGGCATGGAGGCTTCCTTGAAACTCGGCACCCTACCGCCCGGGCGCTATGCGGAAACGGTGGTGGAGGGGCCCTACGAGGGGCTTCAGGCGGGGACCGCAGCGTTTCTCGCTTGGGGGGAGGCGGCCGGGGTGCGCTGGGCGAAGGAGGAGGCTTCCGGGGCTCAGTGGACTGCCCGGACGGAGCACTACGAGGTCGGTCCGGAGAGCACGGCAGATCCTTCCCAATGGCGGACCCGCTTGTCCTTCTTGCTCGCGCCCTAGGATGGATCTCTTCGGGGGAAGGGGTTTTAGGCGAAGTTCTGTGTCGATACTTTGACGCCGAGAGAGTGGGTCAAGGTGAATTCTTTGTGCCTTGGCTCCGGTCTTAGGTGGGTTTTTGAGACTGTCTAAAGGGTTTTTCAGGGAAAGAAGTGGGGGCTTTCCTGATTGGAATGTGTCTACATTTCGCGAAGTTTGTGGGTAACCTAATCGGCCCGCTTTTGGTGCACCAGAAGGCCCTAAAGGCGCTTTTTCCTCCCAAAAGCGCGGAAGTTTGTCGCTGCCGCGGCCTAAACCGAAGACGCCGTCCTATCCCCTGTTTTCTGCGCGTTTTGTATCATTTTTACGCGTAAAAAGTGGAATTAAGGAGCTAAGAACGCCGCGAAAACCCATCTTGAGTGGGTTTTCACGATCGGAATAAGCTAATAAAAGGCGCCGGGGTGGAACTATTCCACCTTAGAATGTGTAGCCACAGAAATTCGGCCAAAAGGGCTTTCCCGGCGGCGCTTCTGCCCGGGCGAGCTCTGCCCACGTCCGCCAGGGCCCACGCGACGGAGCGGGGGAGGCGTACGGGAGACGCCGCCTGTGCGCACAGGAAACGGGAAGGCGCCGTGGTCCCCTAGCAGCCATGCAATTCGCGACCGTAAAACTCAAGAAATGGGGCAACAGCCTGGCCATCCGCATCCCGTCCCGGGTGCTGAAGGACATGGATCTTGCGCTGGATGATCACCTGATACTCTGGAGCTTGGACGGGGAGATGCACTTGGTGCGCATGGAAATGCCCACGCCCACCTTTGGACCCGGGAGTAAGCCCCGACCGAAGGGGATTGGCCGGGGCTAGGAGAGCGGCGCTTAGACGCGCTCGATTACGATGGCCGGGGCCATGCCGCCGCCGGCGCACATGGTCACGAGGCCCGTGGTCTTGTCCTGGCGCTCGAGCTCATCCAGCACCGTGCCGATGAGCATGGAGCCCGTGGCCGCAATGGGGTGGCCCAGGGCCATGGCGCCGCCGTTGACGTTCACCTTCGCCGGGTCGAGGCCCAGGTCCCGGATGAACTTAAAGGCCACCACGGAGAAGGCCTCGTTCACCTCGAAGAGGTCGATGTCGTTTAGGGCCATGCCGGCCTTCTTCAGCACCTTCTTCGCGGCGGGCACGGGCTCGTTCAGCATGAGCTGGGGGCTGCCGGCAGCGTTGGCCATGGCGCGGATCTTGGCCCGGGGCGTCCAGCCCTGGGACTTCGCGTAGGCCGGGGAGGCGAGGAGGATAGCGGCGGAGCCGTCCACGACGCCGGAGGAGTTCCCCGCGTGGTGCACATGGTTGATTTTCACGTCCGGGTAGGCGCGCTTCACGAGCTGGTCGAAGGTTTCCCCGGTTTCGTCGAAGGGTGCGTCCATGAACTTCTCGAACACCGCCGGCAGCTGGGAGAGGCCCTCGAGGGTCGTTTCCGGCCGGGGGAATTCCTCGTGATCTAGGGCCAGGGAGCCGTCTTCGTTGTAGACGGGCACCACGGAGCGGGCGAAGCGGTTCTCGGCGATGGCCGCCTTGGCGCGCTGCTGGCTCTCATAGGCCAGGCCGTCCACGTCTTCCCGGCTGATGCCTTCCAGGGTGGCGATGAGGTCT
The DNA here is from genome assembly GCA_038153445.1 of Pseudomonadales bacterium. GTDB lineage: Bacteria > Pseudomonadota > Gammaproteobacteria > Pseudomonadales > Azotimanducaceae > Salivita. The sequence continues at coordinate 31,715 of JAYOYG010000004.1, forward strand.
GCGCAGATGCCCTGGTGCCACTGGGGCTGAAGGGCCCGGAGGGTCATGTTGCCCGCGTCCATGAGGCCGCCCCCGGTCAGGGTCGCGGTGTAGGACATCATTTCCGTGCCCCCGGCGACGACGCAGTCTTCCATACCGGACATGATGCTGGCGGCGGCGAGGTTCACGGAGGTGATCCCGGAGCCGCAGAAGCGATCCAGGGTGACGCCGCTGGCGGCGGTGTTCCAGCCGGCGAGGAGGAGGGACATGCGGCCGAGGCAGGAGGCCTGCTTGCCCTTCTGGGAGCTCGTGCCCCAGATCACGTCGTCCACCTCGGCGGTGTTCAAATCGTTACGCGCTTGCAGGGCCTTTAGCACCGTAGCGCCCAGATGCTGGGGATGCAGATGGGAGAGGGCGCCCTTGCCCTGCTTCCCTATGCCCCGGGGCGTCCGCGCCGTGTCGATGATCCAAGCTTCTTGAGCTGCCATGTCCCTTCCCCTCAATCATTTGAATTAAGCCTGCCCCGAGTCTACGACGGCGCCAAAAAAAACCCCAGCGCGGAGGCTGGGGTTTTCGTTGCGCAATCCTTAAGGGGGATCGCGCAGGTCCAAGGGTGGAGGCTTACACTCGTTCGATGATGATCGCCGGGGCCATGCCGCCGGCGGCGCACATGGTCACGAGGCCCGTGGCCTTATCCTGGCGCTCAAGCTCATCGAGGATCGTGCCGATGAGCACGGAGCCCGTGGCAGCAATGGGATGGCCTAGGGCCATGGCGCCGCCGTTCACGTTTACCTGGGCCGGGTCGAGGCCGAGGTCCCGGATGAACTTGAAGGCCACCACGGAGAATGCTTCGTTGATCTCGAAGAGGTCGATGTCGCTAAGGTTCATGCCGGCCTTCTTCAGCACCTTCTTCGCCGCGGGCACGGGTTCGTTCAGCATGAGCTGGGGGCTGCCGGCGGCGTTGGCCATGGCGCGGATCTTCGCGCGCGGGGTCCAGCCCTGGGCCTTCGCGTATTCCGGCGAGGCTAGGAGGATGGCGGCGGAGCCATCGACGACGCCGGAGGAGTTCCCCGCGTGGTGCACGTGGTTGATCTTCACGTCCGGGTAGGAACGCTTCACCAGCTGGTCAAAGGTCTCACCGGTCTCGTCCACAGGCATGCTCATGAAGTTTTCAAAAACCGCGGGCAGCTGGGACAGGCCCTCGAGGGTCGTCTGGGGCCGGGGGAACTCTTCATGATCCAGGGCCAGGGTGCCGTCTTCGTTGTAGACGGGCACCACGGACTTGGCGAAGCGGTTCTCTTCGATGGCGACCTTGGCGCGCTGCTGACTCTGGTAGGCCAGGCCGTCCACGTCTTCCCGGCTGATGCCTTCGAGGGTGGCGATAAGGTCCGCGCAGATGCCCTGGTGCCACTGGGGGTGCACATCCCGAAGAGACATGTTGCCGGCGTCGAGGAGCCCGCCGCCCTGGGTGGCCGTGTAGGACATCATCTCCGTGCCCCCGGCGACCACGCAGTCCTCCATGCCCGACATGATGCTGGCGGCAGCGAGGTTTACGGAGGTGATGCCGGAGCCGCAGAAGCGGTCTAGGGTGACGCCGCTCGCAGCGGTGTTCCAGCCGGCGAGGAGGAGGGACATGCGGCCAAGGCAGGCGCCCTGCTTGCCCTTCTGGGAGCTCGTACCCCAGATCACATCGTCCACCTCAGCGGTGTTCAGGTTATTCCGGGCCTCGAGGGCCTTCAGCACCGTTGCGCCGAGGTGTTGGGGGTGCAGGTGCGCCAGCGCGCCCTTGCCCTGCTTACCAATGCCCCGGGGCGTCCGCGCCGTATCGATAATCCAAGCTTCCCGTGCAGCCACGTCCGTCTCCCTCATTCGTGTGAATTAAACCGTTGGTGAGTCTACGCCGCTCCCGGCGTCCGTGCAGCCCCCGGCCAAGCCGCCGTCGCCGAGCCAGCGTAGGGGCAGAAGGTCGTCCACGCGCCGGCGGAGGGTCGGATCCTCAAGCCAGCTGCGTAGGGAAAAGTCCTGGGTTTCCTGAAGCTTCAGTCGCACCTCGGGCATGAGGCGCCGTACGGCGCGACCGAGCTCCGCTTCGAGCGGTTCCACGATGGCCAGCACCCGATCTGGGCCCTTGGGCAGGTTCACCGGCGTGAAGCCCATGACCTTGGAGATGAGCCGGCCGATCGCCGTTTCCTTACGCATCTGCTTAATGCCGTAGTGCATGCCCTTTACCATGAGGGGCACGCGATCCCAGGCAAGGCCCCCGGCGGCGAAGCGCTCCCGGAAGCGGCGCTCCACGAGCTCCCGGGTGATGAGTCGTTCGGGCTGCTGGTTGTCGATGCTGCCCTGGAAGACGAAGCGGTCGCTGCGGATGAAATCGATGGGGGTGAAAAAGGCATCGAGGTGGGGGTACTTCATCGCTTCGAAGTTCGCCCGGATGCCGGGCTGGGCCACCCGGCCCACGGCTTCAAGATCGGCGAGGCCCAGGCGCTGGTAGAACTGCCGCGCCTGGCTGGTGCAGCACAGGTAGGCCCGGTCGTCGTCGACGGTGTTGAAGTTGTAGCCCCGGGCTTCCGCGAGGGCGTCGTGGGCGAGGGCCGAGGCCTCCGCCGGGGCGCCGTCGAGCAGCTCCCGATGCCGGTAGACCTCGGCGTAGCTGATGTAGCGATCGTTCAAAAAGACGCACAGGGGCACGGCCCGAAGGCCCTTTTCATAGGTTTCCACCACCGCCGGGAAGCGCTGCCCCTCGTGTTCGAGGAGGGCGAAGATCGCCGAATGGGGGCAGAAGCCCTTGGGATCCGAGAGGGCGCTGTACACAAAGTTGCCGTCGAGGTTTACGTTCGGCAGCAGCAAATCTCCAGGCTGGAGCCAGAGGCCCCGGTAGAACACCCGGTCCCCGTCCATCTCGTAGGCGGCGAGTTCGGTCGTCATGCGCCAGCGCTCGAAGGGCCAGGGGGAATCGCGGTTCACCTGAATCTTGAGGTCCATGGCCGGGCCGGCGCGGAGGTCGAAGCTTGAGCCCCCGGAGACCCGCTCCCCTTGAGCCGCGAGGAGGGCGGCAAAGGCCTCGGCGGTCAGACGCCCCTTCGCCCGGCGCTTCTGGTCTTCGGAAAGGCGGGCGCCGACGGCGATCAGATCTTCGTGGAGTGCCGTGTCATCGGTGAGGGCGAGTCGCGCCTCCACCGCCTGCTGTCGGGCCAGGGCCGTGGCGAGCTTGCCTTCGAGGATGGCCCAGGCGTCACCGCCGGCCCGGGGCAGGGCGTGGTAGCGGGCCAGGGCCTCGTCGAGGGTGGCCCGCCAGGCCGCGCGCTCCGGGACACTCACGGGGGCCTTAGCCCTTGCCCTGGGGGATTTCCGCGAAGGGCACGTTTTTATCCGGGCGCATATCCGCAGGCATGCCCAGCACGCGCTCGGCGATGATGTTGCGGAGGATCTCGTCCGAGCCCCCCTCGATGCGATTCGCCGGGGAGCGCAGGAACTGGCGCTGGAACTGGTTGCCGAAGCCGGAGAGGGCGTCGTCGTCCAAGATGCCGCCGTAGTCCTGCATATCGAGGGCGAAGTTCGCGCTTTGATTGTTATTGGCGGCCACCACCACCTTGCTGATGGAGGCTTCCGGGCCTGGGTCCTGACCCCGGGAGAGGGCCGTGATCATGCGGTAGCTCGTGAACTTCAGCCCCGATTCCCGGCAGTACCAGTCCGCGAGGCGGTCCCGCACGGCATGATCTTCGATGGCGAGCTCGTCCCCGTACTCCTGGGTTTGGGAGGCCTTGAAGACGTCCATGACGGAATTCGAGAGGCCGCCGCCCACGGCGAGGCGCTCGTTCATGAGGGTCACCAGGGCCACCTTCCAGCCGTCCCCTTCGCCGCCGAGGCGCTGGCTATCGGGAATCACCACGTCCGTGAAGTAGACCTCGTTGAAATCCTGGTTGCCGTTGATTTGCTTGATGGGGCGTACCTCGACCCCCGGCGTTTTCATGTCCAGGAAGAACATGGTGAGGCCCTTGTGCTTGGGCTGGCTCGGGTCCGTGCGCGTAATCAGCAGGCCGAAATCCGAGTAGTGAGCCCCGGAGGTCCAGACCTTCTGGCCGTTGATGATCCACTTGTCGCCGTCGCGCACCGCGCGGGTTTTGATGCCCGCCAAATCGGAGCCGGCCACGGGCTCGGAGAACAGCTGGCACCAGACCTCTTCCCCGGAGGCGATCTTCGGCAGGTGCTCGGCCTTGTGGGCGTCGTTGCCGTAGGCCATGAGGGTGGGGGCGCACATGCCCTGGCCGATGATGAAGAGCCCATCGGGGGTCACGTAGCGGGAGACTTCCTGGTTCCAGATCACGCTTTCGATGGGGGTCGCATCCCGGCCGCCAAAGGCCTTCGGCCAGGCGATGCAGGCCCAGCCATGCTCCGCGAGGAGGGCCTGCCAGCGCTTGGCGATGGCGACCCGGTCCGAGTCCGTTTTCGCCTCGGCGTAGGCTGATTCCGTGCTGCGGGTGCGAAGGGGCGCATGGGCGTCGAGGAACTTCCGGACCTCGGCGCGAAATTCGGCTTCCTGCGGTGAATCTTTGAAATCCATGGGCTCCCCTCCGGTGTTTGATGACGGGCCTGAGTGTATGAATTCTCTTGGAGGAGCACCAGCGCGGCGGGGGCGCTATGCTTCCCCGCTTTAAGCGTGGGGCAGGGGAGCGGGGGACGCATGAAGGCCATCTTTCACCGGGACGGGGATCATTACCTTCCGCAGGATCCCGCCCGCGGGCCCTGGGGCGAGTCGCTCCATGGCGGGGCGCCAGCGGCGCTTCTGGCCCAGGCCCTGACGGACCTTGTGGCCGTGCCCTTTCCCCTGGCCCGGCTCACCCTCGATATGTTCCGCCCCGTACCCCTGGCGCCCCTGGCCCTCACGGGGATGGTGCTGCGGAAGGGCAAGCGCCTCGCTCTGGCGGAGATGACTCTGAGCGCTGAGGGCGTTCCCTGCGCCCGGGCCCTGGGCCTCTTTAGCGCCCCTTCGCCCCTTCCGGAGGGGGCCGTGACCTCTACCTCCTGTCCCCTGCCTCGAGGCGAGGGCGCGGTGGTGGAAACGCTGGCGGAGATCGTCGCCAGCCGGGTGGGCCGCAAGCTGCCGCCGGGGGACGGGCTCCATCACCACCTCCTGGCGGAAGGCTTTGACGGCGCTGTGGGCGGCGGCCGGGGCGCCGCCTGGCTCTCCCTACCGCTGACCCTAACGCCGGAGCAGCCCCTCACCCCCATGACCCATCTGGCGGCGCTGGCAGATTTTGCCAACGGGATGAGTCAGCGGCGGGTGGTGGTGGACGGGCGTAACTACGGCTATATCAACGCCGATATTTCCCTGCACATTCTCCGCGAGCCTGCCCCAGGTCCCTTGGCGCTCCTGGTGGATAACTATGCCGATCTGGGCGGCCGAGCCGTGATGAGCGGTCAGTTCTTTGATGACGACGGCTTGGTGGCGCAGGTGGTGCAAAGCGGTCTCGTGAATCCCACGGGCTAGGCCCGGCAGCGCCCCAGGGCTAGGGCGCAGCAGACGCAAGGGCCAGGGCCGCGGCGAAATAGTCCGCGGCGGCGCTTCCGGCGGCCTTGAAGAGGGTGATCTCCTCGGGGCTTTGCCGTCCGGGATGACGCCTCCCGGTGAGATCGCTCAGGGTGCCTGCCACCTCGGCCCGGGAAAATTGTCCCGTGGCCTCGGCCTGGATCAGCTCCCCGGCTTCTACCCAGGCGCCGGCCTCCGTGTCCACAAATACCGTGGCTCGGCGCAGGGCGCCGCCGTCGATCTCCGCCATGGTGGGGCGGTAGCTGCCGATCAGATCGACGTGCTGGCCGGGGCGCAGCCAGGCGCTGGCAAGTACGGGGGATTCGCTCGGCAGGGCGCTGGTGACGATATCGCAGGCGCCCACGGCGGCTTGAAGGTCTGAGGCGCCGTCGATGGTGAGGGCGGGGAAGCG
>JAYOYG010000004.1:37735-52126 GCA_038153445.1 Pseudomonadales bacterium
ACCTTTAGGTGAGGGGAACACCATGCAGATCGGACGCAACGGGCGCGGAGAGACGACGCGCCGCTGGGGCCTCGGACTCGCCGCGGGACTGATCATGGGGGCCCAGGCCCTCGCGTCCCCGGGCACGGAGAACGGCGCCTGGACCTTTATCGGCGGGGATTCGGCGCACACGCGCTCCACCCCGGCGGATCAAATTAACCCGTCGAACCTGGCGGAGATCGAAGAAGCCTGGATCTGGGACGGCGCGAGCTTCAACGCAGAGAGCGGACGCTCCACGCCGACCTACGTGGACGGCATTCTCTACACCGTCGCCGGGCCCCGGCGCCACGTGGTGGCGATTGATCCGAAGAGCGGCGAGACCCTCTGGTCCTACCGCGAGCCCCACACCTTCCGCTACGAGTACTCCATGCGGAAGGACTACGGGAAGGGCGTGGCCTACGCCGAGGTGGACGGCAAGGGCGTGATCTACATCGCGTCCCCGGGCTTCTTCCTTACGGCTCTGGATGCGAAAACCGGCGAGCCCCTGAAGGGCTTCGGTAAGCCGGTCCCCGTGGAAGGCTTCCCGGAAACGGGGGTCGTGGACATGCTCGCGGACCTCGGCCACGACTACGATCCCTACTACGGCGTGCCCCTCGAGAAGGGCTACATCACCTCCTCCTCGCCGCCCATCGTGGTGGGGGACGTGGTGGTGGTAGGGAACTCGGCAGAACAGGGCTATAACCAGTCCCGCATCGAGAACATCCCCGGCGACATCCTCGCCTACCACGCGAAAACCGGGGAGTTCCTCTGGAAATTCGACGTCATTCCCGGCCCTGGGCAGTTCGGCCACGACACCTGGGAAAACGATGCCTGGAAATGGACCGGCGACGTGTCCTCCTGGGCGCCTCTGTCCGCGGATCAGGAGCGGGGCATCGTCTACATTCCCACCAACGGCGCCACGGTAGATTTCTACGGCGGCTTCCGCCCGGGGAATAATCTCTTTAGCACCAGCCTCATCGCGCTGGATGTGAAGACAGGTAAGCGGGTGTGGCACTTCCAGATGGTCCACCACGACATCTGGAACTACGACACCCCCACGGCGCCCGTGCTGCTGGACGTGCAGCAGGACGGCAAGACCGTCCCCGCCATCGTGCAGGTAACGAAGCAGTCCTTTGCCTACGCCTTCAACCGGGAAACCGGCGAGCCCCTCTGGCCCATCGAGGAGCGGCCCGTGCCTGCGGGGCTTATCCCCGGGGAGAAGCTCGCGGCCACCCAGCCCTTCCCGACGAAGCCCGCGCCCTACGATATCCAGGGCCTGACCCACGATGACCTCATCGACTTCACCCCGGAGCTGCGGCAAAAGGCCATCGATCTCGTGGATCAGTTCCACATCGGGCCCCTCTTTACCCCGCCCCTGCACCGGGATAACGACATGGGCAAGCTCGGGTCCCTTTGGTGCCCCGGGGATATCGGGGGCGTGAACATCGACGGCCCCGCCGCCGCGGATCCGACCACGGGCGTGCTCTTCGTCACCTCCCGGAAGGCTTGCACCACGCGGATCATGGCCCCGGGCGCGGAGCGCGATGGGCTCATCGATATGCCCACGGGGACGACCATCGCCGACTACGCTGTGCTCCGGAACATGGGGGTGCGCATGCCCGACGGCCTGCCCCTCTTCAAGCCGCCCTTTAGCCGCATCACGGCTATCGACATGAACACTGGGGAGCACCTCTGGTACATCCCCGTGGGGGAAATGTCCGATCGCATTCGGAACCATCCGGCGCTCAAGGACATGGATCTGCCGAACGGCGGCTCCGGTACCGTGGCCCCCATGACCGTCACCCCGAGCATGCTCATGTACGCCTCCACCGCCGGGGATGGCACGCCCATGCTCTTTGCCGTGGACAAGGCGACGGGGAAGGAAGTGGGCCGGGTGGAAGTGCCGGAGCGCAGCCGCTACGGCATGATGACCTACATGCATGAGGGCCGGCAGTACATCGTGCTGCAAACGGGCTCGAAGTTGACGGCGCTGGCCCTGCCGTCCGATGAAGACCACAGCGACGACCACCACTAAGGGTCAACGCTAAAGAGGGCGGCGGTCCTTCGGGGTCGCCGCCTTTTTTTCGCATAGGGAGTGAGGCAATGAGAAGGGTGCGAGGGCTGCACGGCACGATTCTGGGGGTTCTGGGGCTCGCCTTGAGCGCCGGGGCCCTGGCGGAGCGCAGCCTAGAGGATGGAGTGTTTTCCGAGGCGCAGGCGAAGGACGGCAAGAAGCTCTTCGCCCAGCACTGCAAGAACTGCCACCACCCGAAGAAGTACTTCGATGGGAAGCTGAAGGAGTGGGAGGGCCTTACGCTAGATCAGCCCTACGGCATCATCAGCGGCCTCATGCCCCAGGACAATCCCGGAGGCCTCTGGGGCGAGGAGTACGCCGCAATCCTTGCCTACATTCTCGAAGAGAATGACTTCCCCGCCGGCGCCGAGGCCCTCGATAACAACGCCTTGGCGGATATCCGGGTTACGGTGCCCTAGCCAGCTCCCGGGCAGCGCTCTCTATCATCGCGTTCAACTGATCCGTAATGGCGCGGAGGGTTTCTTCGTCGAAGCCCTCGAGCCGCGGCGTATGGATATGCCCCACGGCCGTCGCGCTGCCCAGGGCCTGGGCCAGGCGCACGGTGCGATAGCTGATCTCATTCGAAAGGTAGCCGCCCCCGCCCCCCCGTACCGCCGTTAGGCCGTCGAGTTCAGCCAGGCTCCCCGCATCGAAGGTGCCCCGCTCGAGGGTGGCTACGCGTCGGTTATCGCGAATCTCATAGGTCCCGGCGCCGCCCTGGAGCGCCGCCACGGGAAGGGAAAACTCGACGAACTCCGGCCCTTCCAGCGGGCCGTTGCCCAGCTGGGGCACGAGAGGCTTGGCTGCGCTGGCCCCCGTGAGGACCCCGGCGTTGTCCGGCGCTTCGGAGGAGCGGCGTCGCCCCGGGAAGCGCTCGAGGTCGAAGTGGTCCCGCCCCATGCTGACCGTGGCCAAAAGGGCGAGCGTCCCGCTTTTCAGGAGGGGGGCGAGGCGCGCTTCCACGGTCCCGGCATCGAAGGCGTCAAAGCGTACGGGGAAGAGCAGGGCTTCCACTTCCACGGGGCGCCCCGCGAGGGTCCAGCGTGTTCCGTCGAGGCGCAGGGCGCCAACGCCGGAGGGGTTGCTTTGGTCGATGTTCCGGTCGAGGGAGAAGGGATCGAAGCCTGTCACTAAAATGCGCAGGGCCGTGGGGTCGTCGGAAAAGGTCAGTTCCCCGTCGCCGCGGCTGGCTCGGTCGAAGGCCTCGAGCACGGAAGGGCAGTTGGCGCCGCAGTCGGCCTTGAGGTGGGTGGTCGTGGCGAGGCGAAGCCAGTAGAGGGGGCGGTCATCGAGGCTGGCGGCGGCGTAGGCCCGGGCCGCGGTCCAAAGCCCCTGGCCCGCCTGGGTCGCCGCCAGCACGGGGTCGCTGGCGCCGAGAATGGCCTCGGCAATGGCCCGACTTTCCGCCTCCGCGCCGGCCACGCTAGCCATTGCCGCTTCCGCCTGCGGAAGGCGCCCCGGGGCCCGATCTGCCGGAGAAGGGCTGGAAGATCCGAGGCCGCAGCCGAGGAGGGCAGCGGTGGCGGTGGCAAGCACGAGGGCGCGAAGGGCAACCATGGCGCAATCCTTAAGGGCCGAAGAAGGGCTCAGGGTGGCGCCCCTGGGTCGGCGGCGCAAGCGGGCGGGGCTATACTCGCGCGCTCCCGGCTCAGCCCTAGGACGCCCCATGACCGTTGTGCTCACGGCCCTTGCTCCGGTAGTGCTGCTCATTTCCCTGGGCTATGGCCTTCGTCGTAGCGGCCTCGCCCCCGATAGCAGCTGGCCCCCGGTGGAGCGCCTCACCTACTTTGTGCTGTTCCCGGCGCTGCTCGTGTCCCGCATTAGCGCTCAGGGGGTGCCGTCGGGGCTTGCGGTTGCCGCGGCGGTAACCGTGATCACCGTGCTCGCCGTAGCGGGCCTACTCCTCGTATTGCGCCCGGCTTTTCGTCGCCTGACCGGCCCGACCTACACGGCGCTCTTTCAGGGCGGGGTGCGCTTTAACACCTACCTCTCCTTCGCCATGGCCGAGGGGCTTCTGGGGCCCGCGGCCCTCGCGCCCCTGGCTTGGCTGGCAGCGGTGATGATCGTGCTCATTAATGTGCTCTGCGTGCTGGCCTTCGCCCGCTGGGGCGCGGGGAAGACGGCGCCGACCCTGGGGGGCGTGATCAAGGCTCTGGGAACCAATCCTCTGATTCTCGCTTGCCTTGCCGGAGGCGTGCTGGCGGCCCAGCCCCAGGCCCTCCCCAGCGCCGTGGCCGACGCATTGGCGTTGCTGGGTAGCGCGGCCCTGCCCCTGGGGCTTTTGGCCGTGGGAGCGGCGCTTCGGGCGCCTCGGCAGGCCACGGAGCTTCAGCCCCTGGTGGCGAGCAGCGTGGTGCAGTTTGCGGTGAAGCCCGCCCTGGCCCTGGGGCTCGCGGCGACCTTCGCCGTACCGGCGCCGCTCCAGGGGGTGCTGCTCATGCTGTTTTGCGTCCCCACGGCCACCTCGGCCTACATCCTGGCCCAGCAGCTTGGGGGGGATGGGCCTGCCACGGCAGCGGTGATTACGGGCCAGACCTTGCTGGCCCTCGCGGTGACGCCGCTGCTCCTGGCGACCTTTCTGACCGTTTAGACCAGGCGGCGCTGGCCCCTAGGACCTCGGGCCCTGGTGCTTCTGGAACTCCTCCGTGGAGTTGCTCCGGGGGTAGGGGGTGTCGGGCACCGGCACCTCCAAAAATTCGCAAAGCGGGCCCCAGCCGTCGCTGGCTTCAAAGACCAGGAGCCGATCCTTCGGGGCGGCGTCCATGACCGCGGCGTTGTGGGCTTCGAAGATCTCGCAGACCCGGGCCTCGTCCTCCATGTCGCCCCCGAAGACCCGATCCCAGATCACCTTATGGGCGAAGGCGCCGAAGGCCGCCTGGCCGGGATCGTCGCTGTTTCTTGCCGCGACGCTCGAGGGGTAGATGGTGCTCATTACGGAGCGGTACCAGGCCTTTGGGTCCCGGCGGGAGAGGAGGATCTTCGCCTCTGGGAAGGCGGCGAGCTGGGCCTGCCAGAGGTTGCAGGAGGGCCAGTCCACGGTGGCGGCGTAGCCGGAGAAGAGGTCCGCCCAGTCCGTGTCCGCCCCCTCATGGGCGGCGATCCACCGGGGGAGGTGATCCCGATGCTTGAAGACCTCCACCATGTGATAGCAGGGGCCAAAGCCCAGCTGTTCCAGGGCCAGCTTCAGCGATAGGGTGCCCGTGCGCCCGAAACCGGCGCCAATGACCTTTAAACTCATCCTTCTTCCTCCCCAGGTTTTCTCTGAGCATAGCGCAGCTTTTTTCCGATCGCGTGGAACTTTTCCCGAAGGAACGAGTCAGCAAGGCAGTTCAAGGGGCGAAGAACCCTTGCTATGGTCAAAGCTCCACACGAGCGGGGAGGCTTGGGAGCGATGGAATTCCACTTTGGCAATGCCTGGACGGCGTTGGCGCAGGCGCTCGGGGATGCGCCGGCCCTGTCCTGCGAGGGGCAAACGCGCAGCTGGACGGAATTCGATGACCGCGCGGGACGCCTTGCGACCGTGCTGGCCACCGCAGGCCTGGGGCCTGGCTCCAAGCTCGGGCTCTACCTTCTCAACTGCAACGAATACACGGAGGCGCACTTCGGCGCCTTCAAGCTGGGCGCCTGTCCCATCAACGTGAACTACCGCTATCAGGCCGACGAGCTCGTTTATCTGCTCGAGAACTCCGACGCCGAGGCCGTGCTGTTCCATGGCCGCTTCGCCGATCGCATCGAAGAGATTCGGCCCCGCCTGCCCGGGGTGAAGCTTTACCTCCAGGTGGACGATGGCACGGAGGCGCCCCTGCTGGCGGGCGCCGTGGCCTTTGAAGCGGCCCTCGCCGAGGCGGCCCCGGGGACCTGGGCGCCGCGCCCTGCCGATGACGTCTACATGCTCTACACCGGCGGCACCACGGGCATGCCCAAGGGCGTGATGTATGAAAATGGCGCCTTCTGCGCCGCCATGGCCGCGGGCGGGCTGGCTATTCGGGGCCTCGAGCCCGCGGAGAGCGTGGAGGATCTGGTGGCCAAGGCCCAGGCGCTCCACGGCGCCGGCGCGGCGCCCGTGAGCCTCCCGGCCTGCCCCCAGATGCACGGCACGGGCATGTGGATTGGCACCATCATCCCCCTGCTCTGCGGGGGCTGCGTGGTGACTCAGCGGACGGCCCATTTCGACCCGGACGTGCTGTTTAAGACGGTCGCTGCGGAAGGGGTGACGGACCTCACCATCGTCGGCGATGCCTTCGCCCGCCCCATGGTGGCGGCGCTCGATGCGGCGGAGGCCGCGGGCACGCCCTATGACTTAAGCCGCCTGGCGCTCATCAGCTCCTCCGGGGTGATGTGGTCCCAGGAGGTCAAGGCCGGGCTCCATCGCCACAAGGACTTCATGCTTTACGACGCCATGGGCTCCACGGAAGGGTCCATGGGCTCCTCCGTGGCCACCCGGGACGCCCCGGCCACCACGGCGCGCTTTGCCCTCGGGGAGAACGTGAAGGTCTTCACGGAGGATGACCGGGAGGTCACGCCGGGCAGCGATGAGGTGGGCCTCGTGGCCACGGCGGGGCTCGTGCCCCTGGGCTATTACAAGGATCCGGAGAAGTCCGCCCGCACCTTCCGGACCGTGAACGGCGTGCGCTACAGCTTTCCCGGGGATTTCGCCCGGGTGGAGGCGGATGGCACCATTACGCTGCTCGGTCGCGGATCCCAGTGCATCAACACCGGGGGCGAGAAGGTCTACACGGAAGAGGTGGAGGAGGCGGTGAAGCGCCATAAGGACGTCGCCGACTGCCTGGTGGTAGGCCTCCCGGACGAGCGCCTGGGCAATCGGGTGGTGGCGGTCTACGCCCTCACCGGGGCTGGCGCGGAATTGGATGATGAAACGCTGCGGGCCTTTGTGCGCGCGCAGCTCGCCGGCTACAAGGTGCCCAAGGCCTTTGTGGCGGTGCCTCAGGTGCAACGCGCACCCAACGGGAAGGCGGATTACCGCTGGGCCCGTGCCACGGCGGAGGCGGCGGCCTAGGGCCCTCGTCTCCCCACCCCTGGCGCACCGGTCACCCCTGCCAGGGCGAGAAAAATCAAAGATCGACGCCTCAGGACTGAGGCGTGGCCTTCTTGCGCCGTCCTTGGGTTTGGTCAACCTAGCGTGCGAGGAGCGATCGAAATTTTCCATAAAAGGAGTCGGTAATGACTCAAGAAGCGAACGTGCCCCGGAGCGGGAGCGCGGGGTTGGCTGATTTTCAGGCCGGGCTCGTGGTCACTCTGGTGGCCTTGCCCCTGTGCCTCGGCATTGCCCTGGCGTCCGGGGCGCCGCTGCACGCGGGTATCATCGCCGGGGTAATCGGGGGCGTCGTGGTCGGGGCCCTCTCCGGGTCCCAGGTGTCCGTTTCCGGCCCTGCCGCCGGGCTCACCGTGGTGGTGCTTAGCGGTATTGGGAGCCTCGGAGATTTCCACCTGTTCCTCTGCGCTGTAGTGCTGGCGGGGATGATGCAGATGGCCCTGGGAGCCCTCCGGGTGGGGGTGCTTGGGCACTTTTTCCCGTCCTCCGTGGTGCAGGGGCTGCTGGCCGCCATCGGGGTGATTCTGCTCCTCAAGCAGATCCCCCACGCCCTTGGCTATGACGTGGATCCCGAGGGGGACTTCTCCTTCCTGCAGATGGACGGGGACAACACCTTTACGGCCATCCTCCATGCGGCGCAGAACGCCGTGCCCGGCGCCGTGCTGACGGCGGTGGTGAGCCTCGCCTTGCTCGTGCTTTGGGAGCAGCCGGCGCTGAAGGCCCGCCGCGTGCTCGCCTTCTTGCCCGGGCCCCTGGTGGCCGTGCTCGCAGCCGTGGTGCTGAATAGCCTGGTGCTGCCGGCGCTCGCGCCGAACTGGGTTCTCTCCGGGGAGCACCTCGTGACCCTGCCGGCGGGGGACGCGGGGGCATTCCTTAGTGCGCTCATGCATCCGGACCCTGCGGGCTTCACCCATCCCGAGGTGTGGATCCTCGCCGTGACCATCGCCGTGGTGGCGAGCCTCGAGTCGCTGCTGGCGCTGGACGCCGCGGATCGGCTCGATCCCCAGAAGCGGGTGGCCCCGCCGAACCGGGAGCTTTTGGCCCAGGGGGCGGGGAACGTGCTGTCCGGCGTCGTTGGGGGCTTGCCCATCACCTCCGTGGTGGTGCGCACCACGGCCAACATCAGCGCCGGGGCCCAAAGCAAGCGCGCTACCATGATCCATGGGGCCCTGCTCCTGCTCCTCGTGCTGTTTTTGCCCGGGCTTTTAAACCTTATTCCCCTGGCGTCCCTGGCCGCCGTGCTCATCGTGATCGCCCTCAAGCTGACGCCCCCGAGCCTCTACCAGGGCATCATCGCGAAGGGCCCGACCCAGTGGGCTCCCTTCTTCGCCACCGTGCTCGCGATCCTGCTGACGGATTTGCTGGAGGGGGTGCTGGTCGGCCTGGCGGTGGGCATCGCTGGCGTTATCGCGGGGAACTTCAAGCGCGCCTTCGTGGTGTTCCAGGATGGCACCAACGTCATTGTCCGCTTCGCCAAGGACTGCAGCTTCTTTAACCGGGCGGCACTCCGGGAGGCCCTGGCCAAGCTGCCCGACGGGGCCTTCGTGATCATCGATGGCACCCGGGCCTCCTTCATTGACCAAGACATCATCGAAACCCTCGAGCATTTCCAGGCCAATGCCCGGGCTCGAAGCATCACGGTGGAAATTAAGCGGTCGCCCACAAGCAACAATCCCTACTTCCGAGAGGCACTGGCATGAAGAGCTACGAGAAACTGCTACTGGAAAACAAGGCCTGGGCGCAGGAGATGGTGGAGCGCAATCCCGCCTACTTCGAGCGCATGGCGGAGGGCCAGTCCCCGGAATTCCTCTGGATTGGCTGCAGCGACAGCCGGGTTCCGGCGGAGGACATCACGAACTCCAACCCCGGGGAAATTTTCGTGCACCGCAACGTCGCGAACATGGTGGTGAACACGGACCTCAACTTGCTGTCCGTGCTTGAGTTCGCGGTGAACGTGCTGAAGGTGAAG
Source organism: Pseudomonadales bacterium (assembly GCA_038153445.1). Taxonomy (GTDB): domain Bacteria; phylum Pseudomonadota; class Gammaproteobacteria; order Pseudomonadales; family Azotimanducaceae; genus Salivita. The sequence goes on from JAYOYG010000004.1 coordinate 46,850, forward strand.
CACGTCATCGTTTGCGGCCACTACAGCTGCGGGGGTGTGAAGGCGGCGCTGACGCAGCAGAGCATTGGCCTCATCAACAAGTGGCTGCGCAATATCAAGGACAACTATCGGCTGCATCGGGAAGAGCTGGATGCCATCGAAGATTACGATGAGCGTGCGGACCGCATGGTGGAGCTGAATGTGCAGGAACAGGTGATGAACCTGGCGAAAACCTCCATCATCCAGGCCGCCTGGAAGCGGGAGCAGCGGCCCCTGCTGCACGGCTGGGTCTACGGGCTGAAGGACGGCATCTTGAAGCAGCTCGCGACCATGGGCCCGGACGATCCCCTCGATCCCATCTACCGCTACGACCTCTCTGACCTGGAGCCTGAGGCATGAACACGCAGCACTTGCGCGGAGACATTTTTGGCGGCCTCACCGCTGCCGTGGTGGCCCTGCCCCTGGCCCTGGCCTTCGGGGTCGCCTCCGGCGTGGGCCCCATCGCGGGGCTCTACGGCGCCATTGCCGTGGGCTTCTTTGCCGCCGCCTTTGGGGGCACGCCCACCAACGTGTCCGGCCCCACCGGGCCCATGGTCGTGGTCTTTGCGGGCCTTGCGGCCACCTTTGCGGATCAGCCGGCGCTGATCTTTACCGCCGTGGTGCTCGCCGGGGTGATTCAGGTGCTCCTGGGCGTACTGCGCCTGGGAACCTACATTCGCCTGGTGCCCTATCCCGTGGTTTCGGGCTTCATGAGCGGCATTGGCTGCATCATCATCATCCTCCAGGCCTCCCGCATCGTGGGCGGCGAGGCGCCTCCGGGCACGGTGAACGCCCTCCTGGCCGTTCCCGAGGCCCTGGCCAACATCAACGGCATGGCAGCGCTCCTCGGGGCCCTGTCCCTTTTGATCGTGTTCTTCTGGCCCCCCTCCGTGGCTAAGTACCTGCCCGGTCCCCTGGCGGCGCTCATCATCGGCACGATCATCAGCGTGCAGTTCCCCGGCGCCCCGGTGATCGGGGATATCCCTTCCGGGCTGCCGGACCTCACCCTGCCGGCGCTGAGCGCCCTGGCGTCCCCTATTGTGCTGAAGGCGGCGGTAATCCTCGCGGTGCTCGGGGCCATTGACTCCCTGCTCACCTCCCTCGTGGCGGACAACATGACGCGCACGCGCCACGACTCCAACAAGGAGCTCCTGGGGCAGGGCATCGGTAACGCCGTCGCCGGTTTCATCGGCGGTATTCCCGGCGCCGGGGCCACCATGCGCACCGTGGTCAACATTCGCACGGGGGGCCGCACGCGTCTGTCGGGCATGCTGCACAGCCTGGTGCTGCTGGCCATCGTACTGGCCCTTGGGCCCCTCGCGGAGCAGATCCCCCACGCCGTGCTGGCGGGCATTCTCTTCAAGGTGGGCTTCGACATCATCGATTGGACCTACCTGAAGCGGAGCCATCGCGGCCCGCGCATCGACCTCGCGCTCATGATGCTGGTGCTGCTCATGACCGTATTCGTCGATCTCATGACCGCCGTCTTCGTGGGGGTCTTCCTCGCGGCGCTGGCGTTCATTCAGCAGCTGGCGGATGCGCAGGTGAAGCGCCTCCGGGAGCAGAGCTTCTCCGTGGAGTCCGAGGAAGAGCGGGCCGTTCTGGAGCAGGCCGGGGGCCGCATCTCCATCATGGCCTTCACCGGCCCCATGAGCTTTGCCGCTGCCGCTGACCTTGGCCACCACGTGCGGGAGACCGTGGAGCCCCATCAGCGGGCGGTCGTCCTCGACTTCTCCGACGTGCCCTTCCTCGATGTGTCGGCGGCCCGGGCCGTGGAAACGGTGGCGACGGATGCCAAGGACGCGGGGCAGGACCTCTACGTAGCCGGCCTGAACGACGCGGGGCGGAGCACGCTCCGGGAACTGGGGGCCGACGCCGCCATCGACGCGGACGCCTTCTTCCCCACGCGCCTCGCAGCCTTGCAAAAGGCCGTGGCGGGCCTCGCCTAGGCGCGGACCCCTTGCCTTGGCTGCGCCCCTTCCCTAGGGTGCGCAGCCTTGGCTTGGGAGGGATGGCATGGCGGTATTGTTAAGGGGTCTGGCGGCGTTTCCCGCCGTCCTGGGATTCGCCCTGGGGGCGCTGCTGGCGCCCTCCAGGTTGGTCGCGGAGGACGGTCTCTCCGTCGACTTCTCCCATCGCACGCGCTTCGAAGGGCTCCATAACCAATTTCGTCCGGGTCTTGGCAGCAGCGATCACGGCGTGGTGCTGCGCACGCGCCTCGCTGCCGAGTACGCGCGCGGGGCCTTTCGCCTGGGTGGCGAGATCCTCGATGCGCGCGCCTATGACCTCGCGCCCCGCAGCAGTGCCAATGGCAATCTCATTGATGCCTTCGAGCCCCTCACGGCCTATGTGGGCTGGTACGGCGCCGTTTCCGGCGATCAGACGCTGAGTCTCCGCCTCGGGCGCCTTGCCCCCACCTTAGGGGCCGGACGCCTGCTCGGCCGCAACGGCTATCGCAATACGCCGAATGCGTTTACCGGCGCCCTGGCCACCCTGACCCGGGGCGAGCGGCGTCTTGAGCTCTTTGCCTTGAGTCCCCAGCAGCGCCTTCCAAACGACTTCGAAGCGGTGCGCGATAACGAGTGGGATCTCGACGAAGAGCACGCCGGGGTTCGGGTGCTCGGGGCCTACCTCACGACCCGTTCCGGCGCCGACGATCAGCTGGAGGCCTATGGCTTCGTGCTCCGGGAGCGGGACGACGGTCTTGCTACGCGCAATCGACGCCTGCAAACGCTCGGGGGCCGGTGGCTTCGAGCCCCCGCGCCCGGGGCCTGGGATGGGGAGCTGGAGGCGGCCCTACAGTGGGGGCAGGTGCGGGCCACGGCGGCGGCGGAGGACAGCGCCGTACTCGATGCCCGGGCCGAGTTCTTCCATGCTGCCCTCGGCGTGACCGGGGAAGGGGCCTGGACGCCGCGGGTGGCGGCCCTGCTCGATTACGCGAGTGGCGATGACGACCCGACGGATGACCGCTGGGGCCGTTTTGATGCGCTCTTCGGGCCCGTGCGGGGCGATCTTGGGCCCACGAGCCTCTTCACTCACGTGCTCCGGGGCAACTTCCTGTCCCCGGCGCTGCGCCTGGAGGCGAAGCCCACTGCTACGCTAACGGCCCAGGCGACGCTCCGCGCCGTTTGGCTCGATGCCCCGCGGGATGCGCAGATTGGCTCTGGGGTGCGCGACCCCGCCGGCGAAAGCGGTGACGATGTGGGTACGCAGCTCGATGCGCGCCTGGTCTGGCGGCCGTCCTCGCGCTGGACCCTCGACGGTGGTATCGCGCTCTTTAAGCACGGGCGCTTCATGCGCCAGGCGCCGAATGCTTCAGAACAGGGCGATCCCGCCTACGGCTATTTCTCCGTGACCTATCGCCATCCCCAGCGGCGCTTCTAGGGGCTTGCAATCCGCAGGCCCGGTCTATAACCCCTGGGCGATCGCCAGCATTTCCGCCTCGAGGGCTTCCGGGGAAGCCTCGAGGTCCTGCCCCCGGACCCGTCCCTTCAGCGTTTCCGCTTCCTGCCGGGACCAGCCCTCTAGCAGGGCGCGCAGCTCGGCCACCTCCCCCAGATTCCTTAAGGCGTTGTTCGGCGGCAGGGGAATGGCCCGGTCGGGGGCCAGCACCACAGCGGTGATCCGCTCTAGATCCATCATGGGCGCGCGCTCCCGCTCGAGGTTCACCACGGGGTGGCCCAGGAGGCGGCTTAGGAGGGAAAGATCATCGGTGAAGGTCACGGCGCTCTCTGGGGATGGCATGCTTGGGCCTGAGCTTAAGGAACGGAGGAGGGGAAGGCTATGGATCTAGGACTTTCGGGCACGCGGGTGCTGGTGGCGGGCGCCAGCCAGGGCATTGGGCAGGGTATTGCGGAGGCGCTGCTGGAGGAGGGAGCGAAGGTGCTCCTCACGGGGCGGAGCCTGGGACCTCTGCAGGCGGCTTATGAGGCCTTTGCGGTGCAGCATGGGGATCGGGTGGCCCAGCACGCGGCGGACATGACCGCGACGGACGGCATCATCGGCGCCTTTGCCGCCATGGAGGCGGCCTTCGGCGGGGTGGATGCGGTCATCGCCAACGTCGGGGGCGGGGGGCTGAAGCCTGGGTGGGACGTTAATGACGACGACCTCGCCTATGCCCTAGAGCAAAACCTCACGGGAACGGTGCGCCTGGCTCGGGAGGCCATGCGCCACCTGCAGGGCCGGGAGGGCACGAGCCTGACGGTGATTTCCTCCATCGCCGGGGTGAACGCCCTCGGCGCGCCCCATAGCTACGGCATTGCGAAGGCGGGGCTGAATCACTTTGTCGCCAATCTGGCCAAGGAAGTGGGCCCCGCCGTGCGGGTGAACTCCGTGGCGCCAGGCAACATCCTGTTCCCCGGCGGCTCTTGGGAGCGGAACGTGGCGGCCCGCCCCGATGCGTGGCAACGCTGGATCGACCGGGAAGTGGCGCTCAAGCGCTTTGGCACCGTGCGGGAAATCGCCGACGTTGTGGCTTTCCTGACCTCGCCGCGGGCGGCCTTCGTCACCGGCGCCACCTGGGTGGTGGACGGTGGACAGGTGAAAAGCACGGCCTAGGTCCCGGCTAGGCCAGGGCTAGGCCATCGCTTCTGAGGGCGCCGCCGCTGCGCTATCGCGGCGGGCGCTCTCCCAGGCCAGCAGTCCGCGTTTCACGGGCAGGCCCCAGTGGTAGCCGCCCAGGGCGCCATCGCGCCGTAGCACCCGATGGCAGGGAATGAGCCAGGCTAGGGGGTTGCGTCCCACGGCGCTGCCCACGGCGCGCACGGCCTTCGGGTTACCGATGGCGGCGGCGATGTGGGAGTAGGTGGCCACGGACCCTTCGGGGATGGCGATGAGCGCCTGCCACACCTTGAGATCGAAGGGTCCTCCGGCGACGGCCAGGGGGACGTCCCCGCGCCGGGCGAAGGCGCTGTCCACCCAGCTTCTCAGCGCTTCGGGCTGTTCCTCCCAGCTGGCCTCGGGCCAGCGCCGCTTGAGGTCAAAGCGGGCCCCCTGTTCGCCAAGCTCGGCGGTAAAGGCAAGGCCGCAGAGGCCTTGGCTCGTTCCGGCCGCGACCACGGGGCCGAAGGGGCTTTCGAAGGTGCCCCAGGCGATGGTGAGCCCCGCGCCGCCTTTGGCCGCCGCGCCGGGGGCCATGGCTTCCCAGCGCAGAAAGAGATCATGTAGCCGGCTTGGGCTCGAGAGTCCCAGGGCGAGGGTGGTGTCCAGCACGCTGTGGTCCTTCAACAGGGCCTTGGCGTGATCGAGCTGGAGATACTG
>JAYOYG010000004.1:52226-57141 GCA_038153445.1 Pseudomonadales bacterium
CGTAAGGATGCCCTATGTACCTCGCCCAGACCCTCCGCCGCTCCGCCCAGCTTCAGGGGGACCGCCTGGCCCTGGTCGAGGGGGACTATCGCCTCAGCTGGTCCGCCTTTGAGGATCGGGTGGCCCGGCTCGCCGGCGGTCTTGCGGCTCGGGGCGTCGCGCCGGGGGATCGGGTGGCCATGGTCTCCCACAATAGCGCGCGCTATGTCGAGTTCTTCTATGCCTGCTTCTGGGCCGGCGCCGTGGCCGTGCCCCTGAATACGCGCTGGGCCGGTCCCGAGCTGGCCTATGCCCTGGAGGATTCGGGCACGAAGGTGGTCTGCGCCGATGGAGATCACGCCCCTCGGGTGGAGGCGCTGCGGGACGCGTGCGGTTTGACCCATTGCCTCTTTGCCGATGCCGGCTTAGCCCCGGAAGGCTGGGAAAGCTTCGATACCGTGGCCGAAGCGCCGCGCCTCGCCGATCAGGGCGCAGGGAAGGACGACCTCGCCTGCCTGTTTTACACCGGGGGCACGACGGGGCGCTCCAAGGGCGTCATGCTCAGCCACAACAACATCCTGGCGAACTCCCTCACGGCCATGCTCAACATGGACATCCGGGACGATAGCGTGCACCTCCACGTTTCCCCCATGTTCCATGTGGCCGGCGGCGCGCGCATTTTCTCCACGACCCTTGCCGGCGGCCGCCACGTGGTGATTCCCCGCTTCGAGCCCGGCCCCTTCCTGAAGACCCTGGAAGCGGAAGGGGTGACCATCACCATCATCGTGCCCACCATGCTGGCACGGCTGGTGCGCGAGCCTTCCCTTGCGACCACAGACCTGTCGGCGCTTAAGCTCCTAACCTATGGCGCGTCCCCCATGCCCGAGGCGCTCCTTCGCGAGGCCATGGCGAAGCTCCCGGGGGTGCGCTTCCTTCAGTCCTACGGCATGACTGAACTGTCGCCCGTGGCCACCGTGCTCACCCCGGAGTATCACGTGTTTGAGGGCCCGAAGGCGGGGAAGACCGCCTCCGCCGGCCAGCCGGCCTATAACGCCGACGTGGTGGTGCTCGGTCCCGACGATTCCCCCGTGCCCCGGGGGCAGATCGGGGAGATTTGCGTCCGCGGCCCCATGGTTATGCAGGGCTACTGGCAGCAGCCGGAGCTCACCGCCGAGGCCCTGCGCGGTGGCTGCATGCACACCGGCGATGCGGGTTATTTCGACGAGGACGGCTTTCTTTTCATCGTCGATCGCCTGAAGGACATGATCGTCTCCGGTGGCGAGAACGTGTACTCCGCGGAGGTGGAGGACGCGCTCTACAGCCACCCCGCCGTGCAGGAATGTGCGGTGATTGGCATCCCGAGCGAGCAGTGGGGGGAAGCGGTGCACGCGGTGGTGGTGCGGAAGGCTGGGCTATCGGTTTCTGAGGCGGACCTGATGGCTCACTGCAAGGCGCGCATCGCGGGCTTCAAGGTGCCGCGCTCCATTAGCTTCTCCGAGGATGAATTGCCCAAGAGCGGCCCGGGCAAGATCCTCAAGACCGATCTGCGTGCGCCCTTCTGGGCCGGGCGCGATCGCGCGGTGAACTAGGGGCTTTGGCCGTGGGGCTTCGGGGCGCTCTCTGGGCTCGGGCCCTGGCGTTTGCGGTCGGGGTGTTCGCTTCGGGGGCTTCGTTTGCGGCGGCCTCTGCCGCTCCTGACGGGCTTGGCCCCGTGCTCTGGCGGAACACCTCCCCGGTGAGCGCAACCCTGGGCCTGCCGCGGTCGGCCAGCGCGGTCCTGCCCGCGCCCGGCGTGCTTGCCGCCGATTTAGCGCTTGATTGGGCCAGTGATTTCACCACCAACCAGCGGGGTGATGCTTCCGTTCGCCTGGACGGGGAGAGTCTCGCGGGGACTCTGCGCTTCGAGCGGGGCCTCGCCCCGGGCTGGGCCGCGTCCCTCACCGTACCCTTCGGGACCCGCGGGGGCGGCGTGCTCGATCAGCCCATCGACGGCTGGCATAACCTCTGGGGACTTCCCGAGGGCGGGCGCGATCGGGCGCCTACGGGGGCCGTTTCTCTTTTCGCTTCTGAGGCGGGGGTTTCGGCCTTTGCCGTGGACCAGCGGCGCTCAAGCCTCGGTGATGTGCAGCTCGGGCTTGCGCGAACCTTGGTCGATGACGGCGCCTCCGTGCTGACCCTGCGGGCCCAGCTGGAGCTTCCCACGGGGTCCGCTTCGGAACTTTGGGGGAGCGATGCCTGGGAGGGCAGCTTAGCCCTCGCCCTGGCCCGACCCCTCGGACCGCTAGCGCTGACCCTTCAGGGCGGCGTGCTGGCGGGCAATGCTTCGGATTTCGACCCCTTCGAGCGAAAAGATCTGGCCGGCTTTGGCTCCCTGGCCCTTGCCTGGCCCTTGAGCCCCCGTTGGTCCCTGCTCGGGCAGCTGGATGGGCATTCGGCGCTGCTCGATGCGCCGCTGACGCCCCTCGGGGGCTGGAGCGTGCAGGGGCTTCTGGGTCTCCGCTGGCGTTCCTTGGGGGCTTTGGCTGTGGATTTCGGCTTCAGTGAGGACCTCCGGCCCGGGAGTGCCTCGGACTTCTCGCTCTTCGCGACCCTGCGTTATCGACCCTAGGGGGCCTCTGGGGCTTAGGTGGCTGTGCACCTATTTAGGGCGGCGACGGGGAAAGCCCCTTTGGGCGAATTTCTAGGTATCTACATCGACGTGGCATGGGGTGGAGGCCGGGCCAGCAATGACGCGGCTTAGCGCGCAGCTGCCCCATGTTCTGTGTATCTACATGAACGCGAAAAAGGGGGCTTTTAAAACCCACATAGGTGCTTAATATGGGGTTATATGGCCCTTGAATACCCACTTTTAGGCGCTCTGGCGCACCTTTTGGCTACCTAAAACCCACCTTAATTCACGCCAATTATCTACCTAGAATTTGACCCAAAAGGGCTTTCCCCCGCCCCGGCCCCTAGGAAAGAGCGCAGACCCTTGTACGCCGGGGCTGCAAGGCCGTTCGTCAGCCCTTCATGGGTGATTCATAGAGGGCAGGCATACTCAAAGCTCTACAAAAGGAGTGCCCCGTGACGACGCCCCTCGCCAGCAAGGACCGCTCGGCCCAGCTTCAGCGCTTAAGCAGCGAGCGTTTCGATCTGCTGGTGATCGGCGGTGGCATCACTGGCGCGGGGGTGGCGCGGGAAGCAGCGCTACGGGGCCTGAGCGTCGCGCTCATCGACGGCGAGGACTTCGCCGCCGGCACCTCCAGCCGCTCCACCAAGCTCATTCATGGCGGTTTGCGTTACCTGGCCATGGGCGATTTTGCCCTGGTGCGCGAGGCCGCGCGGGAGCGCAAGGCGGTCTACGCTATGGCGCCGCACCTCGCGGAGCCCCGCTGGATGATGCTTCCCGTGGCCAGCCGCCCAGCGCTCTGGAAATACCGCACGGGCGTCGCGCTTTATGAACGGCTGGGCGCCGTCGCGCCGCAGGATCGGCACCAAATTTGGGGCGAAGCAGAGCTCGAAGCCGAGGAGCCCCGGCTGAACCGCAAGGCCTTTCCCATGGCCTGCGCCTATCGCGAATACCTGACGGACGATGCGCGCCTGGTGCTGGCCGTATTGCGGGCCGCCGCGGAAAGCGGGGCGGTGCTTGCCAATCACGTGAAGGCCGAGAACCTGCTTTGGACCGCGCAGGGGGGGCGGGTGAATGGCGCGGAGGTGGCCTGCGCGCTCACCGGGGCGCGCTTCGCCATTCGGGCTCGGGCCGTGGTGAATGCTGCCGGCCCCTGGGTGGAGCAGCTCGCCGCGGAAGATCCGGCGCCGGCGAAGAAAGCCCTTCATTTATCGAAGGGGGTGCACATTGTGCTGCCCCGGAAGGCCCTGCCCGTGCAGCACCTCAGCTTCTTGGAAACGCAGGACAAGCGGTTGATCTTCACCGTGCCTTACCTCGATACGGTTTTCGTCGGCACCACGGATACGAGCTATGACGGCGCCGATCCCCTTTGGCCCGAGATTCTTCGGGAAGAAGCCACTTATTTGCTCGAGCCCCTAAAGCGCTACTACACCGACGCGGCGCTGACCCCGGAGGCCGTGGTAGGTGCCTGGGCCGGGGTGCGTCCCCTCATCGCCGAGGCAGGCAAGAGCGCCAAGGCCACCTCCCGGAAGGATGAGGTTTGGGTGGGGCGGGGCGGTCTCGTGACCGTAGCCGGGGGCAAGCTCACGGGCTTTCGAAAGATGGCGGAAAGCGTGCTCGAGGCGGTGGAAGGGGCGACCGATCTCACCCTAGCGCCTGCGCCGGGGCCCACGGCGCTTCCCGGCGCTGGGGCGCCCATTCCTACCTTGGTGGCCCGGCTTCCGAAGGAGAGCAATCTCCCTCCGGGGGCTGCAGAGCGGCTGGCAAGACTTTATGGCGAGGACAGCAGTTCGGTGCTCGCCCATGGCGCTGCGCCGCTGGCGGGGGGCGTCGTGCTGGAGGGAGAGGTGCGCTGGGCGCTCGCCGAGGAAACCCCGCAGCGGCTGGAAGATCTCATCTACCGGCGGCTCCGGGCGGCTTGGTTCGCCCCGGAGGAGCGAGACCGCCTGCTGGCCCCCGCGGCGACGCTCATGGGCGAGGCCCTAGGCTGGTCTATAGAACGCCAGGCGCAGGAAGTCGCCCAAACGAAAGCCCGAATCGCACAAGAGCTCGCGTTCAAGGGGCTCGAAGCCGTACCCCGCGCGGTGGCCTAAGCCGCTTTCTCCTTTCTCGCACGCGTTATGCAGTTTAGGCACTCAAGCCGCTAATTCTGATGGACGTGGGCTAGAAGCACCCACAACCGCGCACAGTCAAAACCAAGTAACTAAAAATGGTTGCGATTGCGCAGCGTCTTGCCTATCTTTTTGGCAGGCGAGCACAGAGGTGCTCTAAAGTGTCGCGGCCAGAAAAATTGCTACAACGCTTCCAGGCGAAACCAAAAGATTTCAC
>JAYOYG010000004.1:57241-64820 GCA_038153445.1 Pseudomonadales bacterium
GAAGAAAGCACACGGGGAAGAACCGCAGGGTCTCGCCGAAGGTTCGTACATTCCTGCGGTGCTTTAGTCCTGCTGCACAAGCCGCATCCTGGGAATGTGGTTCGGAGCTATGCGATTGAGCAGCTGCACGACCAGCTGAGTAAGGAGGGCTTTCTATGAGCACGATGCTCCAATACAAGGGTTATGTCGGCTCGGTGGAGTTCAGCGAAGCGGATGACCTCCTCTATGGGAAGCTTCTGTTTATCAGAGACCTCGTGAGCTACGAGGGGATCGACGGCAAGGGCCTCAAGCGGGCTTTTCACGAAGCAGTAAATGACTATTTAGCGACTTGCGATGCAGAAGGGCGGGCCCCGGAGCGTCCCTGTAAGGGAAGCTTCAACGTCCGCCCAGGTCCCGAACTCCATCGGCAAGCCATGCTTTATGCCGCGCAGCAGGGCACTAACCTCAACACCGTCGTGAGCGACGCCCTGCGCGCTTACCTGGGGCGGCAGGCGCCGGCGGCCTAAGCCCTCGTGGCTTAGGCGTCCAGCACGAGCTCCGCGAGGGTCGTCAGCTCCGCCTGGGAGCGGGCGCTCACGAGCAGGGAGGTCACGGGCGTTTCCTTCCAGGCCTGGAGCCGATCGCGGATCTCCTCCTTGGTTCCCACGAGGGAGATTTCATCGGCCAGCTGATCGGGCACGGCCATCATGGCCTCTTCCTTTTTCCCCGCCAGATACAGGTCCTGGATTTTCTGGGCTTCCGCTTCGAAGCCGAAACGGCTGATGAGCTCCTTGTGGAAGTTCCGATCCTTCGCGCCCATGCCGCCGACGTAAAGGGCCAGCATGCCCTTCACCGGGAGCAGACCCTTTTCCTTGTCGTCCGTGATGTTCACCACGATGCCCTGGGCCACTTCGAAGTTGGAGCGGGCCTGCTTGATGGCGTCGCTGTAGACCCCGTTGCGGAAGGGAGAGTAGTAAAGGGGCAGCCAGCCGTCGGCGATCTCCGCCGTTTGGGCGACGTTCTTCGGGCCTTCGGCGCCGATGAAGATGGGCACGTCCGCGCGGAGCGGGTGGGTAATGGGCTTTAGCGGCTTGCCGAGGCCCCAGGCGCCTTCCCCCGTGTAGGGGAGGGGGTAGTGTTCGCCGTCGTTGGTGACGGGCTCTTCCCGGGCCAGCACCTTCTTGATGATGGAAACGTATTCCCGGGTGCGAGCCAGGGGCTTAGCGAAGGGGCGGCCGTACCAGCCCTCCACCACCTGGGGCCCGGAGACGCCGAGGCCGAGCATGAAGCGGCCCTGGGAGAGGTGATCGAGGGTGAGCGCCGCCATGGCCATGGCCGTGGGCGTGCGCGCGGACAGCTGGCATACCGCCGTGCCCAGGCGAATCTTCGAGGTGTGGGCGCCGACCCAGGCCAGGGGCGTCAGGGCGTCGGAGCCGTAGGCCTCGGCGGTCCAGACCGAGTCGTAGCCGAGGCTCTCGGCGGTTTTCACCGTCTCGATGAGATTTTGCGGCGGGTTCGTGCCCCAGTAGCCGAGCTGGAGCCCAAGCTTCATGCTTTTCATGCGTCCTCTCCTTTGACGATGCCGCCTGCGACCAGGGCTTCGATGTCGGCGGCGCTGCGTCCGAGACCCTTGAGCACGGAGGCGGTGTGGGCGCCAACGGCGGGGGCCGGTCCCTTCGGGCCGATCTTCGCGGTGGGCATGCGCATGGGGATGCGCACCGTGCGGTAGGTGCCGGCCGCGTCGCTTTCGATGGTGGGGAATAGGCCGATGGCTTCGGCTTGCGGGTCATTGGCAACCTCATCGAGGCTCAGCACGGGCCCCCAGATCAGCCCCGCGGCGTCGAAAATCGCGCCCCATTCGTCCCGACTCTTCGTGGCCAGTACTTCGTCGATGGCAGCGACCACGTCGGCCATGGCGTAGAAGCGGCTGCGCTGGTCGATCCATTCTTCCTTCTCAAGCCAGGCTTCCTGGCCGATGGCCTTGCAGAAGCGGGGCCAGGCGGCCTGTTCCGGGTTGTTGATGACGATCCACTTGCCGTCCCCGCAGGGATAGCGGTTCGCCGTGGCCGTGATCTGCTGGTTACGCATGCGTCGGCGCACCGGCGCCTTGTCCACGGCGGTAATGGCGTAGTCCGTGGCCTGGGTCCACACGGCGGTTTCGAAGAGGGACGTTTCTACCACCTGGCCCTCGCCGGTTTTCTCCGCCATGCGCAGCCCCGCCATGATGGCGCCGAAGAGGGCGAGGCCCGTGGTGTGATCGCCCTGGGCCGGGCGGGCCATGGGGACGAAGCCGTCGGGCCCTTCCCGCATGGCGTCGTAGAGGCCGGAGCGACCGAAGAACGCCGTGACGTCGTAGCCCGGGCGGGAGGCTTCCGGGCCGTCCGTGCCGTAGCCCGTGAGGGTGGCGTGGACCAGGCTCTTGTTCCGGGCGAGCAGGGTGTCGGGGTCGAGGCCGTACTTCTTCTGCCGGGTGGGAAGGAGGTTGCAGAGGAAAATCTGGGCGCCGTCTACGAGCTCCCGCACCAGTTCCTGCCCCGCCGGTTGGGTGAGGTCGATGGCGATGGAGGCCTTGCCCCGGTTATCGACGTCGAAGCCGTAGTCGTAGTCCTTCGCCGGGCCCTCGTCGATTTTCGGGGGGCGGCCCATGCCGCGCATGGGGTCGCCGCCGAAGGGCTCGATCTTGATCACCTTGGCACCCAGGTCCGCGAGCATGGCGCCGCAGCTGGGCGCGGCCATCCAGTTGGTAATTTCGATGACGGTGATGTCGTCCATGGGTGCGTTCATTGCGGTGTCTCCCCCGGGGCAGCCTTTTGCTGCCGTGATTGATGGGGGTAGTTTGCCCCAAGGAGGCGCGGGCGCGTTAGTCTGGGGCCCCTCGCAACCCGTCGCGGGTCGGTATTTCTAGATCGACCCCACTAAGTGGCGCAATGCGAGCCCGAATGGAGTCAACGAGGTGCTTTCCCGAGGTTTCGTCTCGCGCGAGGGCAGTGCATAGAATGTTTCGAGCCTCCTCTTCCACAGAACGATCATTCCTGGCTGCACGAACCCGTAGGCGTTGCATCAGAGCATCATCGAGCTGGCGGATGGTCATGCTAGCCATGGCGAAACTCCTGAAGTTTCGAGGTCGGTAAAGATTAAGCCCGTCTAACGGCATCGTGGTAACCCTTGCTGCTGTTATTGGCGGCCCCGATGCGCCCCAAAGAGGCTCGGGCACGTTAGTCTGGGGCCCTGCGGGGTTCACGGGACCCTGCGAGCGCGGGCATGAGTATGGGAGGTAAGCATGAAACGATGGCTTTCGGCTCTCTTCGCCATGGCGTTGCTGTCGTCCGGGGCGTCCCTGCGGGCGGAGGAGGACACGGCAATCTTTGCCGCCGGGTGCTTTTGGTGCGTGGAAGAGGCCTTTGATGGTGTGCCGGGGGTACTCGAAACCACCTCGGGCTACACCGGCGGCAGGGTGGTGAATCCGACCTATCGCCAGGTGACCCGGGGAAACACGGGGCACGTGGAGGCCCTAAAGGTGCGCTTTGATCCCGCCGAGGTGTCCTACGGGGAGCTCCTAGAAGTGTTCTGGCGCAATGTCGATCCCTTCGATGATGGGGGGCAGTTTTGCGACCGGGGCTCGTCCTATTTGAGCGCGATCTTCGTGAAGGATGAGGCGCAGCGGGCGGCGGCGGAGGCCTCGCGTGCGCGGCTGGCCTCCGATCCCCGGGCGCCGGGGACGCTGGTGACGCCGATCCGCGAGGCGGCGCCCTTCTACGCGGCGGAGGACTACCACCAGGACTATCACCGGAAAAATCCCTGGCGCTACAAGTACTACAAGAACGGCTGCGGCCGGCCCGCGCGGCTGCGGGAGCTTTGGGGCGAGCCCTAGGGGCGTTTTGCCGGGCTTTGGGGCTTGTCAGGGCCCCGGGGCCGGGGCAGACTCAAGACTGTGTTTGGCTGAGAAAGAAAAGGAGGTGATCCAGTGTCTAGTGAGAAAGGTTGTGAGCGGGTCCGGGCTCTGGGTATGGACGTTGGCGCTGTGGAAGCACTTCGCCTCTGATTCCGACTCGGATCTACGCGATCAAGGAGGCCAGATTCGCTCGGTCTCACGGAAGGGCCCTTCGGGGCCCTTCTTTTTTGGGGCCTGCTTGAGAGCCCGGGGCCCCTGGGGGGAGAGGGGTTTAAGTCGAAATCGCGAGTAGACACATTCTACTTTGGAATAGATGGTTTTGGGCCCACTTTACCCGGGTTTACTGCCGCTTAGTGGTTGAAAATCTCCACTAGAGCCATGGTTTTGGTGCGAGAAAGGGTGCTCATCCCCACCTTCTCGGCGTCAAAGTATCAACATTGAAAACACCCCGAAGGGGCTTCCCTAACTCCTGCTAGATCATTGCAAATTCGGAGTCTATCTCCGAAAATGCAAGGTATGATTCTTCGAGACCTTTCCCAGCCCTTGCAACGCGCCCTGGACCGAGCCCCGGCGGTCGCCCTCTTGGGCCCCCGGCAGGTGGGGAAAACGACGCTTGCAAAGGCCGTCGCTCAGGATCGTCACGCCCTTTACCTGGATCTGGAGTCCCCGGAGGACCAGCTAAAGCTGAGCGACCCCCTGGGCTTTCTCAGCGCTCATCTTGATCGACTGGTGATCCTTGATGAGATCCAGCGGGCCCCGGAACTTTTTCCCGTGCTGCGTGGCTTGATCGACAAGAGCCGGGGGCAGGGCGTGAACTCGGGGCGCTATCTGATGCTCGGTTCTGCGTCCATGGATCTGATGCGTCAGAGCTCCGAGAGCCTGGCGGGGCGGCTCACCTATTTGGAAATGGCGGGCTTTAACTTGAGGGAAATCGCCGCCGGGGGTGCAGCGGATCTGGATGCTGCGCGTCAGCGGCTGTGGTTCCGGGGCGGGTTTCCCAATAGTTTCCTGTCCCCGAGTGACGACGTTGCCATGGATTGGCTGGAAGATCTGATCCGCACCTACCTACAGCGGGATCTGCCTCAGCTTGGTTTTCGTGTCCCCGCCTCAAGGATGCGCCGTCTCTGGACCATGCTCGCTCATCTGCAGGGTGAAACGCTTAACCGGTCGAGGCTTGCGGCCAATCTTGAAGTGGACGGGAAGACGGTTGCCCACTACATCGATATTTTGAGTGACCTACTACTTGTTCGGCGGGTCGAGCCCTGGCATGCCAACGTTAAGAAACGCCTAGTGAAATCGCCGCGTTATTACCTCCGCGACAGTGGGCTCCTTCATCGCTTGCTGGGCATAGGCACCTTTGAGGCCCTGCTTTCGAACCCTATCCTGGGTAAAAGCTGGGAAGGCTTTGTGGTCGAGAATATTCATTCCGTGCTGCCCCGGCGTGCGGAAACCTACTTCTATCGAACCGCCGCCGGCGCTGAGATCGATCTTGTGGTGAAGCATCCTGACTCCGGGCTCTGGGCCATCGAAATCAAGCATGGAGCGGCACCGAAATTGAGCCGACACTTCAGCGCAACCTGCGACGATCTGGGCGCCGATCACCGGGTGGTCGTCTATGGTGGCTGGGACGAGTTTCCCGTGGGGGGTGGCGTGCGCGTCATCAGCTTGCCCCGACTCTTGGATGAGCTGGGCGGCTAGGCGTAGAAAACACCCCGGGGAACGCAACAAGAACCAAAGGAGGGCGCGATGCTGCTGGCGACGGGAAGCGCGGGACACCTGGGGGAGGCGCTCCTCCGGGACGCCCAAGCGAAGGGTATTCCGGCACGGGGGCTCGACCAGAAAGCTAGCGCCTACACGGACATCGTCGGGGATATCGCCGATCCCAAGGTGCTTGAGCGCGCCTTTGAGGGGGTTACCCAGGTCATCCATACGGCCACGCTCCACAAGCCCCACGTGGTCACCCACAGCCGCCAGGCCTTCGTCCACACGAACATCGAGGGGACGCTGGCACTCCTGGAAAAGGCGGCAGAACGGGGCGTGAAAGCCTTCGTCCACATCAGCACCACCAGCGTCTTTGGGCGGGCCATGCGCCCGAAGGCGAGCGATCCCGCGGTGTGGGTCACGGAAGCGCTAAACCCGATCCATAAGAATATTTATGGGGTTACGAAAAGCGCTGGGGAAGATCTTTGCCAGCTGATGCATGAGAAAACGGGCCTGCCCGTGCTCGTGCTGCGCACCTCGCGCTTCTTTCCGGAAATGGATGACGATGAAGCCCGCCGCGGGGCCATGCCCGATGCGGCGCTGAAGATCCTCGAGTTCCTCCACCGTCGGGTGGCCATCGAGGATATCGTCACCGCCGTGCACCAGGCGCTTGAGCGCGCGCCGAAGCTAGGCTTTGACCGCTACATCATCTCCGCGCCCACCCCCTTTGAAGAAAAGGACGCCCATCGGGTCGCCAGCGATCTGCCCGCGCTGCTGCTAGAAAAAGCCCCAGAGTTGGCAGCGGCCTTCGACCGCGCCGGCTGGTCCCTGCCGCAAGGGCTCGATCGGGTTTACGACAGCCGCAAGGCCCAGCAGGCCCTCGCCTGGGCACCGACCCAAAGCGCGGAGGCGGCGCTCGAGCGCTTCCTAGACACGGGCGACTGGCGCGGCCCCCTGGCCCTCGCCGTGGGCAAAAAGCCCTATCACGATCAGGTCTTCGAAAACGGCCCCTTCCCCGTGGAGGCGGACCGCTAGCGGCCCCCCGGTCCTTCTCGCTAAGCTTGGGCGGTGACCGGGAGATGCCCCTATGAAAGCCAGCAAAACGCCCCAAACCCTTAGCCGCCGAGCAGCCTTGCGAAAGGGTCTCGCCGTCGCTGGCGGCGCGGCGCTCTTGCCCAGTGGGCTCGGCGCGCTGCTGTGGGCGAGGCCCGAGACGGCCCGAGCAGCGACCCCGACTACAGACCTCCTTAAGGACAAGCCGGGCCTGCGCTTGCTCGGGGACCGGCCGCTGAATGCGGAAACCCCGGCGCACCTTCTGAACGATTTCGTCACGCCCGCCTCGAAGCTTTTCGTGCGCAATAACGGCATACCGCCGGTCAACACGGACCCTGCGAACTGGATGCTCGAGATCACCGGGGAGGCTTGCGAACGCCCGCAGCGGTTCTCCATCGATGATCTGAAGGCCCGCTTTGAGGTGGTCACGCGGCATCTGGTGCTCGAGTGCGGGGGCAATGGACGCAGCGAATTTCGCCCGCGCGTGTCCGGCAATCAGTGGACCACCGGTGCCGTGGGCTGTCCCCGCTGGACCGGCGTGCGGCTGGCGGACGTGCTGAAGGCGAGCGGTGTTGCCCCGACGGCCGTGTACGTCGGCTACGAAAGCGCCGATGCGCACCTCTCCGGCGATCCCAAGAAGCAGCCTATCTCCCGGGGCGTCCCCATCGAGAAGGCCCTCGAGGACGACTGTCTCCTTGCCTTTGAGATGAACGGGGCGCCCATTCCTGACGTCCACGGCGCGCCCCTGCGGCTGATTGCGCCAGGCTATCCCGGCTCCGCCAGTGGCAAGTGGCTAACGACCCTGCTGATTCGCGATCGGGTTCACGATGGCGCCAAGATGACGGGATCGTCCTACCGCGTGCCCTGCGAGCCCGTGGCCCCCGGCACCAAGGTCCCCAGCGAGGCCATGTGCATCATCGAAGCCATGCCCGTGAAGTCCCTCATTACCGCGCC
>JAYOYG010000004.1:64920-70763 GCA_038153445.1 Pseudomonadales bacterium
GCCACCCAGCCCATGCTCGTGCCGGGGTGGAATCCGAAGGGTTATCTGAATAACGCCGCCCATCGCATTGCCGTGGAAGTGCTGGCGTGAAAGCGCCGGGCCACCCCTTAGGTCGATCCCTGTTTCTGCTGGCGCTGCTCGGCGCCATGGCCGCCGCCCCCGCCCGCGCGGTCGTTAAGGCAGAGACCGACCCGGAAACGGGGCTCATCAAAGCCCCGGGCTGGGAAGCGGTGAAAGCGCAGTGTGGCGTCTGCCACTCCCATAAGCTGGTGACGGCGCAGCGGGGGGATGGGGCCTTCTGGACGGGGCTCATCCGCTGGATGCAGGCCACGCAGAACCTGTGGGCCCTGCCGGAGCCGCTGGAGGGGGAAATCGTTTCCTACCTCGCTACCCACTATAACGAGTCCGATTGGGGGCGCCGTCCCAATCTGCCGCCGACGCTGCTGCCGGGCAGCGAGCGCACCCCTGGGGAGGCCGCGGCCCCCTAAATGAAGCTGATCAGCTTTGATCCCCTGCGGACCCTCGCCATGCCCGGCGTGCGGGTCGTGAAGCCTGAGCACTGGCTTAAGGAACGGGAGGCGCTCCAGGACGCTGACTGGGTCCTTTTTCCCGAGTATTGGCAGGTCAACGCGCTCCACTACGGCCTTAGGGCGCGCATCTTCCCAAGCCTCGCGAGCTATCACCTGGGCCATGACAAGGTGGAAATGACCCGCGCCTTTGAGAGCCGCTGGCCGGCTCATGTGCCGCCCACGGTGATCGAGGCCCCCACCCCAGCGGGGCAGCAAGCGGCCCTGGAGGCACTGGGCTTGCCTTTGGTGGTGAAGGCCGTGCGCTCCAGCCAGGGCCGGGGCGTGCGCCTGATCCACAGCGAAGCAGAGCTGGCCCAGTGGTGCGAGACCCAGCCCGTGCTCTACGCCCAGCTGCCCCTGCCCATCGACCGCGACCTGCGCATTGTTGTGCTCGGGCAGCGCATCGTCGCCAGCTACTGGCGCATCGCTCGCGAGGGCAGCTTCCTGAACAATATTGCCGCCGGCGGCCAGCTCGACTTCTCCCCGCCGCCCATCGCTGCGGTCCGCCTGGTGCGCGCCGTGGCGCGGGGCTTGGGGATCAATCATGGGGGCTTCGACGTCGCCATGGTGGGCGATCATCCCTTCCTTTTCGAGTTCAATCGGCTCTTTGGCCTCGATGGACTTCAGGCCCTGGGGCTGCGCATGGACGAGCTGATCTATGCCCATTTGGCCCGGCTCCAGACGCCGCCAAAGCCCCGGCCGCTGGCCCCGAAGGGCGGCGGACCGGCCCTGCGCCGCCGGGGGCGCGCGGCCTAGAGCGCCACGCCTGTCAAGGCAAGCTGACGATTCGGCCTGACATGTCGGCCATTGCGGGGCACAATAGCGCCTCCCGAGAACTCAGGCAGGAGCACAGCGCCCGTGGCGGCATTTGAAACGGAAAAGGTCCTCTGGATTAAGCACTGGAACGACCGCCTTTTTACCTTTGCGACCACCCGCCGCCCGGAGTTCCGCTTTGAGAGTGGGCAGTTTGTGATGGTGGGGCTCATGGTGGAGGGCAAGCCGCTCCTCCGGGCCTACAGCATTGCTAGCCCCCACTACGCCGACGACCTCGAATTCTTCAGCATCAAGGTCCAGGACGGCCCCCTCACCTCCCGCCTTCAACACATCAAGGAAGGGGACGAGGTACTCGTGGGTAAGAAGCCGGTTGGCTCCTTGCTCCTCGCCGATTTGAATCCAGGCCGGAACCTATATCTGCTCTCCACGGGGACGGGCATGGCGCCGTTCCTAGCGCTTATCCGCGATCCCGCGGCCTATGAGCGCTACGAAAAGGTCATTCTCGTTCATGGCGTTCGAGAGGTCAGCGATCTGGCCTACTACGACTACCTCACGGAGGAGCTTCCCAACCATGAGCTCCTGGGGGAGATGGTGCGGGAGCAATTCCTGTACTACCCCACGGTGACTCGCGAGCCCTACAAGAACACGGGGCGCATCCCGGAGCTGATTGATAGCGGCAAGCTTTTCACGGACCTCGGCGTGCCGGCGCTTGATCCCGAGCACGATCGCGCCATGCTCTGCGGCAGCATGGCCATGCTGAAGAGCGTCAGCGACTGCCTCGATAGCCACGGCCTTAAGGTCTCCCCCAATCAGGGCTCCATGGGGGACTATGTGATCGAGCGGGCCTTCGTCGGCTAAGTCCTTCCCTTGCAATTTGCGTCAGTGCCTCGTCCCCTCTAGGCGAGGCCCCCTTTGACGCCGAGAGGCTAAGCGCCTCTTTCTCAATTCGCTTCCGGGCGGTCGTCAATTTTCCGGCGCATTCCACTATGGCCGCGTCCCGTGACCGTTCGGTCTGTTCTGCGCCTTTCCCCCTAGTCATCACGGAAATGCTCGTGCGAATTTTCCTGGGCCGACATTTTTTGCCGCGCGCCGATGGAAAGTAGCCGCTCCTTTCCTTGGCTGGAGGGCCAAACCATGATGGCAGTAATGAAAAGTGAAGTTGTTGAGCCGGCGTTTCCTCTCGGATCCGCCACCGCTTTGCCCGCAGAGCATCACCGCGCGCGCGATCTTAACGAGCGCGAGCTGGATGAGGTGGCGGGTGGTGTCGCGAATCTCGTCTCTGGTGGGATTGGGGCCGGAATAGGTGGGCTGATTGGCGGTGCCAGATACGCAGTTAATAGCATGGGCACTGGAAACTTTGGTTGGGGATCCTTTGCAGCGGTGACGCTGAGGACCGCTGTTTCTGGATTTCTCATCGGATCTGGATCAAGCCTGATCGCCGCTGCGGCGACCGGAGCTATCCGGGGTGGAGCTGTTCTCGGAACCTCGATGGTAGGCGCGGGCGGAGCTCTGGAAGTCTCATCAGGAGCGCCTGGGCAAGGCGGTGGTAGTGAGCGTGAGTAGGTAGATGGAAGCGCTTTGCGATTGCCTGGGTGTTGCTGTGGTCGTAGCTGCTGGCTATCGGGCCTTTGGCCGAAGCTTCTGGCAGCAGTTCTCCATCGCGCTTCCCGTTGCGACGGCGTTTTTCTCGATCTCAGCCGCCTACGAGTCTGGGTTTCGTCCAGCTTTTTGGCAGCTAGCCTCGTTTTCGGCAATTTCTGCTCTAGGGATGTTCGCCCTCTATCAGTTAGACAAGCGCTTCAAGCTCACCCACTGGGAGAAAGACCCTGATTAGCCATGGAAGGCCTAGGGCTCATGGAAGAGCCCCATCCCCGCGCGGGTGTGAGAATAGCGATCTGCAGCCGCAAGCACGGCGTGAACACCGCAACGAAGCCGGCCTTGTCACTGGTCGTGGGTCGCGATGAGTAACGAGTTCCTGGAGTTTCTATTCGTTGCGGCACCGCTTTCGGCGGGCCTGCGTTATTACGGCAGAGAATTTTTACCGCAGTTCTCTGTGGCAGCGGTTATTTCCGTCGGAGCTCAGGCAACGCATCACCAGCAGACGTTTGGACACCCAGCCAACCTCTGGTTACTTGTCCTGTTTGCCGTTCTCGCGATCTTCATGGGGTCGGCCGCCTACTGGATGGACAAGCGCTTCAAGATCACCCACTGGGAGAAAAATCCCGATTAGCCGCGGGCGGGTAGGGGGTGTGGAGGTTGCCCGTGCTAGTGCGGTTCCAGGTCAGGAAGGAGGAACGCCGTGGATCTAATGACCGCCCTAACGATCGTTATCCCAATGATCGCCGGGTGGCGGTTCTTCGGTCGGGAGTTTTGGCCCCAGTTTCTCTACGCCGTGGCACTTACCACGTATCTGCAGTCCGGCGTTTTTGAGCGGCACAATGGCGAGCCGCCTGGCGGGCGGACCTTGGCCATCTTCGCAGGGCTGGCGGCGTTCCAGGCGTTGCTCATCTATGGGGTGGATAAGCGCTTCAAGCTCTCCCATTGGGAGAAGAATCCCGAATAACGGCCCGCACTGTGCGGGCGCTTGGACTCTTTGACCCTATGCGTCGTAAGAAATTTCCGCGTTCCCGTTTTTCTTCAAAGCCTCGAGGGAGAGTGATCCTCCTAACCTTCAGATGAGGACGGAATTATGGTGAGCATTTTGAAGAGAGTGGTGGGTTGTAAGCGAGAAGCGGTGCGTGTTGCAGCGTCGGTGCAGAAAGGACGAGCCCTGGAAGACCGCGAGCTGGATCAGGTCGTAGGCGGGTTTGGGCTGGGTCTACCCATGGTGGGGCCCCAAGCGCTGTCGCTCTCGACGATGACGGCGGGCCCCAACCTAAGCTCAGGTTCGCTGGTCGGCCCCTTAGGGCTGTTTCCGAGCACCGTGTCGCCAGGCGTGGGAGTGGGCGTGGTGAGTGCGGGAATGCTCAGCGGCGGTTTCTCCGCCTTTACAGGGGGTGGTAGCGAGCGCGGGGAGCCCTAGGGAATGGCGGGCGGTGAAGCATGGCGCCATGCCGCGAGTTGCAAATCGCGCCACCCAAATTGGCGGCTGCTGCAGCAAGGTTTTTTGGCGGGAGGCTAAGCGCTTCATTCGGAAAGCGGGCCTGAAGAGGCGTCAAGAAAATGGCGGAACCCTCGTGGTTTTTAGGCTAGTGGCAGGGCGAGATTGCTTTTGAAATCGCCTTGGCCCCGCGGGAGGATGAGGTCGGCCTCGGCTGAAGTAGGCAGGCCAGAAGGCAAAACCTTGCACAAGGATGTGCGTGGGGCTCAGGGAGGAGCCACCTTCTGGATCTTGCCTCGCGGTCTCGTCGCGGCGTTTGGGTTTGCGGTCTCACCTAAGCGACAGGAGACGGGCTGATGACAGCTTTGGCCATTCCCTTATTCATGATCGCGGCAAGCCGATGGGTCTGGCCCGGGTTTTGGCTAAATGCGGTCGTTTCCGTTTCCCGCGGAAGCCTGATTTTTTTGTGGTGCCTGCCCGGAGATATCAAAGAGGCTTTCGTCTTCGATCTTATGGGTGTCCCCCTGGCGTTCGCCGTGAACCTGTTCAGCTTTCTGGTCTTCGAAGGGTTTTGCCGGCGGACCCGCTCAAGGGACGCGAATCCCCGACAGATCTTCGCAAGGGGCTATGGCCCCGAAGGGAAGCTCGCCTTCTGGGAGCGCCCCTGGCCTTGGTGGGAGCGCATGAAGGCTGATCTCGATGATCCGGGTTCCATTGATCCCCGTCGGAAGCGGGCAGAGGAGGGTGACGCTTCCTGATGACTTGCTATTCACGCCAAATCAGGAAGAGGGGGAGAGAGGTCCTGGCCTGCCGCGTGAAGGCAAGTCCCTGGGTTCGCTGGCGCATTCGGCGAGTCGTCAAAATCTTGGCGGGGCGAGGCGATTTTTAGCTAACAAATCCAGTTTGGTGCGGTGCTGTGATCGCGAGAAAACTTGGCTATTCTCGCGCCTGCGATCGAGATACCCACAAGCCCACCGGCCAAAGCGCCGGTGCTGTGGTCAAAAAACAGGGAAGTGTTGTGGGCTCAGGGACGAGCCCACCCTTACCTCCTCGCATGCAAGCTTTGCATTCACCTCTTTCCCCAGGGGGCGGCTCTACCCAGAGACGCGGCTAATCGACTTAGCTCGCGTAGGTAACCGCCACCAAGGCGGCAATCTGGTTGTTTTTGCTAACTAAAATGACTTGTTCTTGTAAGGGTAAGCGGGTTACATAACCACAAAACGTGGCGTTATCGGTCTTGAATCGTTTCCTTATGGAGGAGGCTTCGTGAACTGGCTCTTTGTCCCAGCAAAAAGGATCTTGTTCGGCTGTCTGGCTTTCGTCGCCCTAGCGTGTGGGTCTGCCTTCGCCGAGGGCGACAACTCGGGCGTGCTGGCCGTTAGCCGGCTGGCTGGCGGGGCGTCTGGGGGTGTGGTTGAGGTCCGAGTCAACGGCGCGCGCTGGGGCATGCTCTACAGCGA
>JAYOYG010000005.1:0-1942 GCA_038153445.1 Pseudomonadales bacterium
GTGCCCAAGTCGGTCAATCGAAAAAAGCAGGTTTTAATTTAATAACAGACTGAAAAAAACGAACAATACTGGGCGGTGGGCTAGCCCTTTAGAAGGGCCTGCACCGCAGCATGATCGGAGCGGCGAGGGGCGTAGTTCGCGTACACGCACTGGCGCAGGGAGGGGAGTTCACAGAGGGGCTTCACGCCGTACATGGCGCTGAGGTCTGCGGCGATGGCGGTGGGGGCGGGAAAGGCCCCAAGGCCCGCCATGGCGAAGCTTTTCAGCAAGGCGCTGTCGTTAAATTCCCCGGCGATGAGGGGATGAATGCCCTGCTCGTGAAACCACTGCTCGAGGCTACGCCGAAGGGGGGCTTCCTCCGTGGGCAGCAGTAGGGGCCAGCGACCAAGGCAGGCCTCCGGTGCCTGGGGGCCTTCGGCGTTGGCCGCATAGAAGGTGACGCTGCCTTCGGCGAGGGCTTGGCTTTCTAGCCGTCCCCAGGCCGTAGCCCCCAGGGGCGCATCGGAGAGCACCAGATCCAGCTCGTGCTTACTGAGGGCTTCCGCCAGGGCGTCGATGGGCTCCTGGCGCACCAGCAAGCGTATGGGGCGGGAAAGGGTGAGGGCGGGGGCGAGGAGCCGCTGGGCGAGCACCTTCGCAATGTCCTGCCCCAGGCCCACGCGAAAGGCGAGGGGCTGGCTGTGGTCCTCGCTGCGCACCACCTGAGCCAGTTCGGCGCCGAGGGAAAAGATCTCGTTGCAGTAGCGCAGCACCGTTTGCCCCAGGGGCGTGAGCTGAAGGCCGCGGCCAATGCGCTCGAAAAGTAGGCCACCCACGTCCTCCTCCAGCTGGCGTAGCTGGGCGCTGAGGGTTTGGGGCGTCAGGTAGAGGCCACGCGCGGCCTCTACCACGGACCCCGCCTGCGCAATGGCGTGGAAATGCCGCAGGTGGAGGTAGTTGAGGTGGCGCATGGGCCCTAGCTGGACTCCACGCTGCGCACCAGGCCCTTGAAGTGCCCCAGGGCATACATTTCTTCCACCAGAGCAGGCTCGTAGGCGCCTTCGGGGTTCCCCCGAACCAGGCGGTCGATGGCGTGCGCATCCTCGCCCACGAGAATCCGCCAACGGTTCTCCCGGACCCCTTGCAGAATAATGTCTGCGGCGGCGGCGGCGCTGGTGGGGGCAGAGCTTTCGAACTCCGCAGCCCGGGCCCGAAGCAGGCCCCGGATATCGTCGTCGGGCAGGTTAGCCACGGGCAGGCCCGCTTCCACCATCTGGGCGCGGGCGGCGGCGATGGCTTCTTCATCCAGCCCAGCGGGATCTTGCTGGAGCACCTTCATGGAGTTCGCCACGATCTGCGTGCCGATGTGCCCGGGCATCACCACGCTGCATTTCACGTGGGGGGCGTTGAGCCGAAGATCGGTGATGAGCGCTTCCGTGAAGCCCTTCACCGCAAACTTGGCGGCGCTGTAGGCCGTGTGCGGGGTATGCGGGCCGATGGAGGCCCAGAAGCCGTTAATGCTCGCGGTGTTGATGATGTGGGCGTCCTCAGCGGCGAGGAGCATGGGCATGAAGCAGCGAACGCCGTTGAGCACGCCGTTCCAACAGACGGAGAAGGTCTTATCCCAGGCGGGCCGGCTGGCAGGGTCCGTGATGGTGCCACCGCCGCCGATGCCTGCGTTATTGAAGAGCAGGTGGATGGCGTCGGTGCCGTGGGCGTCGGCGACGTGGCGCTGGAAAGCCTGCATTTGTCCTTCGTCGGAGACATCGCACAGGAAGGTGCTGACCGTAAGGCTAGGGCTCAGGGCCCGGGCCGCACTGGCCGTCTCCTCGAGGGTATCGGTAGCGACGTCGCAGAGCGCTAGCTGGGCCCCTTCCTTCGCCAGGGCCAGGGCGAGCTCCCGACCCATGCCCGTGCCGGCGCCGGTGATGACCGCCAAGCGGTCCGCAAAGTGTTCCATGGT
>JAYOYG010000005.1:2042-61785 GCA_038153445.1 Pseudomonadales bacterium
AGGCCCAGGGCGCGGGGGAGGGCTTAGCCGAGCTTCATTTCGTAGAAGCAGAGCTTATTGCCGTCGAGGTCGCGAACGTAGGCACCGTAGAACATGCCCGGAATGCGCTCTCCCGGAGCCCCTTCATCCGTAGCCCCGAGGGCCATGGCCTTGTCATAGAGCTTTTGAATAGCCTCGGGACCGGGGGCCGGAATGGCGACCATGACGCCGTTCCCCGGGGCCTGAGCGTCTTGATCATAGGGAATGCAGACCGCGAGCATGGGGGCCCCGGGGCCCGTGCCATAGAACTTGATGCGGTCCTGGCCGAAGAGCTGCTTGGCGCCAATTTCTGCGAGCAGCGCGTCGTAGAACGCCGTGGCCTTGGCCATGTCTGCTGTACCAATGGTGACGTAACCGAGCATAGGTTGCCTCCTGGGCAGTCTGAGGGTTTAGCGGGGCGCGAAGCGCTGGCCGCCGTCCACGCGAAGCGTGGAGCCGTTCATCATGGGGCTTTCGTAGATGGCGATGGCCATGGTCGCAAACTCGTGAGGCCGGCCCATGCGCTTCGGGAAGGCCGCGTCCTTGGTGAGCTGCAGCTCCGCTTCCGAAGGAATGCCCGCGGTGAGGCCGGTGGCGAAGAGGCTCGGGGCAATGGTCATCACCCGCACGCCGATGGTGCCGAGATCCCGGGCCATGGTGAGGGTCATGCCAGCAATGCCTGCCTTGGCCGCCGTGTAGGCCACCTGGCCGATTTGCCCTTCGAAGGCGGCGATGGAGGCGGTGTTGATCATGACGCCGCGCTCACCGACTTCATTGGGCTCGTTCTTGGCCATGTGGCTGGCCACCACGCGGTTCACGTTGAAGGAGGCGATAAGGTTGAGGTCGATGATCCGCTGGAAATCTTCCAGGGGATGCATGCTGCCGTCCTTCGCGATGGTGCGCTTGGCCACGCCGCCGCCGGCGGTGTTGACGCAGAACTGGACGCTGCCGAGGGCCGCCACGGCTTCGCCGATGACCGCTTCCATGCCCGCGTAGTCCATGACGTTGCAGGGGAAGAAGTGGCCCCCAAGGCGCTCGGCGACGGCTGCGCCATCGGACTTCTCTAGGTCGAGGATGGCGACCTTGCCCCCCCGCTCAACGAATTTTTCCGCCGTGGCGAGGCACATGCCCGAGGCACCGCCCACCATGATCGCGTTGCTGCCTTGAATTTCCATGGTCAGCCCTTCTCCCAGTGGTGAATGAAGGCTGGATCATAGCGTGCCCCTTCCGGGGACGCGACGGCCGGGAAGGCTTGTCTCGGGAGAGGGGCGCGGGCAGTCTTGAGCCATGCCCTTGGGAGGAGAAGCGAGATGTTTGATTGTGTCATTCGCGGCGGCACGGTGATTGATGGCACCGGGGCCCCGGCTCAGGAAATGGATGTGGCGCTGAAGGATGGCCTCGTGGCGGCTGTGGGCCCGAAGCTCGGGGCCGGGCGCGAGGAAATCGATGCCCGGGGCCAGCTGGTTACGCCGGGTTTTGTGGATATTCACACGCATTTCGATGGCCAGGTGACCTGGGACCCCTTCCTTAGCCCGTCCACGGGTCACGGCGTAACGACCGTGGTCATGGGCAACTGCGGCGTGGGCTTTGCCCCCTGCGCCCCGGAACGTCATGAATGGCTGATTCAGCTCATGGAGGGGGTTGAGGACATCCCCGGGACCGCGCTGGTCGAGGGCATTCAGTGGCGCTGGGAGAGCTTCCCGGAATATCTCGACGCCGTGGACCGGTCACCGCTGGCCATCGATGTGGGGCTACAGATTCCCCATGGCGCCCTCCGGGGCTACGTCATGGGCGATCGCGCCGCGCGCCTTGAGGCGGCCACCGCCGAGGACGTGGCGAAGATGCGAGCCCTGGTTAAGGAAGGGCTCCTTGCGGGCGCCCTCGGCTTCTCTACCTCCCGGACGGAAAAGCACCGGGATCGGGGCGGGAACCATACCCCGAGCTTTAAGGCCGAAGCGGACGAGCTTTGGGGCATTGCCGGCGCCCTGCGCGAAACGAATCGCGGCGTGCTCCAGCTCATCGCCGATTTCTGGGACTTCGAATCGGAATTCGCCCTCATTCGCGGCATGGCCGAGGCGGCGGGGCGGCCCCTATCCCTCACCATTGAGCAGGATGACCGGCACCCGGAAATCTGGACCCGGGTGCTGGCGGAGATCTCCCGGGCCCAGGCGGAAGGGGTGAATATGCGGGGCCAGGTGCCGCCCCGGCCCACGGGGGTGGTGATGGGGCTCACGGCCACCCTTAACCCCTTCATCCTCCACGAGGCCTACAAGCCCCTTCGCCAGGCGCCCCTGGAAGAGAAGGTGCGGGCCCTACGCGATCCCGCCTTCCGGGAAAAGCTCCTGGCGGAGCAGCACGCCTGGGATCCCCAGAACATCCTCGTGCATTTCCTCATGACCGCTTACCACAAGATGTTCCCCATGGCAGAGATGCCGAACTACGAGCCGCCGCCGGAAGCCTCCGTGGCCGCCCTGGCGTCGGCGGCGGGGGTCTCCCCGGAACACTATTTGCTGGATCTCTTGGTGCAAAAGGACGGCAAGCAGCTGCTCTATTTCCCCATCATGAACTACACCGGCGGCGATCTAGAGGACGTCCGGACCATGATGAGCCATCCCCATACGCTCTTCGGCTTGTCCGATGCCGGGGCCCACTGCGGTACCCTCTGCGATGCCAGCTTCCCCACTTCGACCTTGCTTCACTGGGGCCGAGACCGCACCCGGGGGGAGGGCTTCTCTCTGCCGTGGCTGGTGCACGGGCTGACGCAAAAAACGGCCCAGCAGGTGGGGCTCCTCGATCGGGGGGTGCTGAAGCCAGGTTACCTCGGGGATGTGAACGTCATCGACTTTGATCACATGGCGCTTCATGCGCCGGAGATCGTCTATGACCTCCCTGCCGGGGGTAAGCGCTTTATTCAGCGCGCCGAGGGATACCGCGCCACGATCAAGCGGGGGGCCGTGGCCTTCCGCGATGGGGAGGCGGTGCTGACCCAGCACGATGCCCTGCGCGGCAAGCTGCTCCGGGGCGCGCAGGCGGCGCCGGGCGCCTAGGCCCATGGCGCCAGCCAGGCCCTACGCCGGCCGCCGAGCCCTGATTACCGGGGCCTCCGCGGGGCTGGGAGCGGAATTTGCGCGCCAGCTCGCGGGTGCCGGGGCGGAGCTCGTGCTGGTCGCGCGGCGGGCCGAGGCCCTTGAAGGGATTGCGGCGCCCCTTCGGGCCTCGGGCACGGTGGTGGACTGCCTCACCGCCGATCTCTCCCTTCGCGAGGAGGTCTCGGCGCTCGTCGAGCGGGTGCAGGCTCTCGGCTCGGTCGATCTTCTGGTGAACAATGCGGGGGCGGGCGGGCCAGCGCTGCTCGGTCCGGCGCCCTTGGCAGAGCAGCTTCGCTACCTAGAGCTGATGATGCTGTCCGTTACCCAGCTCTGCCACGCCTTCGCCCCGGCCATGGCCGCTCGGGGCTGGGGTCGCATCCTCAATGTGGCCTCCGTGGCCGGGCGCATTGGCCGCGCCGGCGACGGGCACTACGGGCCCGCAAAGGCCTATGTCATCGCCCTTTCCGAAGCGCTTCATCTCGATCTTCGTCACCGGGGGGTGCACGTCACGGCCCTGTGCCCGGGCTTTACCCACACCGACTTCCATGCCGATGGTGAGCTTGCGGCCATGAAGGCCAAGCTGCCGAAGTTTCTCTGGTACGACGCGGCGACGGTGGTGGGGGAGGGGCTTTCCGCC
This sequence comes from Pseudomonadales bacterium, assembly GCA_038153445.1. GTDB lineage: Bacteria > Pseudomonadota > Gammaproteobacteria > Pseudomonadales > Azotimanducaceae > Salivita. The sequence continues at coordinate 5,787 of JAYOYG010000005.1, forward strand.
CTGGAGCGCAATCGCGCTGTCTATTTGAGCGGGCGGCTCTATCGCTGGCTTGATCCCTTCCTGCAGTCGGTTTGGCTGCGTCCCTGGCTCCGCGTCCCTGCGCGCCCGGGTTAGGCGAGCGTTTATTCCAGGCAAAAAAAACGCGGCTTGCGCCGCGTTCTTTAGAGCCGGGAGGGCAGGACGCTTAAGCGCCCTTCACCCAAGCCGTGCACCAGCCCGTACCCTTGACCAGGCGGTTCTGGAAGATACCGCAGGCTGCGTAGCCGTCGGCTTCCGTAGCCTTCTGGTAGAGGGCGCAGTTGCCGCACATTTTGCCTTCCTCCGGGGAGGCTTCCACGTACTTCAGTGCCTGAGCCATCGCATCGCTCTCGGGCACCTTGTCTGCGGCGAGGGCGCGGCGCGTATCCAGGTTCACAAGCGGGATAAGCGCAGCACCAACCATGGCGCCTTTCAGAAAGCGTCGACGGGAGAATTCTTGAGCCATGCTGTCCTACTCCTTGGTGAATGTGGGCGCCATGCTAAGGGAGTCCTGGCGCGCTGTCCATGACAAAAGTTAGACAGAAATGATTCTCATTTTCCCTGCGCTTCCAGGGGCGGCAGATCCTTGAAGCTCGGGGCTTCCCCGGCCCTTTGAGCCCGGAAGGCCTCCGCCAGCTCCCCGCCCTGGGTGAGGGCGCCCATCCACACCGCTTGATAGCGCAGGGCGTCTTCGAGGGTGTGGTCCCTGGCGTAGTTCATGATCTCCTTGCTGCTGTGGATCGCCAGGGGCGACTTCTCGGCGATGCTGCGGGCGATCTTCCGAACCTCGGCAAGTAGGGTCTCTTGATCGTCGAAGACAGCGTTCACGAGCCCCGAGGCCTTGGCCTCCTCGGCGAACATTCGCCGCCCCGTGTAGGCCAGCTCGCGCATGAGGCCTGCAGGGATGAGCTTCGGCAGGCGCTGCAGCGTGCCCACGTCTGCCGCGAGGCCGATATTAATTTCCTGAATGACGAAGAAGGCATCGGCTCGGCAGTAGCGCATATCGCAGGCGGCAATCAGATCCACCCCGCCGCCCACGCAACCGCCTTGGGTCGCGGCAATAACGGGAAAGCGGGCGCGTTCGAGCCGGCTAAAGACGTCCTGAAGCTTCAGCAGGTGGCGGCGGCTTCGCTCCCCGGCATGGCCCCGATCCGTGGGGGTGGCACCGCTGCCATCGAAGGCGGATACGTCCATACCTGCGGTGAAGTGCTTTCCCGTGGAGGCGATGATGAGCACGCGCACATCGCCCCGGGCTTCGAGCGCCTCTAGGGCCGCCGGAAGCTCTTCCCAGAAGGCCGGCGGCATGCGATTGAGCTCCTCCGGAACGGCCAGGGTGAGTTCAGCAACACCGGCGTCGACGGTTAGGGTGAAGCGGCTTAGGGTCGGTAGCTGAGCCATGGGGCCTCCTAGGCGAAGAGGGTGGCTTGGAGGAGGAGGACGGCAACGCCCACGCTAACGACGACCGTTCCCAGGGCGCCGAGCGCGCGAAGGGGCAAGATACTTGCGCTGAGCCCCACGGGGTGAGCGAGGCGCGCGACCAGGAACAGCCCGCAGAGCCCTTGCACGTAGGCGGTGGGGCCTGTGAGTAGCTCGAGGAGTCCGAGAGCGACGAGTACGAGCCCCGCGTTCTCCGCCAGGTTGCCGTGGCTTCGAATGGCCCGGTAGAGGGGGCCATTCGGATCTCCATCGCCCAGGTTGGTCTTCGTGGCGCCCCGTTGCCGACCCACGAGGATCATCAGGATAACGTTCAAAAGCACGATGGCGCCGGTGGTGGCGGCCGCGAAATGGGGAATGAACAGGGTTTGGTCAGTCATGAGTGCGGTTTCCTTGGCTGGGGGCTTGGCCCTTACGGTTGCCCAGGGATCGTTGGAAGGCGGGGCGGGCCCGCAGGGTTTCGTAATAGGCGGTAACGTGAGGCAGATGGGCGAAGTCTACAAAGCTTGTGGCGAGGTGCACGCTATAGCCCACGGCAATATCCACGGCGCTAAAGCCTGAGGCGAGCAGGTAGGGGTGCTGCGCCACCGCCGCATCGACCACCTCGAGGGATTTGATCAGTCGCTTACTCTCTAGCTTCTGTACCACTGGAGAGCGGTTCTCCTTGCCAACGAAAACCCGCTGCTGCACCAGGGACGCGCCGTGCACGGCCATGGTTTCCGCGTAGTGCAGCCAGATCAGCCAGTCCGTGCGCTCCCGGTCTCCCGGGGCCCGGTGGAGCCGGCCGCAGGGGTTGGCTTCGCTGTCGTAGTGCTCCCCCAGATATTGGATGATGGCGCCGGACTCAAAGACCCGGGTGCTCCCGTCCACGAGGCAAGGCACCCGGCCTAGGGGGGAAACGGCAAGAAAGGCCGGATCCCGCAGAGACGCCATGCTGAAGTCGAGCTCGTGAAGCTCGAAGGGTAGGCCCATTTCCTCGAGGATCCACAGGGCGCGCATGGAGCGCGCTTCCGGGCAGTGATACAGGGACAGCATGGCAATCTCCTAAGTTTCTGTTACATTGCGCCGCGCTGCGGCTGTGGCGGAACTGGTAGACGCGCTGGATTTAGGTTCCAGTGGGGAGACCCGTGGAGGTTCGAGTCCTCTCAGCCGCACCATCTCCTCCGGCGCGCCCCTAGGGGGCGCGGCTATCCATAAGGGCCTGGTAGGTCAGCACCTTAAACTCGTCTTTCAGGCGCGTGAGGTGGGGCAGGCTCTGCACCATAAAGACGCCGACGATGTTTTCCTGAGGATCGACCCAGAAGGTCGTTCCCGCTGCGCCGCCCCAGCCGTACTCGCCCAGGGAGCTCACCGTTTCCGTGTGCGGCGGATCGATGACCACGGAGACGCCAAGGCCAAAGCCGTGGCCCCGGCGACCCAGGCCCATGGGGACCTCGCCGAGATGATTCTGCGTCATGAGCTTGACCGTTTTCGGGCCCAGAAAGCGGGTCCCGTCGAGGGTCCCTTCGTTCAGCATCATCTGCGCAAACTTTAGGTACTCATCGGCCGTGCCCACCATGCCGATGCCGCCGCTCTCCAGCGGCGTCCCCTCAATATAGCCCTTAGAGATCCTCGGGCTTGCCACCACGAGCCCCGCTTCCGTGGGGCGCTCGCCGAAGCCCTTGGGGCTCACGCCCTTGGGAGCGTAGAGCTCAGCGAAGCGGTCCAGATTCTCCGGGGCGACCCGAAAGCCCGCCGTGTCCATGCCCAGGGGACCAAAGAGCCTTTCCTCGAGGAAGGCGCCAAAGCGCTGCCCCGTCAGCACTTCGATCAGCCGCCCCTGCACGGCGACGGCCACGCTGTAGTGCCATTTCGTGCCCGGATCGTATTGCAGGGGCAGGGTGCCCAGGGTCTCTACAAAGGTTTTGAGGTCTCCGGGGAAGCTTGGGAACCCCGCCTCCCGATAGAGCGCATCCACCTCCGTGCGCCCGAAGGGTCCGTAGCCAAGCCCTGCGGTGTGGCGCAGAAGGTCGTGGATCGTGGGCTGCCGGGTGCTGGGCGGCCGCCGCTGCCCCTCCAGGCTGGCGTCCCCCGTGCCCACGGTGCGGGTTTGGGTGCCATCGGAGAAGATCGCCAGAGCGCTGTCCGCCGTGGAGCGCGCGACCTCAAGATCGGCGAGTTCGGGCAGGTACTTGGCGATGGGATCGTTCAGGGCGAAGCGCCCCTCCTCATGGAGCATCATGAGCGCCGCGGAGGTGATGGGCTTACTCATGGAGTACCAGCGGAAAATCGTTTCGTCGGTTAAGGGCTGGCCCGTTTCCCGATTGGCAACGCCCCAATGCCCGCGATAGATCACCTTGCCGTCCCGGGCGATGAGGCCCATGCCTCCGACCATCTCCCCAGCGGCGACGGCGGCATTCATGTGCGCATCAATGCGCGCCAGCCGTTCCTCGGAAAAACCCTCGTCGGCGGCGGAGCCGGCGGGCAGCGGTGCGGCTCCGACCAGCGTGCTTAGGCCCAGTGTGAATACGAAAAACATCCCGATGAAGGAACGACCCATGCTTCTCCCCTTGTGATTCCCTTTCCCCGGCGAGCTACTATCGGGGCATCGAGGAGAAAGGGGAAGGGCTATGGAGAAGGCGCTGTTGGGACCAGGCTTTGCCCTGGTGCTATGGACCGGTGTGCTTTGGGGCTGGGTGCTCGCGTCGCGCTGGCCGTTGCTTAAGGCCCTGCGCGCAGGGCAACGGCCGCCGGGCGGCAATCCCTTTCCGCCGGAGGTGCTGCGCATTTCCGCCAATTACAACCACCTTCACGAGCAGCCGACGGTGTTTTACGCGGTGCTCTGCTTCGGCACGCTGGCGGGGGCGGAGTCCCCCCTTGCGGTGGGGGCGGCCTGGGCCTATGTCGCGCTGCGCGTGGCCCATTCCCTCGAGCAGGCTCGCTATGACCGCATCCCTAAGCGCTTTGCCTGGTTCTTCATGGCGAGCCTTGCCCATTTTGTTCTCACCGCGTCGGTCCTCTGGACCTGGCTGGCCTAGGAGCGTTTTCCATGGAATTAAAGGTTGTTCAGTACCGGGTGGAGGCGGGCGTCGCCGAGCTTCGGCTGTTCCGACCCAAGCGCATGAACGCCTGGACCGGGCGCATGCATACGGAATACCGCTATTGCCTGCTGCAGGCCGCTGAGGATCCTGAGGTAGGCGCCATCGTGGTGACCGGGGAGGGGCGGGGTTTTTGCGTGGGCGCCGATGCGGCGGCCTTAAGTGGCCACGTGGAGAAGGGCGGCTACGACCCCGGGACGCCGGACCCCCTCGCGGAGCCGGGCTTTGGCACCTACGACGCCTTTGACGCCAACTTCGCCTACCACTTTGGCATCCGCAAACCGATTATCGCGGCGGTGAACGGCCCGGCAGCAGGGGTAGGTCTCGCGCTCGCGTGCTACGCCGATCTTCGTTTGGCGTGCCCCGGGCTCAATTTCTCCACGGCCCACGGCAAGCTCAACTTTCCGGCGGAATTCGGCCTGTCCTGGCTTTTGCCGCGCATTGTTGGGCTTGGGCATGCTAATGATCTCCTGCTGTCTTCCCGGAAGTTCACGAGCGAGGAAGGGCTGGCCATGGGTCTGTTCAACCGCCTGGTGGACCCCGAGGTTCTGGTTGCGGAAGCCCACGGCTGGGCGAGGCAACTCATCGAAACCGTCTCTCCTCGAGCGTTGGCGGAAACCAAGCGGCAAATTTACGTCGACCAACACCGCGACCTTCGAAGCGCGGTCGAGGACAGTGAAGCGCTGCTTGAAGCAATGAGCCGGGAACCGGACTACAAGGAGGGGGTGACCGCATTCCTCGCGGGGCGCAAGCCGAGCTGGGGCCCGAGGGGCTAAGGGCCGACCCCACCGCGAAGGAAGGCCACGGGCGATAACCGACTTTCGCGATGGGGGGGCACGGGGGTCGCGCCTAGGCGCGAAATTGGTTGGCAAGTGGTAAGGGCCGTCCCCACCGCGAACCTCAGCCACGGGCGATAACCGAAACCCGCGGTGGGGGGGCACTCCGTTTGCGCCGCTGCGCAAAAACGTTTCCACCTGCCTTTTCCGTAAGGGCCGACCCCACCGCGAACCCTAGCCACGGGCGATAACCAGAACCCGCGATGGGGGGGCACTTCGTGCGCTCCATGCTGCAGCGCTTGAGGCTTAAGGTAGGCGCCTTGGGGGAGAGTGTCAATGATTTGTTATATTTTTTGCTAAATCCCTGTCTAGGTTTTGAGGTATTACTAAAGTATTGAAAAATAATGAAAAAATAATAAAGGCCTCCTCAAGCGGCAAATTAAAGCTGCCGAACGGGCAGAAAAAAACATCTTTGTTCAGGTGTTGTCGCGAACCCAGGCCTTGGGGAATTGGCTTTCGAGGGTCCATGTGCCGTTCTCAAAGTGAAGAAGCCCGATGCCCTGGAACGTGCCCTGGTGCTCCAGGATGACGGCCCCGGGCGTGACGCTGCTCGGGATGTCCTTGGCCTTTAGGCCGATGGTTTCCCGGCGTCGGTAGGCCAGGAAGGCCGCGTCCGCTAGGGGCAGAACTTCCCGTCGGGCTAGGGGCCCGAGCGCCATGGCGGCGGGGGTCGAGAGCTTGGCCACGCGTGCCCGGTTGCGGGCGAGGTCAAGGCCATGGGTCAGGTAGCGCGGACCCCGGGGGGCTTCGTGATCGGCCGCGAGGATGCGAACGCTGCGGGGGCTGTCGATGAGGCGCCAGGGCTCAAGATCCTCTGCGCTCCAGCCGTAGCGCGTGAGCAGAGCGGGGAGGCGCGGATCCTTCGTGGCCTCGGGCAGGGCGGAGGGGCCGAAGGCTGTGCGCGCGGTACCCTCCGGCGCGGCCTTTTCAAGGCATACGGCGAAAAAACCCCCGGTTCCCGAGCGCTGAGGCCAAAGGCGGGTCGCGTGCACGAGGTCCGGGTGAAAGCGCTGATCCTCAAAGGCTTCGAGCCCGGGGCTCGCCCCAGGGGGAAGGCCTTGGACCGGGCGCACCCGCACCTGATCGCCGAAGGCTTCAAGAAAGGCGCTGATGACCCCCTCGTTTTCCTCCGGCGCAAAGGTGCAGGTGCTGTAGACGATGCGTCCGCCGGGGCGGCAGAGCTTAAGGGCCTGCTCGAGCAGGCGGCGCTGCGTTTGCCGAAGCCCCGCGCGAAAGGTGTCGCTGGAGGCGCGCAGGTAGCCGCGTTGCGCCTTCCCTTCGGCGGTACAGGGGGCGTCGAGCAAAACCCGATCAAAGGTGTTTTCCCCGAGGGGAAGGCGGGCGCCGTCGCCGCAGGTGGTGGAGACGTTCATGAGCCCGAGGCGTCGAATAAGGTCGTGAAGCGCTGCTAGGCGACTTTCCTGCAGGTCATTGGCGATCACCGTCCCCTGGTTTTTAAGGGCCAGGGCGAGGAGGGCGGTTTTGTTCCCCGGCGCCGCGCAAAGATCCAGCACCCGATCCCCGGGGGCAGCGTCTAGCAGGGCCACGGGGAGCAGGGACGCTTCCTCCTGCACCGTGAAGTGCCCGGCGCTAAAGCGCCAGTGCCGCCCGGGGCGATCCTCCGGCGCCAGGCGAAAGGCCCCCGGGCGCCAGGGGAGGGGCGTCAGGGACAGGGCCCCGGCAAGCCCTTCGGCCAGCGCCTCGGCGCCGAGGCGCTGATCATTGACCGCAAGGGTTTGCGGAAGGGGGCGCTGGAGCGCTTCCCAGAAAGCCTCAAAATCCGGGAGAACGCTTTCGTAGCGCCGCAGGTGATCCCCCTCCACCGTCACCCCGTGACCGGGGGTCAGGTTAGGGGGCGGCGCGCTGTGACTTCGCCGGCCCCTAGGCAAGGTGGGGCGTAATCAGGAATTTCTCCCCCGTGGCCTGCTGCGCATAGCGCTTCAGCGTGTCCACGTCGAGGGCTTCGCTCAGGGTGATGCGCGCCGCGTAGTGGCTGGCAAAGGTGCTGTGTAGCTCCGCCACCACGCGCGCGCGGAGTCGATCAGCGCCTTCCTGTCCGAGGCGCTCGAGGAAGGGCGGTAGGAGCCAGCCCCCAATGCCCCAGGAAAAGCCAAAGGCGCGCTTGAGCACCGTGGGGCTCCGATCAAGGCCGCCATAGATATACAGCTGCTTGTAGGTGGTGGAGCCGTAGCGGCTGTAGGCGTCGGCGCTCCGGAGGGCCGCGCGTTCCATGGCGTTCAGCAGCTGGCTGCCAAGCTCTCCCCCGCCCGTGGCGTCGAAGGCCACCGTCGCGCCCGTTTCCGCCAGCGCATCGGTGAGCTGAGCCTCAAAGTCCGGATCCGTGCTGTTCACCACATGCGTTGCGCCCTGGGCCTTGAGCAGTTCTACCTGGGCGGCTTTGCGCACCACGTTCACCAGGGGAATGCCGTCGGCGAGGCATATGCGATTGAGCATCTGCCCAAGGTTGGAGGCTGCGGCGGTGTGCACGATGCCTCGATGCCCCTCCCGGCGCATGGTTTCGGTCATGCCTAGGGCCGTCAGTGGGTTCACGAAGCAGGAGGCGCCGGCCTCCGCGGCCGTGCCTTCGGGCAAGAGAAGGAGGTCGGCCACCTTGGCGCGACGATAGCGGGCGTAGGTGGCGCCGCCGAACAGGGCCACGGTGCGCCCGAGGAGGGCTTGGGCTTCAGCGCTGGCGCCGGCGGCCACCACTTCCCCCGCACCCTCATTGCCCACGGGAAGGGTATGGCCAAGGCGTCCAGCGAAGAGGGGGAGGGCGGCGGCGGGGACGGTAGCGGTCACCTTTCGGGCGCTGCCCTCGCCCTCGCTTTTCGCCGTGGAGAGATCAGCGCCCGCGAGCAAGAGCCCAAGGTCCGAGGGGTTGATGGGCGCGGCCTGCACCGCCACCCAAACCTCATCTTCCGCAAGGGGGCCGGGGGTTTTGCTCTCCAGGGAGAGCGTAAGGGTGCCGTCATCGGCAAGGGTGCTGCACAGCTGAAGCTGGGGTTCGGTGAGGGCCATGGGATGCTCCTAGATCAACCAAGGCGCCGAGTGTGGGGTAATCTCTCGCCCTAGAAAAGTCAGTGTTTCGCCAGGAAGAAGGATCCGGTCTCCATGGAAACGCCGTCCCGCGACTTTGCGCCCCTGCCGCCGCTCGATCCGTCCATGGACGCTTCGGCCAACCACTACTGGAGCTACCACGGCCTCGATCGACTCCTGGCCTGCAAGGTACCGGTCACTGCCTCGGAGGATGAGGACGGCTTCATTGCCGTGCATCAGATCTGCGAGCTCGCCTTCCACCAGATGCTGTTGGATCTGCCCCGGGCCCTGACGGCCCTCGAGGCGGTGTTTCCGAGTACGAGTTCGGCCCCCGCGTTGCCCGCGCTCCCCTGCGCCGCGCTCGAGGACGCGCTGTACTTTCTGCGCCGAGTGAATCGCTTCTGGCGCACGGTCAACGCCACCCTGCCGATTTTGGGAGATCTCCGGGCCTTCGTGGAGTTTCGCGAGGCCCTGGGTCCCACCAGCGGCTTTCAATCGGCGCAGTTTCGGCGTCTCGAGTTGCTCAGCGGCGTGCCGGCCTACTGGCATGGCGGGACTGCCGATGAAACAGGCACGCCCCACGTCGCGGAAACGGCCTTTGATGCGCGCTACGGCGATGAACTTGAGGCCCTGGCGGCGGAGGTTTCCGGGCGGAGCCTCCGCGATTACGCGGAGCGCCTGCGCGATGCCTGGGATCCGGCGCGCTGCGCGCCGGAGTCGCCCTTCTACGCGCTGGCCCAGGGGCTTTTACGCTATGAGCGGGCCCAGCTTCGCTTTCACCAGGCTCACCTGGCCGTCGCCAAAACCCAGCTGGCTCGGGTGGGGGTGTATACGGGCACGGGCGGTTCGACCTTTGATACCTACCTAAGGCGCTACGAAGAGCGCCACGGTGAACTCTTTCCGGGCCTCAGCGCAGTGGCAGGGCCGTTGAATGCTTGAGCGTCTCCATGACGAAACTTGAGCTGACGTCAAAGAGATCCACGGCGATGAGCTTTTTGTAAAGCCGGTCATAGCCAGCCATGTCGCTCACCACGGCCTTCAGCAGATAGTCCACCTCGCCGCTCATGCGGTAGCTCTCGAGGACCTCAGGGATGTCCTGGATCACCCGCTGAAAGGCCTTGGACCAGGCCTCCGTGTGTTGGTTGGTTTTGATCAGTACGTACACCGTGAGCCCAAGGCCCACCTTCTCGGCGTTTACCAGGGCCACTCGCCCTTCGAGAATGCCCTCGGCCTCCAGGCGCTGAATGCGTCGCCAGCAGGCGGTTCGGGACAGAGCCACGGACTCTGCAAGCTCCGCTAGGGGCTGCTGCGCGTCCCGCTGAAGAGCCTCGAGAATCCTTCGGTCGTGCGCATCAAGGGGCTTCATTGAAAAATTATCCCGAAATAGTTCTTTTGAAGGAACAATTTATCACGTTATTCCCGATAAAAAGGGAATAAAGGTCATCATGGTTCGCGGCGCCTTCGTACACTGGAGGCTTCGCATACCGGAGGGCCTGCGCCATGCACGGGGACAACGCTGACGATCTTTTTGCCTGGCTGCGCGAGGGTGTCCTCGGCGATCGCGCCACCGTGCCCACGCCCTTCGGCGACCGGCCCCTGATCTACGCAGACTATACGGCCTCGGGGCGCGCCTTTAAGCCCATTGAGGATTTCCTCCAGGCCCGGGTCTTGCCCTTTTACGCCAATACCCATTCGGAAAGCGCTTTTACCGGTCGCCAAACCCATCGGTTTCGAGAAGACGCGCGGAACCAGATTCGCGCGGCGGTGGGGGCTGGTCCCGAGCATGCGGTGATCTTTTGCGGTTCCGGCGCCACGGGCGCGATCAACCGGCTAATCGATTGCCTGGGCCTCCGCCACCGGGCCCCGGGGGCGCCTCGCCCCGTGGTCATCCTTGGCCCCTTTGAGCACCACTCCAACGAGCTGCCCTGGCGGGAAAGCGCTGTCGATCTTCGCCACGTCCCCCTGAGTGCCGAGGGCACCTTCGATGAGGCCGCATTGGCAGCGCTTTTGAAGACCCTGAAGCCGGGGTTCTTCGCCAGTTTCTCCGCCGCCTCCAACGTCACCGGGGTGCGCTGCGATACGCAGCGCATCAGCGCCCTGGTCCACGACGCCGGGGGGCGGGTGTTTTGGGATTACGCCGCTGCCGGGCCCTACGTGGCCATGGACGCCTCCGATAAGGATGCGATCTTCCTGTCTCCCCATAAGTTCCTCGGCGGCCCGGGCACGCCCGGGGTGCTGGTGGTGCGCAAGGATCTCCTGACCGGATCCGTGCCGGCGGTGCCCGGGGGCGGGACCGTATCCTTCGTATCCCCGGAAGGGCATCGCTACTTGGAGGCCCTTGAGCGCCGGGAGGAGGGGGGCACGCCCCCCATCGTGGAAACCGTGCGGGCGGGGCTGGTGTTCGCGCTGAAGGAAAAGGTGGGGGCGGCGCGCATTGAAGCGCAGGAGGAACGACTGCTTGCCCGGGCGGAAGCGGCCCTGGGCGCCCTTCCAGAGCTGCGCCTGCTTGGGCCTAGGGGCGGGCCTCGCCTCGCGACCCTCTCTTTCCAGATCTTCCGGGGGGCGCAGCCTCTGCACTACGGCTTTGTGGTGGCGCTGCTGAACGATCTTTTCGGGATTCAGGTGCGCGGGGGCTGCTCCTGCGCCGGGCCCTATGCCCACCATCTGCTGGGGATTTCCGGCGCGGATAGCCAGCGCTTTGATCAGGCCATTGCCTCGGGCCATGCGGTGCTGCGCCCGGGCTGGGTGCGCATGAACTTCAACTATTTCCTTGATGAGGAAAGCTTCACCTATCTCCTCGACGCGGTCACCTTCGTGGCGAAGAAGGGCTATCGCTTCCTGCCCTTCTATCGCTACTGCCCCACGGAAGGGCGGTGGATTCATCGCGACGACGCGGGGGCCGGGCTGACGGCCCTGGCCAGCGCCTTTGAAGATGATCTCCTCTCGCCGCCGCGGTGTGACAGGCCCTTGGCCACCTTCCTCGCCGCGGCGGAAGCCGCCACGCCGCCGTGCCCTGAGCGCGCCGGGGCGGCGCCCGCCCGTTTGCCCCAGGTGCCGGAAGCGCTATCGCCCCTGCAGTGGTTTTACCTGCCACCGGCGGCCTAGGGGACGGCGCCCCCAATCCCTGCTAGCGTGGCCCTAGGGAACGACAGGGGAGAAAGGCGCGATGCCTAAGCTGAAAGAGTTTGCAGCGGGTACCGATGGGGCAACGCTGGCCGCCGTGCTGGCGGAGGACGGGGCGCTGATTCTGCGGGACGTGCTTTCCCGGGAAAAGCAGGCGCAATTTCTCGAGGAAATGGGGCCCTATCTTGAGGCCACGCGCCTCGGCGCGGATAGCTTTACGGGTTTCCAAACCACCCGCACCGGGGCCCTGGCGGCGCGCTCCGCCATCGCCCGGGAGATGATCCTCGATCCCACCGTGCTGGGGGCTACGGAAGCCTTCCTCGCGCCCTACTGCGAGCGCTTTCATCTTCACCTCACCCAGGTGATCCGCCTAAAGGGTGGGCAACCGGCGCAGGTTCTGCATCGCGATCGCTGGGCCTGGGGCAAGGTGCTCCAGGGCGTCGAGCCCCAGTGCAACACCATCTGGGCCCTCACCGATTTCACGGAAGAAAACGGCGCGACCCTCGTCGCGCCCGGCAGCGTCGCCTGGCCCGATGACGCCCAGGCGCAGCCGGAGCAGCTCTGTCAGGCGGTGATGCCTGCGGGCAGCGTCCTTTTGTATTCGGGATCGGTGTTTCACGGCGGCGGGGAGAATCGCAGCGAGGGGGATCGCATCGGGGTCAACCTCACCTATTCCCTCGGGTGGCTTCGGCAGGAAGAGAACCAATACCTCGCTTGTCCGCCGGAGCTGGCAAAAGGCTTTGACCCCGCGCTGACGAAGCTTCTGGGATATCAGGTGGGCAGCTATGCCCTGGGCTACTACACGCCGCCCCTGCCCCCGGGGGCAGGGCCCGAGTGCGTGGGCCCGGAGTTTGCGCTTGGGATCGAGCGGGACCACGAGGGCTTCGGGGAAGAAGCCCTCCGGGCCGCCCTCAATAAGACCTAGGCGCCGTAGCGTTTCACCAGCTGGCGCCCCAGGGCCATCATGTGGACCTCGTCGGGGCCGTCGGCCTGCCGGCACCAGCGAGCGTAGTTGAAGGCCTCGGCCATGGGGTAGTCCGCCGTGAGGCCCCCGGCGCCGTGGATCTGCATGCACCGATCGATGATCGCTTGGGTCACCCGGGGCACGGCAATTTTCGTCGCTGCGATGAGGTCCCGGGCGTCCTTCGCGCCCACCGCATCCATGGTGGCGGCGGTCTTCAGGGTCAGCAGACGCACGCTCTCCAACTCCGAGAAGGAGAGGGCGATGTTCTCAAGCACGGACTGATGCTCGGATAGCTTGCGCCCGAAGGTGCTGCGCCGCTCGGCCCGTTGGCAGGCCAGTTCCAGGGCGCGCTGCGCCGAGCCGATGAGCCGCATGCAGTGGTGGATCCGCCCTGGCCCGAGCCGGCCCTGGGCAATTTCGAACCCTCGACCCTCTCCGAGGAGAAGATTCTCCGCGGGCACGCGCACGTCCTCGAAGTGCACCTCGGCGTGGCCCAGGGGGGCGTCGTCGTAGCCAAGGGTGCTGAGGGGCCGAACGATGCGGACCCCCGGCGTGTGCTTGGGAACGAGAATTTGGCTGTGACGCTGGTGGCGATTCTCATGGACCGGGTCCGAGACCCCCATGACGATAAAAATCTGCGTCCGTTCGTAGGGCGCATTGGTGATGAACCACTTCTTGCCGTTGATTCGGTAGTGATCGCCGTCCCGTTCGATGCGCGTTTCGATATTCGTTGCATCGCTCGAAGCCACGTCCGGCTCGGTCATGCAGTAGGAGGAGCGCATCTCCCCGGCGAGGAGCGGCGTGAGCCAGGCCTCCTGCTGAGCCGGGGTCCCGTACTTCAGGAAGACCTCCATGTTCCCCGTGTCCGGGGCGTTGCAGTTGAACGCCTCCGGCGCCCAGAGCACCCGCCCCATCTCCTCCGCGAGGGGTGCGTAGTCGAGGTTCGACAGCCCGCCGAACTCCTTGGGCATCCACAGATTCCAGAGCCCCGCCGCCTGCGCCTTCTCCTTCAGGAGATCCATGGTTTTCAGGGGCGCAAAGCGATTTTCCGCCGCATCGAGCTCTTCGTGGTAGGCCGCTTCCCGGGGGTAGACCTCGGCCTTCATAAAGGCGCGAAGGCGCTCGAGAAGCTGCTCGGCGTCGGGGGATAGGGCTAGATTCATTTCACAGTCCTTAGCGTTGGCGTTAAGCGTTTTGCGATTGCCATTGTTCAAGGCCCCGGCGCAGGAAGCGCGCGAGGGTTTCCGGATCTTGCGCACCGGGGATACCGAAGCCCGTGGGCAGGACGTAGCAGGGTACGCCGGTGATGCCGTTGTCCCGGGACCAGCGCACCTCATGCTGCACTTCCCGGGTGCCTTCGCCGGTGGGGAGCCAGGCCGCGGCAGCCACGCCGTCGAGGCCCGCCTCGGTCACGGCGCTTGCGAGCACGGCCTCATCGCCCAGATCTTCCCCTTCCGTGAAGTAGCGCCGGAAGAGCGCTTCCAGAAGGCGGTCCTGGGCGGTGCCGCCTCCCTGCACGTGGGCCCAGCGCAGCAGACGATGAGCTGAAAGGGTATTGGGCATGCGCGTAGCTCGCTCAAAATTGAGGGCAAGGCCCACGGCTTCGCCCTCGGCCTTGAGGCGCTCCACCATGGCGCTGCGCCCCGAGCCCCCGCCGCTTCCAAAGCGCAGCTGCATAAACTCGGCACGATCCATGCCGTCGGCGGGCAGCTCGGGGTAAAGCTGATAGGCCCGCCAGGTAACGGAAATATCCTCAAGGCCGGGCTGGGCCAGGGCCTGCTCGAGCTTGCGCTTGCCAATCCAGCACCAGGGGCAGATGGCATCGGAAAAGACGTCGATATTCATGGCGGTTCCTCCCGCGCCGAACCATAGCACCGGCGGCGGGGCTGGGCGATCATGGGTCCAAGCGCTATTCGACGGGGAGTGGGAATGAAGCAGACGACCTGGGCTGCATGGGTCAGCGAACTTCGAGCAGGGGATCGGGTGTTCGTGCCCGGGGGGCCGGGAGAGCCCACGGGGCTACCGGGTGCCCTTGCGTCGGGGACCGCTGCGGCGGCCACCTTCGTCCAGTTTCCCCTGCCCGGCATGAACCGCTTTGACTACAGCGTGGCGGGCCCCGGGGCACGGCAGGAAACCTTCTTCCTCACCCCAGCGCTCCGCGAGGGCTTTCAGGCGGGGCGCGTGGCCTTCCATCCCTTGCATATGCGTCGCACCTTCGACGCGCTGGCGAAGGGGCCCGCCTTTGACTGGGTGGTGCTCATGGCGCGGCGCGACGCGGAGGGCCAGTGGCGCCACGGGTTGAACGTGGATTTCCTCCCCGCCGTATTGCCCCGCGCCCGGGCCGTGCTGGTGCAGGAGAACCCTTGTCTGCCCCTCTTGCCCGGGGCCCCGCGTCTTGACCCTGCCCTCATCACCGCGGTGATTGCCGACGATACGGCCCTTCCCGCGCTTGCGGCCCCGGCCCTCGATGCCGCATCCGAAGCCATTGGGTCCTTGGTGGCGGCCCGGGTGCCAGACGGTGCCTGCCTGCAAACGGGCATTGGGCAGATTCCCGCAGCCGTGCTCCATGCCCTACGGGGGCATCGAGATTTGGGCTTCCATGGCGGCTTGGTGGACGCGGGGGTGCTGGGTCTGATTGAGGCTGGGGTCCTCACCGGGGCGCGAAAGCGCCGGGATCGGGGGGTGCACGTTACGGCCATGGCTCTTGGGGACCGGGCCTTTTACGACGCACTGCAGGGGATTCCTGAACTTCGTTTCTGCGGCGCAGATATCACCCATGAAAGCGCGATCATTGCCGAGCTTGATCATTTCGTCTCGATCAATTCGGCAGTGGAAGTGGATCTTTTTGGGCAGGTGAACGCCGAAACGGTCGGGGGGCGGCAAATCTCCGGCCCCGGGGGCGCCGTGGATTTCATGCGTGCAGCCGCCGGCGCGCCGGGAGGCCAATCCATCGTGGCCCTCACGGCGACGGCCAAGGGGGGCGAGCTGTCGCGTATCGTGCCGACCCTGGCCGCGGGCACCCCCGCCACCGGGCTGCGCACGGACAGCGACGTGATCGTGACCGAGTTCGGCGTGGCGGAGCTGAAGGGAAAGAGCCTCGAGGCCCGGGCCGAGGCGCTGATGGCCGTGGCCGCGCCGGAGCATCGAGTGCACCTAGCGGCGGCCTGGGCGTCCCTTCGCGCGAGAATCTAGCTTTCCCGTTGTCCTTCGTCCCGGGGCGGGGTTATACTCCGCGCCCCTCGGGTGCGTAGCTCAGTTGGTTAGAGCACCGTCTTCACACGGCGGGGGTCGCTGGTTCGAATCCAGCCGTACCCACCAATTCCCTTCCCGGGGTTCTCTTACGCGGCGATCCCGGCGATAAGAAGAGGGCCCCATGGCGCATTCCCTTCCCCACGCTGAACTGTCCATGGAAAGCATCGAAGAGGATTTTGCCTTCTTCGACAGCTGGGAAGACCGCTACGGCTACGTGATCGACCTGGGCCGGGGGCTTCCGCCCTTTCCCGATGAGTTTCGCGACGATGCACACCAGGTGCGGGGCTGCCAAAGTCAGGTGTGGATGGTCACGGATCTGGAAGACGGCTTCTTTCGCCTGGCCGTGGACTCCGACGCCCTCATCGTTAAGGGTCTCGGCGCCCTGGTGATGGCGGCTCTTGATGGGCTGCCCCCGGGGGAAGCGGCGGCGGTGGATGTCTTCGATCTTTTCGAGCGCCTCGGACTTTTGAAACATCTTTCCCCTACCCGGGGCAATGGCCTGCGGGCCATGGTGGAGCGGGCCCAGCGGAGCGCCGCCGCCCTTTAGGTTCTTCCCCTTCTCGGGTCCCCTGGTAAGCTCCGAAGTCGTCAACGCTCGGGGAGAGGACCCTTCATGGATAGCGCAACCCTTCGGGAAAAATATCGGCAGGAACGGGACAAGCGCCTGCGCGCCGATGGCAATCAGCAGTATCGACGGCTCGCGGGCAGCGCCCTGGCGGACTATCTGACGGACCCCTACACCCCGAAAGCTGAGCGGGATCCCAAAACCGATCACGTGACCTTTGCCTTCATCGGCGGCGGCTTTGCGGGTCTTGTGACCGGGGCACGGCTGAAAGAAGCCGGCATCTCGGATGTGCGCATCCTCGAGAAGGGCGGTGACTTCGGTGGCACCTGGTACTGGAATCGCTACCCCGGGGCTCAATGCGACACGGCGTCCATGATCTACATGCCGCTGCTGGAGGAGACGGGCCACCGGCCCTCGGAAAAGTACGCTCACGCGCCGGAAATCCTGGCCCAGTGCCAGCGCATCGGGCGCCAGTACGATCTCTATGACAACGCCCTTTTCCACACGGAGGTGAAGGATCTCAAGTGGCTCGAGGACCGCGCGGTTTGGCAGATCGAGACCGACCGGGGGGACTGCTTCACGGCGAAGTATCTGGCCATGGGGACGGGGCCCCTGCACGTGCCGAAGCTGCCGGGCATCCCCGGCGTCGAACGCTTTAAGGGCCACTCCTTCCACACCAGCCGCTGGGATTACGACTACACCGGGGGCGACCCCCTCGGCGCGCCCCTGGATAAGCTTGGGGACAAGCGCGTGGCCATCATCGGCACCGGCGCCACGGCGGTGCAATGCGTGCCCCACCTGGCCCGGGCGGCAAAGCGTCTCTATGTCTGCCAGCGCACGCCATCCTCCGTGGATGTGCGCGATAACCATCCCATCGACCCGGACTGGTTTGCCTCCATAGCTACCCCCGGCTGGCAGCAGCGCTGGTTGGAAAACTTCACGGAAAACCAGGCCATGGGCACGGCCAAGGAAGACCTGGTGCAAGACGGCTGGACCGACCTATCCCGGCGCATCCGGGAGAAGGTGATGGGCCTGCCGCCGGAGCAGCGCACCCCGGCCGGCATGCTCGCGGCCTACGAAGAAGCCGACGACGAGAAGATGGAAGAGATCCGCACCCGGGCCCGCACCGTGGTGAAGGACGGGGCGACGGGGGAGAAGCTCCAGGCTTGGTATCGTCAGCTGTGCAAGCGCCCCTGCTTCCACGACCAGTATCTTCAGGCCTTCAACGAGCCCGCGGCCGTGCTTCTCGATACGGATGGCCAGGGGGTGGAGGAAATCACGGAGACCGGCGTGGTGGTGGGAGGGACTCACTACGAGGTGGATTGCATCATCTACGCCTCGGGCTTTGAGGTGGGTACCCCGTTCACGGAGCGGGCCGGTTTTGACCCAGCCGGGAAAGGGGGGCTGCGCCTCTCCCAGCGTTGGGCCGAGGGCATGCGTTCGCTCCACGGCACGCACGTGGCGGGCTTTCCCAATCTCTTCATCGTGCAGCCCACCCAAGGCGCCAATCTGATCTCGAACGTGCCCCACAACCTGACCGAGTCAGGACAGGCCATCGCGGCCATCGTCGCTGCAGCGGAGACCCAGGGGGCGCAAACGGTGGAGGTGACCGATGAAGCGGAGAAGGCTTGGATAGAGCTGCTGCTGTCGGCGCCCCCCCGGGCCATGATCGGGTCCCAGGAGTGCACGCCGGGGTACTACAACAACGAAGGGCAGGACCCGGGCCCCGGCGCCCGCTATCACACGGGCTATCCCGCGGGCCCCACGGCCTACTTCCGCTACCTGCGGCAGTGGTGGGGCGAGGGCACCTTTGCGGGCCTCGCCTTTGATGGAAAGCCCCTTAGCGCGTAAGCACCACGGGGAGGTCGGCGATGCCGTGGATGAAGTTGTTCGGGTTGAACACGGCGTCCCCGACCACCTCGATGCCCTTAAAGCGCGCGAGGAGCTCCTCCCAAAGGATCTTCAGCTGAAGCTCCGCCAGGCGATTGCCCATGCAGCGGTGAACGCCAAAACCAAAGCTGACGTGGGCTCGGGCGTTTTCCCGATCGATGCGCAGGCGGTCCGCGTCGTCGAAGACCGTCTCGTCCCGGTTCCCCGATAGATACCACATCACGACCTTATCGCCCTTCTTAAAGGCCTTGCCCTGGAAGTCCACGTCTTCCTGTACCGTGCGACGCATGTGGATGACCGGGGACTGCCAGCGAATCATCTCCGCCACCATGTTCGGTATGAGGCCGGGATTGGCTCGGAGCTTGGCCATTTCCTCGGGCTGCTGATTCAGGGCCAGTACGCCGCCGCTGATGGAGTTTCGCGTGGTGTCGTTGCCGCCCACGATCAGCAGCATGATGTTGCCCAGGAACTCCGTAGGTCTGGTGTGCATGTCCCGGGTGGATTCCCCGTGCACAAGCATGGAGATGAGATCGGCTTGGGGCGGCTTCTGAGCCCGGTCGTTCCACAGGCCTGTGAAGGTTTCGGCGCAGTCCTTGAAGGCAGCAGCGCGCACCTCCCGGGTGACCCCCGCTTCCCCCATGAGCTCCGGGGATGCGGTGGTGATATCGGACCAGTGGATCAGCTTGTGGCGATCTTCGTAGGGGAATTCGAAGAGCGTGGCAAGCATTCGCGCCGTGAGCTCCACGGAGACCGCGGGCACCCAGTTGAAGGGCGTGCCCACGGGGAGGTGTTCGAGAATGTCCACCACCCGTTCCCGAATCAGGGGCTCTAAGCGGGCGAGGTTGGTGGGGGCCACGGACGGGGCCACGGTTTTGCGCTGCGCCGCGTGCTTGGGCTCGTCCATGGCGATGAAGTTATCGAGGCGGATGGCCTCGTCGAGCTCCGGCTCGGCGATGGTGATCCCCCCGACCTCGGAGGAGAACAGGGTGTGGTTCATGTCCACGGCCTTGATGTCCCCGTGGCGCGTAATGGACCAGTAGGGGCCGGTCGGGCTTTCGGCGCAGTAGTGCACCGGATCTTCGGCGCGAAGCCGAGCGAAGTGCTCTCGCCAGCTGCCGTCGGCGAAGGTGCCGGGACGGCTTGGATCTAAGGTTTCAAGGCTTTCCTGGGAACTCACACTCATCGGCCATCTCCCCGTGCGCTCGCCTAGGGGGCGAGCTGTTTTTGTGTGCTTTCTAAGCGGAGGCGCTGGGCCCTTCCCCCGCTCCCGTTTTCCCCCGACCCCGCGCTGGCGGTCTGGGCATCAATGAATTGGAACACCATGGGGAAACCGAGCCCCGTGACCTCTCCATTCACCGTGATTTCCTCGAGCTGATCAAGGGTTGGGAAGCCGCCGAAGGCTTCCCCGGGATCCCCCAGGAAGAAATCACCATCCATATCCGTTCCAGCGACCAGTTCGTAGGTGCCGGGCGTTAAGTTGGACAGGGTGAAGGGGTAGCGGCCGTTCACCGGCGCCAGCACCGTGGCCTGGGCGATGGTGTCGCCGCTCACGGGATCAAGGGCCAGCACAAAGACCACCCCCGCCGTGGCCTCGAGGGCTCGCTCCGGATCCTCCTTTTCATAGCGCACGGAGATCGGCAGGCTGCTGCTGCCCAGGCTGGCCTCCAAGCGGCTAGCAAAGCTCCCGAAGGGCAAAGCCGTTCGGTCCAGGGTGAGCAAGAAGCGCCAGGGGGTGCCCGGATCCGTTGGAACGGGGGTGATCGAGAGGGCAGGGTCCGCCGTGGTCAGGGCTAGGGTGCCGTCGCTGCCATCCCCCGTGGCGGTGATGGTCAGCTCGAATTCCGTCGTCGAGCGGCCAAAGTTAATCGAGCTCGGGCTTGCCCGAAGCACGAGGGGCGCCGGCGGTTCCTCCCCGCTGGCGACCGCCTGGGCGTAGCGCACGGCCTTCAGCGCATTGATGCGGCCGATGCCGAAGAAGTCATCCCGTCCCGCTTCGCCGAGGTCGTCCGTGAGCTGCCCGGCCTCCAACGCTTGGGCAAAGGTGCTCGGGGTTAGGGTGGGGAGGATCGCCTTCATGAGCGCCGCAACCCCGGCTACGTGGGGCGCCGCCATGGACGTGCCCGCCTTAAATTCGAGGCTCGGCGTGATGGCGCCGTCATCTTCCCCATCGGTGGATAACACCAGGTCGGGCTGGGCGTCGCCGTTGAGGTCCGCGGTGTTGTCGCCCCCGGGCGCCGCTACGTCGATGGTGCTCCCGAAGTTGGAGTAGCTTGCGAGGCGATCATCGATGGTGGTTGCGGAGACGCTAATCACGCCTTCGTAGGCGGCGGGGAAGTTCGGGACGCTGCTCCCCTCATTTCCCGCCGCGGCGATGATGAGGCTACCCGCGGTTTGGGCTTCCAAAAACGCCTGCTCTTCGCTGAGGGATCCGCCGGCGCCGCCCAGGGAGAGGTTGATGACGTCCGCGGGCTGGGCGGGCACGGTGTTGGAGGCGTTCGAAAGCCCTGCGGCGAAGCGCACGGCCTGGACGATATCGAAGCTGGAGCCCCCTTCGCATCCCAGGACCCGGAGCGGCATGAGCTTTCCAGCCCAGGTAACGCCTGCAACCCCAGCGCCATTGTTGGTGGCTGCGCCGATGGTTCCGGCCACGTGGGTGCCGTGGAAACTCGAGGGGAAGAGGCCACCGCAGGCGTCCCCAGGATCGTTGGGGTCGGCGTCGATCCCGTCCCCATCGGCGGCGTTATCCGCGTCGGCGATGAAATCGTAGCCCGCGACGAGACGGCTTCGGAGATCGGGGTGGTCGATGATGCCCGTGTCGATCACGGCGACCACCACGTCATCGCTGCCCGTGGTCAGATCCCAGGCCTCGGGAAGCTTGATGGCGTCGTAGTGCCATTGCACGGGATAGGCGGGGTCATTCGGCACGGCGAAGGCGCGGCGACGATAATTCGGTTCCGCATAGGCGACGGCGCCGGTGCGCTGCAGTCTCTTGGCGGCCCGGAGCACGGCGCTTTTCGCTGAGCGGGCTCGGGGCGCGCCGAGGGGGGGGGCGCGGGTGAGCGCGCTAGCCGTGCCCTCTGCGGGCAGCTTAAGGCGCCGGACTGGTCCTCCGAGCGCCGCCGGGAGACCTTCCGTGAGTGCCTTCAGCTTCCCCGCTGCCGCGGCGTTGGCTGCGGCTTTGGGGCGGTAGAGCAGTTCCCCCGGCAAGAAATCATCGCTGCTACGCCGGAGCGTAGGATCGAAGCTGGCCCCCAGGGCTTGGGTGCTGAGCTGCAAAATGTAATTGGAGCCCCCGGTGCCATCGAAGATCTCAACGCTCAGCAGGTAGGCGCCGGGCTCGGGCACGACGACCTGCTCCCGGCTGCCGAGGTTGATGGAAGCGTCCACCTCCGCGCCGTCGAGGGTGAGGAGATAGAGATCGATATCCAGGGCGTCCTTGTCGGCGATGTTGAGGTCGATGACCTCGCCCCCGGCCGCATCGAAGCGGAAATAGTCGATGGCGTCCCCCGCCGCAAACAGGGGGCCTGAAGCGCCCCCCCGGGGCACGTTCAGGTACCCGCCGAGCTGGGTGGGGGTGGCAATGGATTGGGCATCGGCAAGACGGTTATTGGGGGTGACGATGCTGTCCGGGTCGTTCAGATCCGAATCGACATTGTTGGAGCTGGCGATCTCCACGAAACCGCTGATGCTCGCGCTGGCGACGCCGGGGAGAATGCTTATCGTCGCCTGGCCGCTGGCGCTTAGGCCAGCGCTGTTACCCACGGTTAGGGAGACCGTGTAGGTTCCTGCGGCGCTGTAGGTATGGGAAATGAGCTGCCCTAGGCCGCCCTCGCCGTCACCGAAGTCCCAGGCGAAGCGCTCAAAGCGATCATTGGCCGTGCCGGGAAGGCTAGCGCTGGCGTCGAAGGTCAGGGTGGCGGGGGCCGGGGCCTCGAGGGCGCTCGCGGAAAACTGCACCACGGGGGCCGCTCGGGTGGGATCTAGGGGGTCACTGTCATCCGTATCGGCGATGCCGTCACCGTCGTCGTCCGGATCGGCATTATTCCCAAGGCCGTCGTTGTCGCTGTCGAGCGCTTCCTCGGGATCGAAGGGAAAGGCGTCCTCGGCGAAGGGGGTGCCGTCGCCGTCCAAATCGGCCACCGCCGCCAGCTCCGGTGCGTCAGCGAGCAGGCCCTGAAGGGCGGCCTCGGCTTCGGCGCGGGTGCTGACGTCCAAGGGGGCCGGAAGCGCGTCGGCGGGCCCCGCCAGCAAGTCCGTCAGGAGGCTCCCCCCCACAGCGCTGGCCCCCAGCGCAAGGGCGAGGAGGGGTCCATTGCTCGGCGTGGCCAAGCCTTCGGGAGGAAGCGGCGCGAGCAGCCGGCCGAAGCGCTCCGCGGCGCTGGCGGTGCGCGCGAGGAGCTCCCGATCCCGCTCCGGATCCACGACGGCCGTGAGCACGAGATCGGTGAGGGCGTCCTCAAAGGTCGCGAGGAGCGGCGCGATGGCCGCAGCGGGCGCGGGTGCGCCTTCTCCGTTCAGGGTGGCTAGGGTCAAGAGGGTGCCGTTAAGGGGAAGGGCGGTAAGGCCCAGGGGGACGTCGCTGCTAAGGGCGAGCAAGGCCTCCGCTTGATCAACGTTAGGGTCGTTTAAGGGTGCCTCAAGGTTGAGCTCGGCGAACCGGTCGGCGAGGACCTCCGGGGCGTTTCCCCCCTGAAGGAGACCATAGGCCAGCAACAGCGGTAAGGCGGGGTTGTCCCCCGGGCCTGAGCCGTCCTCGGCCCAGCGGCCCAGGGCAACGGTTAGGGTGTTTCTTTCGGCGCCGGCGAGCACGGCGAGGGCGTCGAGGAGCACATCGGCAGCACTGCCGCCTTGGTCGGCATTGCGGGCTCGAAAGGCCGGGTCGCTGGCGAAGCGCCCGTAGGGCACGGGGCCAAGGGCTTGCTCGAGGAAAGCATTACCGGCGATGGTCAGGGCGGACAGGGTCGTGGGGGACGATTCCGCCAGGGAGGCGCGCACCGCTTCCGTGATCGGATTGATGTGGGCCGTGGCGCTGCCGCCGGCGCTGGGGATTTGGGGCAGGAGCGCTCGAAGTCCTGCCCCCCGCAACTCGAGGGGTGCAGCAGCGGTGCTGGGGATGCGCAGGGTGTACGCGCCGTCGGCCCCCGTGGTGCTTCGCGTTAGCTCCGTGCCCGCGGCGCTGTGTAGGGAGACCACGGTGTTCCCCAGGGCCTGGCCCTCAGCCAAGACGCCAGAAAGGGTGGCAAGGGCGGGGGGCGGCGGCGGTGAGGGGGTGGCGGGGGGCGTGCTGCCGCCGCCAGCGCCTCCGCCGCCGCAGGCATTGAGGAGCAGGGTAAGGACAGTGAGGGCAGCAGCGCGAGGCAGCGACATCGTCGTATGATCCCCCGGTAGGCGCCGCGGCGGCGCAGGAAAACCGTGCGTCACCATACCACTCCTCAAGGGATCGGAGAGACGGCCATGACAGCAGGCGGCATAGAACGCGTTCCCCTAGAGGGGCAGGGCGGCTTCCATCGCCTTACCCTTGGCGAGGGGGCGGTGCTCTTTGAAGCCGGGGCGCCGGCGGATTGCCTCTACCTGGTGGAGGCCGGGCGCATGGCCATGGTGGACGGAGAGAATGGGGCGGTTTTCGGACGGCCTGGCGCCGGGGAAGCCTTCGGGGAGCAGGCCATCCTGCGAGGCGGCGTGCGGGGCGCCACGGCTCGAGCCGAGGGGCCGGCGACGCTCCTTGAAATTCCTGCTGCGGGCCTTCGCCAGACCCTGGACGGCCAGAAGGCAGCGGTGCAGGCCCTTTTCCATGGCGCCATGCTCGAACTGAGCCTTTGGAATCAGGCCCGGCAGGGGAGCTTGAGCGCAACCGAGCCCTTCAAGGTGCCCCTCGATCGTCTCATGCTGGGACGAAGCCGGGCCCAGCTCCAGCACACGCTGCAGCAGGAGGGGCACGCGCTTTCCGTGCCGGAGTTTCTTCTGCTCAAGCTGGTGCTTAATCCTAAGCTCGACACCCTCGCGCTCACCGAGGAAAAATCCCTCAAGCAAGCGCTGTTCTCCCATGGCCAGGCGCTCGTGCTGACCCACGGCGCGGTGATTTTTCAGGTCGGAGAGCAGCGCGTCTTTGGGGGGCCGGGTACGGTGTTGGGGCTCGCCCGGGGGCTCTCCCGCCTACCCCCCTTCGAAGTTGCGCTAGGGGGGTCCGTGAATGCCTTGGCCATTCCCCTGGAGCGCCTCCTTACCGAGCTCGGGGGAATGAATGCGGGGATCCTGGCGGTGCTGCGAAGCATCATCCTTCGCACCCTCGGCGTGAGTGAGGCGCCGGCGGGACTGGTGGCGCCCCTCGCGCCCCGGCGGAATCCCTAGGCGCCGGCGCTCGGCGGCTTTCCGCTCCCGTCCTCAAGCTTCTCTCGGGTCAAATCAATAATGGCCCGGGCGTACTCTTCGCTGAAATCAAAACGGGCCCGTAACTCCTCAAGGAGCCGCTGTTCGTCTTCCGTGATGGTGCCATCCTCCAGCGCGTGAGCCACCTCGGCCTCGAAGATTGTCCGCCGGCCTTGCACCTGATTAGCGAAAGCGTTGGCCATGATCCCCGTGAGGAGCGCCACGGTGCAGACCCCCATGAGCGCGGTGCCTCCGCCGATGATCTTGCCGAGGATAGATACGGGGGAAACGTCGCCGTAGCCAACGGTGGTCAGGGTAATGATGGACCACCACATGGCCTCCGGAATGGACCCAAAATGCTCGGGTTGAAGCGTGCGCTCAGCGAGATGCATGAGGGTGCTCGCGATAAAGAACGCGATGAGAAAGAGGTAAAGCGCGGCGGCGAAGGAACTGCGCTCCTGGCGAAGGGCGGAGATCAGGTCCTCCAGGGCCGAGTTGTAGTGGGAAATTTTGAACAGGCGAAGCATGCGCAGGACCCGTAGCCACCGGAGATCCGCGCCGGTGGCGAAGAAGGCGATTAAGGACGGGAGGATCGCCGCCACGTCGACCAGGCCATGGAAACTGAAGGCGTAGCGAAGCCGCGCTTGAAGGGGGGATTTTGCCTGGCGGCTGGCCGGGGCGACCCAGAGTCGGAGGACGTACTCGAGGCTAAAAACCACCACGGAAAACAGTTCAAAGGCCAGGAAATAAGGATGGTAAAGCTCGGCCAGACGGTCCACGGACTCCAGGGAAATGGCGATGAGATTGAGGACGATGAGGCCGGCGAGGAAGCTGTCGCAAAGCTTGCTGGCCCAGTCACTGGAGCCGCCGCTTTTTTCCAGGATTTCGTAAATTCGCCGCTGGCGCGCACTGACCATGGCCCGGCCTCCCTAGCTATGCTCAAGGTGGTAAACGGAGCGGGTCACGGTGAGGTAGGCCGCGAAGAGGTCGCCCTCGGCGACCGCCCCGAGGAAGCGGCCCGGGCTCCCTTCCCCAGCGCCGGGCTCGCAAACCGGCACGCTTTCCCCGACGAAGTCCGTAATGGCTTCCATGGCCTCTAGCAGGCTTTGCGTGGATCCAAGCACCAGCATGTCCCGACTCATCACCGTGTACAGGGTACGTTGCGCGTCATTCGCGCCCAAGAGCTGATGCAGGTTGGCCTTGCCCGTCAGCATGCCATCGGCTGAAAGCACGTAGCACTCCGTCACGCCAGCGTCGCCCATGGCCGCGAGAGCATCGGCGACGGGGGTGTCGGGGGGGAGGGCTAGGTAGGCCTGTGTAACGAGCGGGCCCACGGTCTGCTCTTGAAGAGCGATGGTTTGGCGACCGGCCTGAATGTTGATCTCCCGATCCATCAGCTGACGATCGAAGAAGGACAGGCCGAAGAGGCGCTGGGACACGAGGGCAGCCAAGGTGACGGTCAGCAAGGCCGCAACGGCGTAGGGATAGCTGCCGGTCATCTCTAGGGCGATGAGAATGGCAGCGATGGGAGCGCCGATGACGGCGCCGCCCACGGCGACCATGGCGGCGATGGTGAGCACGGGGGCAGCGACCTCAAAGCCGAAGCCCGTGAGGGCGGCGGCGAAACCGGCACCGAGGCTGGCGCCCACAAAAAGGGCCGGCGATAGGATGCCGCCGTAGAACCCAAGCCCCAGGCAAAGGGCGCTGGCGGCGAGCTTGGCTAGCAGCAACACCACCAGCGTGCCCAGAGCGAACTGGCCGTTGATGGCGTCGTTCACCACGCCGGTGCCGAGGCCAAGCACTTCGGGAACGGCCATGCCAAGCAGTCCGCAGAGGAGCGCCGCGAGCAGAATGTTGCGTTCGGGCCCCAGCCCGCTTTTTGGCGCCCAGCGGGCAACGCTGCGGACGCTGTGGAGAAAGGCCACGGCCGTCAGCCCTGCCAGCGGGCCAGCGATGAGTACGAAGGGCATGACCTCGATCAGGGCGAAGGGGACCGGTTCAACGGAGAAGACCACGGCGCCCCCGAAGAAATGCTGAGCCGTGGCGGAGGAAGCGATGGACGCGATGGAGATGGGCGCGATGGAGCGCCAGGAATAGTGACGCAGGATCGCTTCGTGGGCGAACACCATGCCCGCCAGAGGCGCGTTGAAGCCCGCGGAGATGGCGGCGGCGACTCCGCAGCCAAGAAAGGTGTCCGCGCGCACCCGGGTGCGGCCGAGCTTGGCTACGAGGGCCCCGACCGTCGCCCCGAAATGGACCAGGGGTCCATACTGCCCCACGGAGGCGCCGCCCCCGGCGGAGAGGAAAGCGGCGAGGGTGGAGCCAAGGCCGGCCTTCACGTCTAGCGTATTTCCGCTTTGGTGCGCCGCCAGAATTGAGTCCGCCGGGCCATGCCATCGAGTTATGGAAAAGAGTCTGCGAACGAGGAGCACTGCCCCCGCGGCAAGCATGAGGGTTAGCAGGGGCGCGAAGGGGCTTAGGGCTTGAAGCGCTTCCGGTAGGAAGGCAGGGGCGCTTCCGCGCAGCTTCCCCAGGGCCCCAACCCCGAGGACAAAATAGCTTGAGGCCAGGGCCATGATGACCCCGAGGGTCGACCCCAAGATAATCACGAGAAGCATTTCGAGGAGCACGCCCCCGGATTTTTCGTCCCCTTTCTGCACCATCATTGCCACCCTCTGACAACTTTCCCCGGGGGCATGATAAGCCCTCGGGGCGCTTTGCGCTTGGGCTTTTGCCGAAGGTGTGTTTCCCTGGGGCTGTGCGGAAGGAAGCTTGGGAGGAGTTCAGATGCACGAAGCTGGCGTGTGGTCGACGGTTCTTGGCTTAGCAAGTCTCCTTGCCCTCGCGGTGCTCATGGTCCCCGTGGCCCGGCGCCTGGCCTTTCCCTTTACCGTGCTCCTTGCGCTGGTAGGGATTGGGCTCGGGGTGGGTGCCCATAGCCTCGAGGCGCTCCACCTTCCCGGGGTCAGTGATTTCTTCCAGGCCCTGCATCGCCTAGAAATCACCGCCGATGCGGTGCTCTTTGTTTTTCTGCCTGCCCTGGTGTTTGAAGCCGCCCTTGCCATGAATGTGCGCCGTCTTCTGGAAGATCTCGCGCCGATTGTGTTTCTGGCGGTGTTTGGGCTGCTGCTGTCCACCGTGCTCATCGGCGCGAGCCTCGCCGCCGTCTCCGGAGTGGGGCTTGTGGCGTGCCTGATGCTGGGGGCCATTTGCTCCGCCACGGACCCCGTGGCGGTGGTCGCCATCTTTAAGGAAGTGGGGGCGCCTAAGCGTTTGGCGATTCTCGTGGAAGGGGAAAGCCTTTTTAATGATGCCACGGCGATCGTCCTCTTCACGCTCCTGGCAGCCATCCTCACGGAGGGATCGGCGCCCACCGTCGCCACGGGCGTGCTTGATTTTCTCCGCGTATTCCTCGGAGGCATTGCCGTGGGCCTGGTGATGGGCCGGGCCTTCGTTGCGCTCTTGGCGCGCCTTGGCGGAGAGGCCCTGGCGGAGCGCAGTTTGACCGTAGCCCTGGCCTACCTCGCCTTCCTGCTCGGGGAGCACTATCTTCACGTCTCCGGGGTCATGGCCGTGGTGACCGCCGCGTTGGTGGTGAGTGCTCGGGGCCCCAGCGTGCTGTCGCCGGAG
The DNA here is from genome assembly GCA_038153445.1 of Pseudomonadales bacterium. Classification (GTDB taxonomy): domain Bacteria; phylum Pseudomonadota; class Gammaproteobacteria; order Pseudomonadales; family Azotimanducaceae; genus Salivita. The sequence goes on from JAYOYG010000005.1 coordinate 33,978, forward strand.
CACTGGCATGGGCTTCACGAAACCTGGGAGCAGCTTGGCTTCTGGGCCAACTCTCTGATCTTCCTTTTGGTGGGCCTTGCGGTGCCCGGGCTTCTAGCCAATTTCACGGCGGAGCAGGGACTCTGGTTGGCCGTGCTGGTGGCCGCGGCCCTCGGGGGGCGGGTGCTTATCATCTTTGGTCTGCTGCCCCTCCTCGGCAAGCTCCGCCTCGCCCAGCAGGTGTCCACGGCCTTTAAGGCGGTGATGTTCTGGGGTGGGCTTCGCGGAGCCGTATCCCTCGCCCTTGCGCTGATTGTCCTGGAGGACAGCCGCTTCGCGCCGGAGGTGCAGCAGTTCATCGGCGTTCTGGTTACTGGCTTCGTGCTTTTCACCCTCTTTTTGAATGCGCCCACCGTTGGGCTTTTGATTCGCTTTTTCCGCCTCGACGCGCTCAGCGCGGAGGATCGAGCCCTGCGCGATCGGGCACTCGCTGGCGCCCTGGAGGAGATCTCCCAGTCCGTGGAGGCCATCGCTTCGCGGCAGGCGACGGCACCGGAAATCGTGTCCACCGTCAGCGGTGCCTATCACCAACGCAGCGAAGCGGCGATCCAGGGCCTGAGCACGGGGGAAGCATTGTCAGAGGACGCTTGGGTGCGCTTGGGTCTGGCCAATCTCGCCGCGCGGGAGCAGCGGGCCTATACCCAGCAGTTTGAGGAGGGCTTCCTGGCCTCACCGGTATACCGCGCGGTGACGCAGAAGCTCGAGGATCTTCAGGATGGCCTTCGGGGCCAGGGCCTTCCGGGGTGGGAGCGGTCCCTCGCCGGGAACCTGTCCTTTGACTGGCGCTTTCGCCTGGCCCTGGCCCTTCAGCGGCGCCTGGGCTGGCTTGGGCCCCTAAGTGCCCAGGTGCGGGATCGCTTCGAGCGCTTGGCAGCGACGGAGCTTGCCTTGACCGATGTTCGGGAAAGCAGCCTACCGCGGCTCCAGGCGCTCATGCCCGCCGCCGCTGCGAAGGCACTGGCAGCCGCCTTTGAGGCCCGAGCCCAGGCCGTGGGGGAGGCTTTAGCGGGGCTGCGCGGTCAGTATCCGGACTACGCAGCGCACCTCGCGCAGCGCTTTCTGGAACGGGGGGCCCTTCGCCTTGAGGGGCAGCGCTATCAGACCATGCTCCGGGATGGGGTGCTCACCCCGGAGGCGCACCGGGATTTGTGCGCGACGCTCCAGGCGGAGGAAGCGGCGCTGGATCAGCTGCCCCTGGATTTGGGCTTGGACCCCAAGCGCTTGCTCGCGAAGGTGAGCGTGTTCGCCCATCTATCGGAGGCTCAGCTGGCCCGTCTTGCGGAGGCTCTAAGGCCTCGCCTCGTGCTGCCCGAGGAGGCGGTGGTGACAGCCGGGGAGGCGGGGCACAGCATGTTCTTTATCTCGAGCGGGGCGCTCAAAGTTCTCACGGATGCGGGCCCCGTGCTCCTGGGTTCCGGCGATTTCTTCGGGGAGCTGGCCCTACTCGATGGTCAGCCCCGTAACGCCACCGTGGTGGCGGCGGGCTTCGCGGATCTTCTCGAGCTCGATGCGGAACCCTTCGCCGCCGTGCTGGCGGAGGATGAAACCCTTCGCGCCGCCGTGGAAGCGGCCGCGGCAGCTAGGCGCTAGGCCCCCGGCCATTGCCGGCGGCAGCGACCCCCGCGGCGAGGCGCTCGAGCCCCTCCGCGAGGAGGGCGGGGCTACACCCGAAGTTCAGGCGAAGGAAGTTCCCATCCCCAAAGGGCTCCCCGGGGGAGAGGCCCAGGCCGTGCCCCTCAAAGTGCGCCGGGGGATCGGTGAGTTCCAGCGCGCGCACATCGAGCCAGGCGAGGCAGGTGGCTTCCACCGGGGTGGTTTCGACCCCGGGAAGGGCCGCCACGGCGGCCTGCACCTTTTCGTGATTCTCCCGAAGCTGGGCGAGAAGGCCCTGGCGCCAGGGCTCTCCGTGGCGATAGGCCGCCTCGGCCGCGGCGTAGGCCAGGGGGCCTACGCTGGGCACAAGGCCGCTCTGGGCTTCTCGAAAGCGGCGCCGGAGCGCAGCGTCGGGAATGATGGCGAAGGCGCAGGGAAGGCCGGGGATATTGAAGGTCTTCGTCGGGGCCATGAGGGTGATGGTGCGCGCTGCCAGGGTGTCGCTGAGCTGGGCGATGGGCTGGTGGGGGCGGTCCTTCGTTAACAGCAACTCGGCGTGGATTTCATCGCTACAGATCAAAAGATCGTGACGTTCGGCGAAGGTCCCCAGCGCTTCGAGCTCCTCGGTGCGGTATACCCGCCCCGTGGGGTTCTGGGGATTGCACAGGAGAAAGAGACGCGTGGTGGGGGTGACCGCCGCCTCTAGCGCGTCGAAGTCCATGACCCACTCCCTTCCCTCTCGCACTAGGGGTACTTCGATGCGTTGCCGGCCACCGTTTTCCGGGGCGGCAAAGAAGGGGTAGTAGACCGGGGTCGTCATCATGACCTCATCCCCGGGTTCGCCGGCGCAGCGGCAGGCGAGGTTGAAGCCGGGAACCACGCCCGGGAGCCAGACCATCCAGCTAGGGTCCACGGCCCAGCCATAACGTTCTTGGAGGAAAGCCAGGGTCGCCTCCGTGAGCGTCTCGGGCACGGTGGTATAGCCGAGGATTCCGTGGTCGACGCGGCGGCGAAGGGCTTCGAGGATGGGCTCGGCGGTTTCAAATTCCATATCCGCGACCCAAAAGGGCAGGATGTCCGTCCCCGCGTATTTTTCCCATTTGGTAGCGGCGGTGCCGCGTCGTTCCCGCCGGGTTGTGAAATCCATGGGCTGCCCCTTCAGTTTTCCGACAAATGCAGTTGGTCTTTAGCGCAGCCCCCCAGGCGCGCTACACTGGTGCCAATCGGGGGTTTGGCCCCGTCTCGACCGGAGATCCTCGCCATGGACATTATGGACACGCTGCGCGAACAGGTCGCCAGTAATCCCATCATTCTTTACATGAAGGGGTCGCCCCAGGCGCCGCAGTGCGGCTTCAGCGCCCAGACTGTGCAGGCCCTCATGGCCTGCGGCCAGCCCTTCGCCTACGTAGACGTCCTGTCCCACCCCGATGTCCGGGCAAACCTGCCCAAGCTTGGGGATTGGCCCACCTTCCCCCAGCTTTGGGTGCAAGGGGAACTCGTGGGCGGCTGCGATATCGTCACGGAAATGTACAGCAGCGGCGAACTGAAGCCGCTGGTGGAAGCGGCGGCGCAGGCGGCAGCCCCGGAAGGGGAGGATGGGGCCGCCTAGCCCTCGCCCCAGAACGACAAAACCTGGCTGCGGCCGGGTTTTTTGTGTCTGGGGATGGGCCCTCGCGGGGCCTAGCCTTAGCGGGCGGACTGGAGGAAGTTCGCTTCCCCGAGGCTGTTCAGCAACTTCAGCTGGGTCTCGAGCCAGTCGACGTGCTCTTCCTCAGCATCAAGGATGCTGGCGAGGAGGTCCCGGGAGACGTAATCCCGCACCGCCTCGCAGTGGGCGATGCCGTCTCGGAGATCGGGAATGGCCTGGTGCTCCAGGGCAAGGTCCGCCTCGAGCATTTCCTTTACCGTCTCGCCAATGCGCAGCCGACCAAGGTCCTGCAGGTTCGGAATCCCTTCAAGGAAGAGGATGCGCTGGGTCAGCTGATCCGCGTGCTTCATCTCGTCGATGGACTCTTCGTATTCCTTCGCCGCCAACTGTTCGAAGCCCCAGTCCTTCAGCATGCGGGAATGGAGGAAATACTGGTTGATGGCCACAAGCTCGTTGTAGAGCGCCTTGTTCAAGAACCGGAGAACCTCTGCGTCGCCTTTCATGGGCGGCTCCTTACCGTTGGGTTGCCCCAAAAAGCTGGGGTCAGCAATAACCAAGGGCGCCAGTCTGCCTTAGCCCTGATTAAGCTTCAAGTGTTTGTTTTTAAAAGGAAATGATAATGAAAGGGGTAATGATAGGACTTCGTATTTGCGTCCCCAGCGGACCCTTAGGAGCGGAGCGGCGCGGCTTCGTAAGCCAGGGCGGCGCCTCGATGGGCGACGGTTTCTTCCGCGAGGAGCGCACAGGTGTCCTCCGCACATTTACCGCAGCAGGTGGCGACGGCCAGCCGTTCCTGTAAGGCTTCGAAGCTCGCCGCGCCTTCCCGGATCGCTTCCCGGATGCGGCCTTCGCTTACGGCATTGCAGAGACACACCAACATGCAAAGCTCCCGTCGCTGATGGGATTAGCATGCCGGAATGAGAACGATTGTCAATCGCGAATTTGTTCCTGCGGCCAGCCTAGGGCCCCGTGCCAGCGATTGACGATGGCGCAGAACAGCTCCGCGGTTTTTTGCGCATCGTACAGGGCGGAATGCGCCGCCCGGCTGTCGAAGGCGATGCCTGCCGCTTGGCAGGCGCGGGCGAGCACCGTTTGGCCGTAGGCCAGGCCCGCGAGGGTCACGGTGTCGAAGCTCGAAAAGGGATGGAAGGGATTGCGCTTAAGATCCTGACGCTGCGCCGCGGCTTGCATAAACCCATGATCGAAGTGGGCGTTGTGCCCCACGAGCACGGCGCGGTTGCAATCGCTTTGACGCAGGGCCTGGCGGACGGCCCGGAATAGGGTGGTGAGGGCTTCCCGCTCCGGGACCGCGCCCCGGAGGGCGCTGAAGGGCTGAATCCCCGTAAAGTCGAGGGCAGCCTGCTCGATGTTGGCGCCCTCAAAGGGTTCGACGTGCAGGGTGAGGGCGTCGTCCTGAATCAGCGTGCCGTCCTCTTCCACCCGCAAAAAAACGGCGGCGATCTCGAGCAGCGCGTCCGTATCTTTGTTGAAGCCGCCGGTTTCCACATCGATCACCACCGGGAGGAAACCCCGAAAGCGATCAGCGATGCGGGGCCCCGGGGGGATGAGGGGCTCGTCCTGCGAAGGTGCGTCCATGGGGGCCGCGATCCCGACGGAAAGAATGATCGCACCTTAGCACAGGCGCACCCTGGGATTGGGGCTGCGCCTTCCTTGTGGCTTTTCGGTACCATAGGCGCCCCGCCGCAAGGCACCGCCAGGGTTTGGGCAAACGCCCCTTAGCAAGGAGCACAAAGTGGTTAAGAAAGTCGTGCTGGCCTATTCCGGGGGCCTAGATACCTCGGTCATTTTGAAGTGGCTGCAAACGGAATACGGCTGTGAGGTGGTCACCTTCACCGCGGACTACGGTCAGGGGGAAGAGGTGGAGCCGGCGCGGGCTAAGGCGCAGAACCTGGGTGCTAAGGAGATCTATATCGAAGATCTCCGGGAAGACTTCGTGCGCGACTACGTGTTCCCCATGTTTCGGGCCAATGCGCTCTATGAGGGCGAGTACCTCCTGGGCACCTCCATCGCCCGGCCCCTCATTTCTCGCCGGCTGGTGGAAATCGCCGCCGAGACCGGCGCCGACGCCATCGCTCACGGCGCCACTGGGAAGGGGAATGATCAGGTTCGCTTCGAGCTGAATGCCTACGCCCTGAATCCCGACATTAAGGTCATTGCCCCCTGGCGGGAGTGGGATCTGAACTCCCGGGAGTCGCTCATGCGCTTCTGCGAACTGAACCAGATCCCCGTGGATCAGAAAAAGCTCGACAGCAAGCCCCCCTATTCCATGGATGCGAATCTGCTTCACATCTCCTTTGAGGGCGGCGAGCTTGAAGATCCCTGGGTCGCGCCCCAGGAGGACATGTGGCGCATGACCACGTCTCCGGCAAAGGCGCCGGATACGCCGGAGGTGCTCACGATCCGCTTCGAGAAGGGCGATCCCGTCGCCATCAACGATGAAGCCCTAAGCCCGGCGGCGCTGCTCACGCGGCTCAATGAGCTCGGGGGTGCCCATGGCGTGGGCCGGCTCGATATGGTGGAAAACCGCTACGTCGGCATGAAGTCCCGGGGCTGCTATGAAACGCCCGGAGGCACGATTCTGATCAAGGCGCACCGGGCCATTGAGTCCATCACCCTCGACCGGGAGGTGGCGCACCTCAAGGACAGCCTGATGCCGCGCTACGCCGAGCTCATCTACAACGGCTATTGGTTTGCCCCGGAGCGGGAATGCCTCCAGGCGCTCATCGACGCCTCCCAGGCAACGGTGAACGGGGAAGTGCGCCTCGAGCTCTACAAGGGCCAGGTGCGGATTCTCGGTCGCCGCAGCGAGACCGATAGCCTCTACGACGAAGCCGTGGTCACCTTCGAGGATGACGCCGGCGCTTACGACCAGAAAGATGCCGCAGGCTTCATTCGCTTGAACAGCCTCCGCCTCCGCACCCGCGCGGCGCGCTACGGCGCCAAGTAAGCGCGTCCGTTCCCGGCGGGGCGCCCTAGGGTGCCTCGCCGGCGTCCTCCGCTGCGGCAAAGCGGCCCTTAAATTCGCACAAATCAAACAGCACGCAGGCCCCGCAGCGGGGCTTGCGCGCGGTACAGACGTAGCGCCCATGTAGGATCAAGAGGTGGTGCGCATCCTTCAGGTAGGCCTTGGGGATGTGCTTCATGAGGCCATCTTCCACGGCCCGCACGGTCTTTCCCTTGGCCAGGGGGATGCGGTTAGCCAGGCGAAAGATATGCGTATCGACCGCGAGGGTGGGTTCCCCGAAGGCCGTGTTGAGCACGACGTTGGCGGTTTTCCGACCCACCCCGGGGAGGGCTTCCAAAGCCTTCCGATCCCGCGGTACCTCGCCCCCGTAGTCCCGCAGCAGAATCTCGCAGGTCGCCACGACGTTCTTCGCCTTGCTGTTGAAGAGTCCGATGTGCCGAATATGGCGGCTAACCCCCTCGACGCCGAGCTTTGCTATGGCGGCGGCATCTGGGGCTGCGAGGAACAGGGTGCGCGTGCCCTTGTTCACGCTCACGTCCGTAGCCTGGGCGGACAAAATCACGGCGATGAGCAGTTGGAAGGGCGTGTCGTAAAGAAGCTCCGTGGTGGGCTCGGGGATGGCCTCCTGGAGCCGAGCAAAGATGGCTTCACGCTTGGTTTTATTCATTTCACCGGTCCTGTGACTCGAACCCGGCGGGCGGCGACCTGCTCCGTCAGGGTGTCTTGCGATGGGGGAGGGCTTGCCTTGCGGGGGCCAAAGCTCGCCAGAAGAGCAAGGCTCATGAGCGCCCCAGCGCTGCTTTGGAGGAAAGGCAGCAGGGGCGGGGCGCTGCTTTCCCAAAGCGGCCCAAGGGGCAAGCCAGCCCCCAGCGTGCCTGCCCCTAGGCCTTCGCGCAGGGCGGCGAGGGCGCTCCAGGCCATAAGCCAGGAAACGCCTGGGCGGCCGAACATCGGCACCTGCGATCCCGAAGACAGGGCTAGGAGGCTTGCACTGAGGGCCCCCAAAAGAAGCAGGGCCGGGGGCAGGGGGAAAACCCCCAGGGCGCCGATGCCGAGCTGGGCGAGGCCTCCTGCGGCGGTGCCCAGGGTCATCAGGGCGATGGCCGGGGCCAGGCCCGGGCCGAGGCGACGATGTAGCGGCGCAAGGATGCCGAGCAAGAGCCCCAGGAGCAGGCTGAGCACCAGGGCGTCAAGGAGCCGGGCGCTGCCGAGCAGTATGGGGGGCAGCCAGCATAGGGCGGGAGGCACGGGGACGCGCAGCATTAGGGGTTGGCCTCGCAGCGTGCAAAAAACTCCGCGCGCCGATCCTGAAAAAGGGCGCGGGCCTGGTCCTGCGTCGCCCGCAGAGCCCGGGCGGTGATCGTTGCCCCGGTCCAGCCATCAAGGCCGGCAAGGTCGCTCCGGGGGTGGAGGTAGCGCCCACCATAGCGGGGGGTTTCTTCGTGCCTTAGCACGCGATGGGCTTCGCCTTCGGGGTCGCCCTCAAAGCGCGAGAGCAGGATAAGGGGCCCGCCCCAGCCCTCTCCCTGGGTGGTGACCAGGAGCGCCGGAGTCGGGGTGCAGCGCAGGGACGCAGACGGGGCGCCCGATGCCTCGAGGGTCAGGGACTTGAGGGCCTCGGTGCCCGCGAGGCTCCGCAGGGGCGCATCGTCACGCCAGCGCGCCCAGGCCGCGCGGGGGCCTGCCGTGGCTTGGCCCAGGCTCTCCAGGGCGAGGGTGCTCCCGAGTATTAGGAGCATCAGCAGTAGGGCCGAAGACCTAGGCACGGGTTTGGCGCCTCCCTTCTGCCATGGCGTCCAAGGCTGGCCCCGCGCCGTTTGCAAGGAGCACGGCGAAGGCGACGCCATCGGGAAAGGGGCCCTGGCTTCGAAAGAGCACGGTGAGGACGCCGGCAAGGACGCCCATGGCGAGGCGCCCCGGAGGCGTATGGGCCCCGCTCACCGGGTCCGTGATAATAAAAAGGGCTGCGAACATTGCGCTGCCGGAGAAGAGGTGGAAGAGGGGATGGCCGGCGCTGTGGGAGCCCCCGCCGTCATAGGCCAGCACCGCGGCCCCGAGGAGGCCGAGGAGGAAGCCCGCGGGGGCCTGCCAGGGGATGGCGCGACGAAGCAGCAGCGCCGCGCCTCCGGCGAGGAAGGCCAGGGATAGGGCCAGACCCTCTCCCGTGCCCCAGGGCCCCGGCTGGGCCTTAACCCACTCGGAAACCGTCAGGCCTTCGCGGTTGGCGAGGGCAGCCAGGGGCGTGGCGCCGCTTATCCCATCCACGGAGGCAAGGGGGAACAGCAGGAGAAGGGCCGCGTAGCCCACCATGGCGGGGTTAAAGGGGTTGCGCCCGAGCCCTCCGAAAGGCGCTTTGCCGAGCGCAATGGCGAGGCCGCCGGCCAGGGCCGCAAGGGCGGCGCCGGCGCTGGCCGGTAAGGCGAGGGCGAGCAGCCACCCGGTGAGTAGCGCGCTGCCGTCCTTAAGGCTTGCGGCGCTGCGGCGCAGCAGGGCTTCCCCGGCCAGGGCGCCGATCGGGCCCGCGAGGAGCTGAAGGGCTAGGGCTGGACCCTCCTGGGTGAAGCGTAGGATTGCGGCGGGGACGGTGGCCAGGAGCACGACCATCATGAGCTTGGGCACGGACGCGCGGCTCATGGGGCGTCTCCCAGGGCGGCCAGGGCGGCGGTGAGCCGAGCCAGGTCGTCCTGGCGCCCCTCCGCTCGAGCCTTATCCATGGCCCGCTGCAGGGCCGCGCGCTGTGCGTCCTGTCGCCCACCGGTCCCGCTGTCGGCAGGCCGCCTGGCCTCGGCCCGTCGTTTGGCTTCCGCCCGGCGCTGGCGCTTCGCTTCGAGGGCCTCGGCCTCGGCGGCCTGAAGCCGGGCTTCCCGGGCTTCATAGCGCTGCGCCGCTTGCCGCGCCTCTTCGGCGGCGCGGGTCTTCGTTTCGGTCCAGCGCAGCACGTGCTGCTGCCCTTCGCGAAAGCGTGCCGTGAGGGGTAGGGCGCTCGGGCAGTGGTCCTGGCAGGCGCGGCAAGCGCCGCAGCGCGCAAGGCCTAGCGCCTCCGCGCGGGCCAGGTCCCCCTGCGCCAGCGCTTCGTAAAGCTGATTCGGCCACAGCCCCTTGGGGCACACGGGCACGCAGGCGCCGCAGTGAATGCAGGGCATCACGGCGCAGCGCTCCGCGGGATCAGGTCAATGCAGTCTACGGGGCAAGGGTCCACGCAGAGATCACAGCCCGTGCACCAGCTCTCGACCACGCTGTGCATGCGCTGGGCCGCTCCCAGAATCGCGTCCACGGGGCAGGCTTGGATGCACTTCGTGCAGCCGATGCATTCCTCCTCCCGAATCACTGCCACGAGGGGTGAAGGCGTTGGCGCCTCCAGGGGCGCCAGGGGCCGCCCGAGCACCCGAGCAAGCTGATCCGCGCCCTCCTGGCCCCCGGGGGCGCAGAGCGTGGCCGGCGCACCGTCCACCACGGCCTTGGCATAGGGGCGGCACCCGGCATAGCCGCAGTGGCCGCACTGGGTTTGGGGAAGGAGGGCATGAACCTGCGCCTCCAGGGTTTCGGCCTCCCGGGCCATCCGCCGCTTTTCTTCCCGCGCCAGCGTGAAGAGGGCGGCGAGGCCGACCAGCACTAGGGCGAGGCTCGTGGCGAGGCCGGTCACGCGGTCACCCCTTGGAGGGCGAGGGTGAGGATCGTCAGCGCCCAAAGGCGAGGGGCCAGGGAGGGCGTTGCGTTGCCCTCAAGGCGCGCAAAGAGCGCGGAAAGTATGGGGAGGCTGGCGCCGAGCAACAGGGGCAGGAGGAGCAGCGTTCCCCAGGTCGTCGTGGCCTCGGCGCCGGCGAAGGCCCAGAGTAGGAGCGCCGGGGAGAGCACGATCAAGGGCCGATTGGGCGCGGCGGCCCCCAGGGGCTTGGAAAGTTTCAGGGCGAGGGCCCCCGCCAGCCCCGCCAGCAGCGGCAGCCCCACGGCAGCGCTTGGCTGCGCACCCAGGCCAAGGCTCGCGAGGGCGCGCCCACCTAGGCCCGCCAGGAGTAGCGCCAGAGCGACCGGGCGCACCAGGGTCAGGGCGTCCCGGGGGGTCGTCGGCAAGGTCAGAAGGAGGAGCAGGGCGCTCCCCTGCACCGCGAGCCAGGGGGTCTCGGCGAGGGCGGAGAGCAGGGGCTCGCTCATGGGACCTAGGAGATCTCCATGCCGGGGGTGGCGCCGCTATCGGGGCTCAGGAGAAAGATGTCCTTTCCCCCGGGGCCCGCGGCCAGCACCATGCCTTCGGAAACGCCAAAGCGCATCTTCCGGGGGGCGAGGTTTGCCAGCAGCGCCACGAAGCGCCCCTCAAGGTCGCCGGGTTCGTAGGCGGCGCGAATGCCCGAGAGCACCTGGCGCTGGCCCAGGGGGCCGACGTCGAGGGTGAGGCGCAGGAGCTTATCGGCGCCCTCCACCGTTTCCGCCTTGAGCACCTGGGCGGCGCGCAGGTCCAGCGCCGCGAACTGATCAATCGTGATGAAGGCATCGGCGCCTTCCTGCGCCGCGGCGGTCTTTGCCACGGGGGCCTTCGCTTCCGGGGCCTTCGCTTCCGGGGCGGGGGCGGGCTTGCTCGCCTCCACCATGGCGTCCACGGCCTTCCGCTCCAGGCGCGTCTTTAAGGGCTTAAAGGGCTTGATGGGATGGTCGCCCAGCCAGCGCTGGCCGTCTTCCCAGCTTAGGGGCTCAACAGCCAGGAAGGCCTCGGCGGCTTCGGCCATTTTCGGGAGCACGGGCTTCAGGGCCGTCATCAGCACGCGGAAGAGATTGAGGCCGAGGGTACAGACATTCTGCACCGCCTGGGCCTGCTGGGGATCCTTGGCCAGCACCCAGGGCTTTTCCGCATCGATATATTGGTTGGCTCGATCCGCGAGGGCCATGATGAGGCGCACGGCCTTGGCGTATTCGCCGCCTTCAAAGGCCTCGCCGATGGGTCCAAGGGCGGCCTGGGCTTCGGCCCAGAGCGCTTCATCGGCGATCTTCGCCCCAAGGCGTCCGCCATGTTGCTTGTGAAGGAAGCCCGCGCAGCGGGAGGCGATATTGACGACCTTGCCGACGAGATCGGCGTTGACCCGGGCCACGAAGTCATCAAGGGATAGGTCGATATCATCCGTGTTCGGCCCGAGCTTCGCGGCAAAGTAGTAGCGCAGGTACTCGGGATCGAGGTGTTCCCGGTAGGTGCTGGCGTTGATGAAGGTGCCCCGGCTCTTGGACATTTTGGTGCCGTCCACGGTGAGGAAGCCGTGGGTGTGAATCCGGGTGGGGGTGCGGAAACCCGCGCCCTCGAGCATGGCGGGCCAGAACAGGGTGTGAAAGTTCACGATGTCCTTGCCGATGAAGTGGTGCACTTCCGCCGTGCTGTCCGCGGCCCAAATATCCTCAAAGCCCACGCCCTGGCTCCGGCCTTCGGCCACCAACTTCTTGAGCGCAGCCATGTAGCCAATGGGGGCATCGAGCCAAACGTAGAAGTACTTGTTGTCGCTGCCCGGGATTTGGAAGCCGAAGTAGGGGGCATCCCGGCTGATGTCCCAGGCTCGGAGGCCGGCGCCCAGCCACTCCTTAATCTTGTTGGCGACCTCGGGCTGGAGCGTCCCCTTTTGGGTCCAGCCTTCCAGGAAGGCCTGCTGCTTTCCAAGGTCGAAGAAGTAGTGCTCGGAGCTTCGGAGTTCGGGGGTCGCCTCGGAAAGGGTCGAGCGAGGGTTCTTCAGCTCCGTGGCTTCATAGGTGGCCCCGCATTTCTCGCAATTATCGCCGTACTGGTCCTCGGCGCCGCAGCGGGGGCAGGTGCCCTTCAGGAAGCGGTCGGCGAGGAACATGCCCTTTTCCGGGTCGAAGTACTGGGAGACTTCCCGGGTGAAGATCAGCCCGGCTTCGCGGCAACGCTCGAAAATCAGCTCCGCGCAGGCGCGGTTTTCGTCGCTGTGGGTCGTGTAGTAGATGTCGTGGTCAACGTGAAAGGCTGCGAGGTCCTCCGCGTGGGCGGCGCGGTAGCGTTCCACCAGGGCCTCCGCCGGTTCCCCGAGCCGCTCTGCCGTGAGCATCATGGGGGTGCCATGGCTGTCGTCGGCGCAGCAGTAAATCACCCGATGCCCCTTCAGCTTTTGAAAGCGCACCCAGATATCGGTTTGGATGTGCTCCAGCAGGTGCCCGAAGTGGATATCGCCACTCGCGTAGGGCAGGGCGCTGGTGACAAATAGGGTACGGGGCGCGGCGGCCATGGCGCGGTCATACTCCAAGCAGGGGACTGGCGCGAGAGCATACCTAGGGGCGATGGCCATTGCACCCTGAGCCCTCGCTGGCGGGGCCGCTGCAGCCTATACTGCCCCGCTTTGCGCAGTGAAGGAGCAGGCCATGGCCTCGGTGGACGAGCAACAGGTGCACGCCTGCTTGGCGGGGGTGGTCGATCCCCTGACGGACGCCCCTCTCCTCTCCCACACCACCTTAAGCGGGATCACCCCCCTTACCCTTGAGGACGGGCCCGCGGTGCGCGTGCACCTGACCTTCCCCTATCCCCTGGCGGGGGCGCTGGGCTACTGGCAGCGAACCCTGCGCGAGGCGCTAGCCCCGGTGGTGGCCCCGGAGCAGCTTCAGCTTACCCTCGACTGGCGCATCGAGCCCCAGCAGCCCCAGGGCCAGCTGGCGCCCCTTCAGAGCATTGCGAACATCATCGCCGTGGCTTCGGGAAAGGGTGGGGTAGGGAAGTCCACCACCGCCGTGAACCTCGCCCTGGCTTTGCAGGCCGAGGGCGCCCGGGTCGGAATGCTCGACGCCGATATCTACGGCCCGTCCCTAGGCCTGCTGCTGGGGATCGAAGACGGCACGCGCCCCGAGGTGGTGAACGAGAACACCTTCGTGCCCGTGACCGCGCACGGCCTTCCCCTCATGTCCATGGCCCTGCTAACCACCGATCGCACCCCCATGGTGTGGCGCGGGCCCATGGCCAGCGGCGCACTCCAGCAGATGCTCACGCAAACGCGCTGGCCCGCGCTGGACTACCTCGTTGTCGATATGCCGCCGGGTACCGGGGATATCGCCCTAACGCTCTCCCAGCAGGTGCCCCTTGCCGGCGCCGTGGTGGTGACAACGCCGCAGGATTTAGCCTTGCTTGATGCGCGTAAGGGTATAGAGATGTTCCGCCGCGTTGAGGTTCCCGTGCTGGGGATCGTGGAAAACATGAGCATCCATATCTGCAGCGCCTGTGGGCATGGGGAACCCATCTTTGGCAACGGGGGCGGCCTGCGTATTGCAGAACATTACGAAGTGCCTATGCTCGGGGCCCTGCCGCTTGCCTTGGCCATTCGGGAGGATGCGGACAGCGGCTGCCCCACGGTGGCGGCGAACCCGGAAAGTCCGGAAGCGCTTCTCTATCGCGATCTGGCCCGGAGCCTCGCGGCCCGCCTCGCCTGCCGCAGCGGGGCCGCGGAAGCACCTCTAATTACCATTCTTGACGACTAAGCCGTGCGGGAGCGCGCCCCATGAGTATCAAAGCAGACCGTTGGATCCGTCGCATGGCGGAAGAGCAGGGCATGATCGAGCCCTTCGTGCCGGGCCAGGTGCGGGAAGGGGCCAGCGGCGATCGGCTCATCTCCTACGGCACCTCCAGCTACGGCTACGACGTGCGCTGCGCCGATGAATTCAAGGTGTTCACGAATATTCACTCCGCCACCGTGGATCCGAAGAACTTCGATGCTCGAAGCTTCGTCGATGTCACGGGGCCGGTGTGCGTGATTCCGCCCAACAGCTTCGCGCTTGCGCGGACCGTCGAATATTTTCGCATTCCCTCCAACGTGCTGGTGATTTGCGTCGGAAAATCGACCTACGCGCGCTGCGGCATCATCGTCAATGTGACGCCCCTCGAGCCGGCCTGGGAAGGGCACGTCACCCTGGAGTTCTCCAACACCACGAACCTGCCGGCGAAGATTTATGCCGGGGAAGGGGTCGCGCAGATGCTCTTCTTCGAGTCTGACGAGCAATGCGATACCACCTACGGGGACCGGGGGGGCAAGTATCAGGGGCAGCGCGGCGTCACCTTACCGCGCACCTAGGGGGTCGGGGCGTCGCCCCGGGCCGTCAGCCAAATCGTCAGTAGGCGCCCGTTTTCCCGATGCTCCAGGCGGAGCAAGGCGCCGTCCGCTTCGGCGAACCACAGCTTCATGCGCTCTTCACTGCCGGCTTCGAACTGACGCTCGAGGGCCAGGGCTCGTTCTCCGGGGTCAGCTCCCGCTTCAGCCGAGGGGAGGGCCTCGGGGCCGACCACGCGCCAGCGCATTTCCGTGGGATCCCCGCCGTCGGTCATGGTGAGGCTCAGCTCCGTGTCCTGGGCAGGCCAACCCGCCAGAAGGCGCTGCTTTAGGGCGAGCTGCCAACTTAGGGGGTCGAAGGTGCCCGGGGTGAGGGGGTCCTCCCGGGGCTTATCGCCGGTGCGCGTGAGGCGCCCCCGTTCCCAGTCAAAGATCAGCCTTCGTTCTCGCTGCCGCCCCAGGCCCTGCTGCCGGGTGACGTAGTAGAGCGGTCGGGGCGTTCCGGTGCTATCCAGCTCGAAGGTTGCCTGTTCCTCAACGCCCAGAAAGAGCGCGCCTAGGGTGGTTTCGAATTGAAAGCGCCCATCGCTGCGGCGCGCAAGGCTGCGCGTGCCCCGGGCATGAAAAGGCAAGCCTTCGTAGCTGGCCTCGTAGTGATGAAGGAAGGGGGCGAGTTCGGCGCTCTGCCCCGGAAAGGCGACGCTGAGAACGCACAGCAGGGCGACGCGGCGAAGGCTTAGGACCATGGAAGCAGAGCCTCCCCATCCCAGGCGAGCGTCAAGGGGGAGGCTTCTCGCCCGGCTTCGGCGAGATAGGCAAGGGCGCGGGGGTAGAGGGCGTGCTCAAGCTCAAGCACCCGGGCCGCGAGGCTTTCCTCCGTGTCCCCGGGCGCCACGGCGAGGCGCGCCTGGGCGAGAAGGGGTCCACCGTCGAGCTCTGGGGTCACCCAATGAACGCTCGCGCCGTGAAAAGCGTCTCCCGCGGCCAGGGCCTGGCGATGGGTGTGCAGGCCCCGGTGCGCCGGTAGGAGGGAGGGGTGGATGTTCAGAAGCGGGGCCGGGCAGGCCTCGAAGAAGGTGGGGCCGAGCACCCGCATGAAACCTGCGCAGAGCACGAGGTCTGGGGCGGCGGCGCGAATGCGGTGCGCCAGGGCTTGGTCAAAGGCCGTCCGAGTGGAGTAGTCACGATAGGGCAAGCACTCGGCGGGCACTTGCCAGCGCGCCGCGAGGGCCTGGGCACCGCAGGGCGTCCGGTCCGTGATGAGGGCCTGCAGGGTAAAGAGGGCCTGGGGCCGGGCGCTGGCTTCAAGAAGGGCTTGAAAGTTACTGCCCCGGCCCGAGGCCAGGACAAGACAGCGTAGGGGCATGGAGAGGGCTCCCGGGACGATGACGCTAGGAGGCCAGCATGGCCCTGAACCGCGGCTGAGCGGCTAGGCGAGGGTACCCTCACCCTCCGCCGTGATGTGAAGCGTGCCGGGGGTCGCCGCCTCGCGCCCATCCACCACGGTGCCGAGGCGCCAGCAGGGCTGGCCTGCAGCGCCCAGGGCCGCCTCGACCCCCTCGGTGGCACCGGCAGCCACCGCGAGGACAAAACCGACGCCGCAGTTGAAGGTTTTCATCATTTCCAGGGGCGCGACGTTGCCGAGCGCCGCGAGCCAGGGGAAGGGCTCGGGCCAGGTCCAGCTCGCCAGATCCACCGCCAGGGCCAGGGGTACGGGGCTGTCCTTGGGCAACATCCGGGGAAGGTTCTCCGGAAGACCGCCGCCGGTGATGTGGGCCATGCCGTCGATGGGGTGGCCAGCCTTTAGCAGTCCGAGGAGGGTTTTGACATAAATGGCCGTGGGCTCGAGGAGCTGGGCTAGGCGCTCCGGGGCCGCATCGAGGCATCCTGGATTGGCCGCCAAAATGCGCCGAATCAAGGAGAAGCCGTTAGAGTGAGGCCCGCTCGACGGCAGGGCCAGCAGCTGATGGCCCGGGGCGATGCCGTTCCCCGTGATGACCCTGGCTTCCTCCACAATGCCCACGCAGAATCCGGCGAGGTCGTAGTCACCATCGCTGTAGAAGCCAGGCATCTCCGCCGTTTCGCCGCCGGCCAGGGTACAGCCAGCCAGCTCGCAGGCTGCTGCGATGCCCTCGATGACCGTCGCCGCCTTGTCCACCTGGAGCTTGCCCGTGGCGAAATAATCAAGGAACAGGAAGGGTTCGCCGCCGGTCACGAGGACGTCGTTGACGCACATGGCGACCAAATCCTGGCCGACGCGATCGTGGCGATCGTGATCCATAGCCAAGCGAAGCTTCGTCCCGACCCCATCGGTGCCCGTCACTAGCAGTGGGTTTTCATAGCCCTTGGGTAGGCGCGTGAGCGCCGCGAAGCCCCCCAGGCCAGCGAGCATTTCCGGGCGCCGCGTGCGCGCGGCGGCGGGACCAATGCGGCGGATCAATTCGGCGCCGGCATCAATATCGACCCCCGCGTCGCGGTAGGTGAGGCCGCCGGGGTGGTCGTTCCGGGTGTTATCGCGGGCCAAGGGAGTCTCCCATTTACATGAGCTAAGGCGCAGGACCCTTTACACTAGGGGTCAGCGCCGGCGCGGGGTCCGGCAAAAGGATGGGACCATGGTAGCAGAGCGGGGCGCACGCGAGGGGCTTCTCCCTCGCCTTTGGGGAGCGTATCCCTTGGCGCGCGGCGCTTTCGTGCTGGGGGGCTGCTTGCTCTTCCTTTGTCTGTTTCCCCGTGCTCTGGCCGCGCCCGAGCTTGGATCGCCGGAGGCCCTCTTTGAGGTGGCCGTGCCCGTCGTGGATCAGGGGACGCGCACCCGCATGCTGGCGGAGCGTGCGGCTTTGGAAACCCTGCTGAAGCGCCTGACCCCTGCTCCGGGGTTGACGAGTCGCCCCTCCATTGCTGGGGCGCTTCGGAACCCTGACCGGTACTACCGCAGCGCAAGCTACGCCCCCGGCGGCGCGCAGAGCCCCTGGCTGCTCACCTTGCAGTTTGATCGAGAGGCCATCCTCTCCCTCCTCGCCCAGGCCGAACTTCCGGCTTGGGTGAGCCATCGGCCCCGCTATCTACTCTGGCTCGTGGAGGAATCGGAGGACGGACAGCGCCGCTTGCTTGATGCCGAGCATCCCCTGGCTCGAGCCGTGGTAGAGGCGGGGCGGGACCGTGCCGTGCCCCTTGCCGTTCCCCTCCTCGACTTGAAGGAGCTCCAGCAGGTGGCGCCCTGGCAGGTTTGGGGTCGCTTTTGGGGGGTGCTCAAGCCCCTTCGGGAGCGCTACGGGGCGGAGGGGGAGCTGATCCTGCGACTTCGCGCTGAAGGCGAGGGCTGGTACGTCGACTACGAGGGGGAAGGCCTGCCCATGCCCTTCTCCGGCGCGCTCCGCACGGAGGCGCCCCTCGTCGCGCTCCGCGCCGTGGGCCATGGCCTCGCCGATGCGCTTCTCGAGCGCCTCGCCCTACGTCTCACCGGGGAGGCCTCGGGGATCGCCTATCTTCGGCTCGATGGGCTGCGGGCCCTGGGCGCCTATGCGGAGGCCTTAGCCGTGCTTGAAGCGCTGGCGGGGGTGACGGAGGTCTTCGTCCTCGAGGCGCAGGATGATGCGGTGCTCTTTCGCCTCGCCGTTACCGATACCCCGGACCGGGTGCTGGCGCAGCTCAACCGAGATGGGCGCTTTGAGGCAGGGGAGCCCAGCCCAGCGCTGGCCTGGCAAGGCCGGTGGAAGGGATGAGGCCCCCCCAGCTACCCCTGGCGCTGGCCTTGCCCGACCACGCCACCCTGGAAACCTTCGAGCCCGGTGATAACGCCCTGGTGCTGAAGGCTTTGGAGCGCTTCCTCGGCACCCGCGGGGAACGGCTTTGGCTCTGGGGGCCCGCGGGGGCGGGGAAAAGCCACTTGCTACAGGCGGCGTGCCAGCGGGTGCCGGGAAGCCAGTGGCTCCCCGGGACACTGGTCAAGGAGGCGCCGGAGGCCGTGCTGGCGGGCCTCGAGCGGGTGCCTTTGGTGGCCCTCGATGAGGTGCACCTGCTGGCCGGGGATCGGGCAGCGGAGGAGGCGCTCTTTGATTTGTGCAACCGCCTGCAGGCCGCGGGGCAGGCCTTGCTGCTGGCGGCCTCCGGCGCACCCCTGAGCCATCGCTGGAGCCTCCCTGATCTGGCCTCTCGCCTCGCCGCGGCGAGCGTGTTTCGCCTCCAGCCCTTGGATGACGATGGCCGGGCTCGGGCCCTTCAGCGCCGGGCCGAGGCCCGAGGCCTCAGCCTGGCAGAGGCCACGGCCCGCTATATCCTTCATCGCATTCCCCGAGACCCGGCCTCCCTTTTCGCCTTTCTCGATCGCCTGGATGAAGCCGCGCTCCAATCTCAGCGGCGGATCACCATTCCCTTCGTGCGCGAAGCCCTCGGGTCATGAGCGAGGCAAGCGGAAAGCGCATTCTGCTCACGGGAGGGGGCTCCGCCGGTCACGTCACGCCGAACCTTGCGCTGATTGACGCGCTGGCCGCGGAAGGCTGGGAGGTGCACTACGCGGGCAGCGCTGACGGTATCGAGCGCCGTCTCGTGGAAGGGAAGGTGTCCGCCTACCACGTGGTCCCCGTGGGCAAGCTCCGGCGCTACTTTTCCTGGGAAAACGCCCGGGATTTGTTCCGCGTTTTGCATGGCCTTTGGGTGGGCTGGCGTATCGTGGGCCGCCTACGGCCCCGGGTAATTTTCTCTAAGGGGGGCTTCGTCTCCGTGCCTGCGGTTGTGGGCGGCGCGCTCCGAGGCATTCCCGTGCTGGCCCACGAAAGCGATTTTAGTCCGGGTCTTGCAACCCGGCTGGTGGCGCCCTTCGTGACCACCGTGTGCACCACCTTTCGGGAAACGCGCGTGCCCCGGGCGCGCCAGCTCCGCTTCGTGGGCAGCCCCCTTCGGCCGGCCCTTTGGGCCGGGGATCGCACTCGAGGACTGACCTTTCTGGGCTTTTCCGGTAAGCGCCCGGTCCTTCTGGTGGTGGGGGGAAGCCTCGGGGCCACGGCCTTGAATGCGGCGCTGCGGTCCCGTTTAGCGGCTCTGACGGCGCGCTACGACATTGTTCATCTGTGCGGCGCCGGGAAGGAGGATCCCGCCCTCGAGGGACCTGCCTACCGGCAGTTTGCCTACCTCGATGACGCCTACGGGGATGTGCTGGCGGCGGCGGATCGGGTGGTGTCCCGGGCCGGCGCTAATGGGCTCTTTGAGCTGTTGGCGCTGCGGAAGATCAGCCTTCTGGTGCCCCTGGGGCGCGGCGCGAGCCGGGGCGATCAGCTGGAGAACAGCGCCTGGGCCACGGCCCAGGGCTATGCCCTGACGGTGAACGAGGCTGCCTTAGAGGGAGAGGGGTTAGACCAGGCCCTGGCTGCTCTGGACGCGCAGGCGCCGACGCTGGCCGAGGCCCTGGGGCGCTTTGAGGTGCCCGATGCGCTGGCGGAGGTGATGGCGTTACTGAGGCCCTACGGCGCGTCGTCGCGAAAGGTGCGGCTCATATAGCCGGCGAGCATGACTTTCAGTTCTTCCTGAAGCAGCTTCCGGCGAGACTCGTCCGCGGCGTCCGCTGCATTCAGAAGGCTATGCCCCGTTTCGATCACCATGATGAGGCAGCGGCTTCGTGCTTCCCGCGGAACCTTGGGGAAACGCTGGCGAAGGATGGCATCTAAGCTTTCCTGCAGGGCATCGCGCAGTTTTTGGGCTTCGCGCTGAAGGGGATTGTCCTTCACCTGCGCGGCCCACAGCCCGAGGAACCCGGGAAAGGTGGCGTAGAGGGCGCTGAGGCCATCGACGAGGGAGCCCACCCATTCCACGCCAATGGGGGCCCCGGCTTCTCCAAGTTGATCGCCCGCGTGGCTTTGCAAAAAAGCGCGCACGTCCGCTTCATAGCCATCCACCAGGGCCGCCACGGCCGCATCTCGGTTGGGGAAGAATTGGTAGAAGGACCCGATGGAGGTTTCCGCCCGTTCCGCGATGGCCTTGGTGGTCAGGGCGTCGTAGCCCACCTCTTCCAGGAGGGCGGCCGTAGCTTTTAGCAGCGCTTCCACCCGCTGCCGCCCTCTAGCCTGGGAGGGCTGGCGCCGGCGCTGTAGGGGGGATGTGGTCATTGGGCCAGTATAGCGCCCCCCACCCCCGCCCTGGCCAGGGTAGAATGCGCCGGCTTTTCGCTAGGCTTTTCGCAATAAGGATGACCCATGTTTAAGGTGCGGACCCATAACCAGATTGCCCTGGAGGGCCTCGAGCGCTTCCCCCGGGATCGCTTTGAAGTCGGCACGGAGCTTGCCGATCCCGAGGGCATTCTGCTGCGCAGCCACGTGCTGACCCCGGAAGCCGCGACGCCCCGGCTTCGCGCTGTCGCCCGAGCCGGCGCGGGGGTGAATAACCTCCCCGTGGAGGCCTTCACGGAGCAGGGCATCGTGGTCTTCAACACCCCGGGCGCCAACGCGAATTCGGTGAAAGAGATTGTGGTGGCGGGACTGCTTCTGGCGTGCCGAGACCTTTCCGGGGCCCTGGCCTTTACCCAGGGCCTTGCCCCGGACCTAGATGAGCACGCACTTCACGATGCCGTGGAAGGGGAAAAGAAGCGCTTCGCCGGGCGCGAGCTCGCCGGCAAAACCCTGGGTGTGGTGGGGTTGGGGGCGATTGGCGCGCGGGTGGCGGACATCGCCCTGCAGCTTGGTATGTCCGTGCTCGGCTACGACCCGGCCATCTCCGTGGATGCGGCTTGGCGTCTGCCTCGGGAAGTGCAGCGGCAGGAAAATCTGGCCTCCCTCCTGGCGCGCTCCGATTTCGTCACGCTGCATGTTCCGGCGCTGCCGGAAACGAAGGGGCTGCTTAACCGTGAAGCCCTCGCCCAGCTCCGCCCCGGGGCCGTGCTGTTGAACTTCGCCCGGGGCCCCATCGTGGATCCGGTGGCCATTGCGGAGGCCCTGAAGGCCGGGCACCTGGCTCGCTACGTGGCAGACTTCCCTGAAACCTCCCTGCTGGGCCTTCCCGGGGCCCTTCTACTACCGCACCTGGGGGCGAGCACGGAGGAAGCGGAAACCAATTGCGCCGTCATGGCCGCCAATCAGCTGATCGACTTTCTGGAGCACGGCAACATTCGGAACAGCGTGAACTTTCCGCCGGTCGTGCTCGAGCATGCGGCGGGCACGCGGCTGGCCGTGATTAACGAAAATCGTCCCAACCGCTTGGGTCCCGCCCTGTCCGTGCTGGCGGAGCACAACCTCAACGTGATCGACATGCTGAATAAAAGCCGGGATGCGGTGGCCTACAACCTAATTGACGTAGAAGGCACGGTGACGGACGCCGTGCTCGAAGCGCTCCGGCGGGTGGACGGGGTGTTGAAGGTTTACCACTTCGGCGAGGACCGGCGCTAAGGCGGTTAGCTCGCTCCGGAGAAGCGCTCGGGATTTAGGGCCTGGAGCATTTCCTGGTCCACCACCGGGGGGGCGCTGGTGAGGGCGCTGGCGATGATCTCTCCTCCGAGAAAGGCCGTGGTGAGCCCGGAGGAGGCATGACCCGTGGAGACCCAAAAGCCGGAGCCCAGGGCACCGAGGAGCGGGGCGCGGTCCGGGGTGTTGGCGCGTAGCCCCGCGAAGTGGGTTTGGTGCGCGCCGAGATTCCGGGGCCAGCCAAGGAGCGCTGTCCAGGCGCTGAGCCGGCGTTCATTGCCTTGACGGTCCGTGAGCTGCTCGGTCCCATCCTCCGTACCGTGGCGATAGCTTGAGCCCACCACCCATCCCTTGCCGTCAAAGAAAGCGTGGCCTCGCCCGGTCAGCAGAGGTGCGCTCGCCTCGGCTGCGCCGGCAAAGCGGTCGAGCTGGCCGCCAACGATCCCCGTGGGCAGGGCCAGCAGGGATTTCAGCGGAGCGCCCGCAGCAAGCACCAACGGTGCCTCAAGCCCCCCTTCCGCCCGGGCCCTGCCCGTCGGATCTCGGAGGCGCCACGCCTGCTCCGTGCCCTCCAGGGCGCTAAGCCTTACCCCGCCCTCAAGCTTTGCGCTGGAAGGCCATAGGGCTGCAAGCAGCCGGGGCAGGTGGGCGTAGCCGCTCTCCGCGAGGGCGAGGTAGGAGCCCTGGGCGTCCTCCGCAAGGGAGAGGCGCGGCGCAAGCATGGGGTAGCGCGCGGCGGTTTTCCCCAGGCGTTCCGGGCGCCGAAGCTCTCCGTATTGCCGCAAGGGTGCGGGCAGGAAGCCGGCCTGGCCTTGGACACGGCTAAGCGCCAAGCGATAGGCCATCCAGAGGAAGGGGCCCCGGGGCCCGTCATCAATGGGTAGGCGAGGATGGAGCAGGGCCCAGGGGTTCGCCGAGGCGCCTCCACCCGGCGCAGCTCCAGCTTCAAGCACCTGGGAGGACACGCCTTGCTCGGCCAGGGCCAGGGCAACGGCGGTGCCGGCAAGCCCGGCGCCGACGATGGTGACCTTCGATGGCGGCGGTGGAGGGCAGCGCCCCAGGCCTTGCGCAAGGCGAGCCACCAAGACTTCGCGCTTCTGCGGCCCGCCTTCGGCACTTTGAGGCCCCGGGATCTTTTGGGGGAGGAAGCCGGCCTTGGCTAAGCCTTCGCGCACGGCGCGGGCGACGGTAAAGGTGCCTAGCGTTGCCCCGGGAGCACTGGCTTTGGCGAGTAGCGTGAGGAGCTCGGGCTGCCAGAGCGCCGGGTCAACTTTGGGGGCGAAGCCATCGAGGAACCAGGCATCCACCGCCGGCGCCTCGCGCTGGGCTAGCCAATCCTCTAGACCGGTCTGCGCATCCCCAAGGTAAAGGTGCAGACGCAATCGGCCCCCCTCAAGGGGGATGAGGTGCCACCCCGCGAGCGGTTCAGGAAGGGCGGCGTCGAGGGTCTCCCCCAGCGCTGCGAGCTTGAGGGCGCCCCGGGCCCGGAGGCTCGCAAGAAAGCGCTGGCGGTCGGCAGGGCTAAGGGGCGCCTGCTCGAAGCTCACGTAGCTCAGGGGGCGGGGGGCTCCGGCCTGGCGCCAGGCCTCCCAGAGGAGCAAAAAATTGAGTCCCGTGCCAAAGCCCGTCTCTCCCACCCGGTGCACCGGTGCGCCATGAGTGCCGAGGCGGGCCGGTAGGTCGTTTCCGGTCAGAAATACGCTGCGGCTTTCCCCGAGGGGATCCTGGCGATTGAAGTAGATGTCGCCGCTCGCTGTATCGGTGGGTATGCCGTCGGCCCAGCGGAGGGTGGGGGCAGCCAGGCCCCGGGGGTGGGGCGTCATGCGTCGCCGCGGGCCACGGGGCGGGCCGGATCCCGGATCCATTCGCTGAAGGAACCGACGTAGAGGGCGGGCAGGGCGCCGACGCAAAGGCCAGCGGCGGCCATGGCCAGCAGGTTATGGGCCGCGGTGACGCCGGACCCGCAATAGGCGATGGGCGCCTCGGGGCCGTTGAAAACCGGGGCCCAGCGCGCCCGAAGGGCCGCCGGGTCCTTAAATCGCCCCTCCGCCGTGAGGTTTTCGCTATGGGGGAAGCAGGCAGCCCCGGGGATGTGGCCGGCTACGGAATCAATGGGTTCTACCTCGCCCCGAAAGCGGGGCAACGCTCGGGCGTCAAGGAGGCCCGCGCCCCCGGCGTCCTGGACCCGGGCCTGCACCATAGAAAGCGTTGCGATGGGGGCTAGGGACGGAGCCGGATGCCAGGGGGGTGCTGGGCGAGGCGCAGGGGCGGGGCCGTTGTCCAGGGCACCGCCGGCGCTGTCCCAGGCCGGGAGACCCCCGTCTAGGACCCGGGCTTGCGTATGCCCAAGGGCCGCAGCACTCCACCAGGCCCGGGCCGCGAAGGCGCCGCCCGCGTCGTCATAGAAGACGAGCGCGCTGTCCTGAGGGATCCCCGCTGCGGCAAAGGCCTCTCGAAGCCGAGATAGGGACGGAAAGGGGTGGCGTCCGGTGCGAGTTAAATCGATGGGTCCCGAGAGATCGGCTTCGAGGTCTAGAAAGCGAGCGCCCGACAGACGGTGATCAGCGTAAGCGCGGCGCCCCGCGGCGGGATCGTCCAAGCGGAAGCGACAATCCACAAAGCACAGGCCTGCCGCCCCCTCAAGGGCTTTCGTGGCGGTGATGAGGGGCTCGTGAAGGGTCTGCATGGGGCAACTCACTGGCAGAAATAGAGCGCTAGCATGGCCTTGGGTCTGGGGCGCTGGCAAGAAAAGGGGGCGCTCATGGCCAGGGCTCGCGGTAGCGCCGCAGAGCCGAGGGTGCCAAAATGAAAGCCGGGCCACGTGTTACTACGCAGGAGCAAAGCGAACTATGGGACTGGACGGTCTATTGCACCTCAGCCTTTGGCAAATGGTTGTCGCAACCTTGGTGCTTACCCACATCACCATTGTTTCCGTGACGGTGTATCTGCACCGCTTTTCTGCCCACCGGGCCTTAGAGTTGAGCCCCGTGCTTCAGCACTTCTTCCGCTTCTGGCTCTGGCTGACCACGGGCATGGGGACGCGAGAGTGGACGGCGATCCACCGGAAGCACCACGCCCTCTGCGAAACGGAAGAGGATCCGCACAGCCCGCAGGTGCTGGGGCTGAAGAAGGTGCTGCTAGAGGGCGCCGAGCTCTACAAGTATGGCAAGACGCCGGAAACCATCGAGCGCTACGGCCGGGGCTGCCCGGACGATTGGATCGAGCGCAACGTTTATCGCCGCAACACCTACGGCATCGTCCTCATGCTGTTCGCCGACCTACTCCTCTTCGGGGTTTACGGGATCACCATCTGGGCCGTGCAAATGCTTTGGATCCCCGTGCTCGCCGCCGGCGTCATCAACGGCGTGGGCCACTACTACGGCTATCGGAACTACGAGTGCGGTGATGCGGCCACCAACATCGTCCCCTGGGGCATTTTGATCGGTGGGGAAGAGCTGCATAACAACCACCACACCTATCCGAATTCCGCGAAGCTGTCCCAGAAGTGGTACGAGTTTGATATGGGTTGGTTCTGGATTCGCCTGTTCCAGCTCTTCGGTCTGGCCAAGCCCCGAAGCACGGGGCCGCAAACGGTCCGCGATCCAGCGAAGGCGGCCCTAGACTTCGACGCGGCCCGAGCCCTCGTCCACGACCGCTTCCGGGTCATGGAGCGCTTTGCCAAGCAGGTGGTAAGTCCCACGGTGGCCTCGGAAGGGGCCAGCGCCGGGAAAGCGCTTCGGCGCCTCATGGTTCGGGAAACGTCCCTCGTTTCCACGGAAGAACAGGCCCGCCTCGAGGCGCTGCTGGCACAGCACCCGACGCTCAAGACGGTCTACGAGATGCGCCTCGCGCTGCAGCAGGTTTGGCAGCGCCGGGGGGAATCCAAGGAGGCCATGCTTGATGCGCTGAAGGAGTGGGTCGCCCGAGCGGAAGCCTCTGGCATCGCCGCCCTTCGGGACTTTGCAGACGAGTTTAAGTCCTACGCCCTACCGCGCACCGCCTAGGGCGCGCGGGTTCTAGCGGGCGCCCCCAGCGGGCGCCCCCACATCCTCACTACATCCGCTGAACCACGGGAATGCCCAGGAGCTCGAGCCCCTGGCGCAGCGTTTCCCCGCAGCAATGCGCAAGCGCTAGGCGCTGGTCCCGGAGGCTTTCCTCGGGCGCGCTGAGCACCGGGCAGTGCTCGTAGAAGGCCGTGAAGGCGGTGGCAACCTCATAGAGGTGCGTACACAGAAGGTGGGGCAAGCCCTGTTCCCGCACCTGCGCAAGCACATCTTCCGTCCGAAGTAGGGTGAGGGCGAGGCTCCGCTCCTGCGGGGCACCCAGGCTTAGGCCGGCGCTCAGGGCCTCCGGCGCCACCTGGGCCCGGGCAAAGAGGCTTTGAATCCGGCTGTAGGCGTATTGAAGGTAGGGCGCCGTATTGCCATCGAAGCTGAGCATGGCGTCCCAGGAAAACACATAGTCGTTATTCCGGTGCTTGGACAGATCGGCGTATTTCACTGCGCCGATGGCAATTGCCTTGGCGATCTCCGTGCGGGCTGCCGCGTCGAGGTCCGGGTTTTTCTCGGCCACGAGTACCTCAGCCCGGCGCTCGGCTTCGTCGAGCAAATCGGCAAGCTTGACGACGTCTCCGGCGCGGGTGCGGAAGGGGCGGCCGTCCTCTCCGAGCATGGTGCCGAAGGGCATGTGCTCGAAGCTGCAGGGGCGAGAGATGAAGCCCGCGGCCTCTGCTACCGCAAAGACCTGCTTGAAGTGAAGTCCCTGGCGCTTATCCACCAAATACAGGGCCCGATCGGCTTCGAGCGCATCGCAGCGATAACGTACGGCGGCGAGATCTGTGGTGGCGTAGAGGTAGCCTCCATCGGATTTTTGCACGATGAGGGGCAGGGGCGCGTCATCCTTGCCCTTAAATTCATCGAGAAAGACGCACTGGGCGCCTTCGCTTTCCGTTAACAGGCCGCGGTCCCGGAGCGCGGTGATCACACCGGCGAGGGCATCGTTATAGGCGCTTTCGGCGTGGACGTGCTCTCGGGTGAGGGTGACCTGAAGGCGCCCGTAGAGGGCTTCGCAGTGGGAAAGGCTGACGTCGATGAAGCGCTGCCAGGCGGTCCGGCACGCCGGGTCCCCCTGCTGGAGCTTCACCACCGTTTCCCGGCTCAGCGCCGCAAAGGCCGGATCTTCGTCGAAGCGCGCCTTGGCCTTCCGGTAGAACTGTTCGAGGTCGGCGAGCTCGGCCTCCGCGGCAGGGGCCCCATCCCCCGTTTCCAGCGTATTGAGGTAAGCCAGCAGCATGCCGAACTGCGTGCCCCAGTCGCCGACGTGGTTCTGCCGCAGCACTTCCCACCCCGCGTGGGCAAAGCAGCGCGCAAGGGCATCGCCGATGATGGTGCTGCGAAGGTGACCAACGTGCATTTCCTTCGCCAAATTTGGCGAAGAGTAGTCGATGACGACCCGGCCTGCCTCGCGACTCGGGGCTTTCGGGTCGAGGACCCGCGCGATGAAGGTGCCGAGCTGCGCTTCCAGCACCGATTCCCGGAGGCGTAGGTTGATGAAACCCGGGCCCGCGATGCTGGCTTCGCTGACGAGATCATCGAGCTGAGCATGGGCAAGCACGGCCTCTGCGAGCTCCCGGGGGGGGCGCTTCAAGCGCTTGGCCGCCCCCATGGCGCCATTCATTTGATAGTCGCCAAATTCCGGCTTCGTGCTCACGGTGAGGGCAACGGCGCTGCCCTCGGGGGCGCCAGCGGCATGGAGCGCCGGCGCAAGGCGGGCTTCAAGCAAATCCTTCAGCACGGGGGGACCTGTCTCTGTCGCTCGGAAAGGCGCGCATCATAGCGGCGTCGGCGGCCTCCGTCAGCCGCCGGCCTGGCGTGCCCTGGAGCACCGGGCCCTAGCGAGGCCCTAAGGTGCGCTGCGGGCAAGCGCCGCGGGTGGTCTTCTCGATGGTCACGGGGCTGCGAGGGACATCGCGCATGCCGTCCTTTACGGTGGTTTCCACTTCCCCGATGCGGTCGATGACGGCCATGCCGTCCGTGACCTCTCCAAAGACCGTATAGCCGGGCCGATCGTCTTCGGCGTCGAGGTGAGCGTTGTCCACCAGGTTAATGAAGAACTGGGAATCGGCGCTGTCAGGATC
>JAYOYG010000006.1:0-21264 GCA_038153445.1 Pseudomonadales bacterium
CGGGATCAACGCTTAGGGAAGGGGCGCTAAAACTCTGGCACCGGCAACAGGACAAATGATCGTTGGCCTCGATATAGGCACCTCCAAGGTGGTGGCCATCGTCGGGGAAGTTCGAGAGGACGGAACCCTCGAGGTCATTGGCCTTGGGTCTCACCCCTCCCGGGGTCTGAAGAAGGGCGTGGTGGTGAATATCGAATCCACCGTGCATTCCATTCAGCGCGCCGTGGAAGAGGCAGAGCTCATGGCGGGCTGCCAGATTGACGCCGTCTATGCGGGGATCGCCGGTAGCCACATTCGCTCCCTTAACTCCCACGGCATCGTTGCGATTCGGGATAAGGAAGTCACGCCGGCGGACATCGAGCGCGTGCTCGACGCCGCTCAGGCCATGGCCATTCCGGCGGATCAAAAGATCCTTCACATCCTGCCCCAGGAGTATGTGATCGATCACCAGGAGGGGGTGAAGGAGCCTCTGGGCATGTCCGGCGTTCGCCTCGAGGCCAAGGTGCACCTGGTGACCTGCGCCGTGAATTCGGCCCAGAACATCGAAAAGTGCGTGCGCCGCTGCACCCTTGAGGTTCGGGACGTGATCCTTGAGCAGCTGGCCTCGAGCTACGCCGTGCTCACGGAGGACGAAAAGGACCTGGGCGTATGCCTGGTGGATATCGGGGGTGGCACCACGGATGTGGCGATCTTTACCGAGGGAGCCATTCGCCACACGGCCAATATCCCCATCGCCGGCGATCAGGTGACCAACGATATCGCCATGGCGCTGCGAACCCCGACGCCCCACGCGGAGGAGCTGAAGATTAAGTACGCCTGCGCCCTCACCCAGCTGGCGGGGGCGGAGGAAACCATTCAGGTGCCCGGGGTGGGGGATAAGCCCCCCCGCGCCCTTTCCCGCCAGGCCCTCGCGGAGGTGGTCGAGCCCCGCTATGACGAGCTGTTTCAGCTGGTTCAGGCGGAGCTGCGCCGTAGCGGCTTCGAGGATCTGCTGGCCGCGGGCATCGTGCTTACCGGCGGGTCTTCAAAAATTGAGGGGGTGGTGGAGCTTGCGGAGGAAATCTTCCACAAGCCCGTCAGCCTTGGCATGCCTCGGAATGTCGCGGGGCTCGCGGATATCGTCCGCAATCCCATTTATGCGACGGGCGTAGGGCTTCTGCTTTACGGCCAGGAACTGGAGCGTCGCCGCCTCGAGCGGGGGGAGGCGCCGCCGGTGATGAAGGGCAGCTTTGTGGACCGAATCCGGGAATGGCTTCGGCAAAACTTTTGAGCGCAGCTGCGCATTTTTTGAAAGAGCGTCTGTGGAGGACGAGCAATGTTTGAACTGGTAGATAGCCAACCGCAAAACGCGGTCATTAAGGTCATCGGGGTGGGTGGCGGCGGCGGTAATGCCATTGCCCACATGATTGCCAAGGGCGTGGAGGGCGTGGAGTTCATCGCGGCCAACACCGACGCCCAGGCGCTGAAGAACGTGGGGGCCCGGACCCTTCTCCAGCTCGGGGGAGAGATCACCAAGGGTCTCGGCGCTGGCGCCAATCCCGCCGTGGGCCGGGAAGCGGCCCTTGAGGACCGGGACCGCATCGCCGAAGTGCTTTCCGGGGCGGACATGGTGTTCGTTACCGCCGGCATGGGTGGGGGTACGGGCACCGGGGGCGCGCCGGTGGTGGCGGAAATCGCTCGGGAGCTCGGTATCTTGACCGTGGCCGTGGTGACCCGCCCCTTCCGCTTCGAGAAGCGCAATCCGGCGGCGGATCAGGGCATCCTCGAGCTTCAGCAGCACGTGGACTCCCTGATCACCATTCCCAACGAGAAGCTCCTGTCCGTCCTGGGGCAAAACACCACCATGCTCGACGCCTTCAGCGCCGCCAATGACGTGCTCCTCGGCGCCGTGCAGGGCATCGCCGATCTCATCATCCGGCCGGGCATGATCAACGTGGACTTCGCGGACGTGCGGACGGTCATGTCCGAGATGGGCATGGCCATGATGGGCACGGGCAGCGCCACCGGCGAGGATCGGGCCCGGGTGGCCACGGAAGCGGCCATTCGCAGTCCGCTGCTGGAGGACATCGATCTCCACGGCGCTCGGGGCATTCTCGTGAACGTCACCGCCGGGGCGAATCTGTCCATCGGTGAGTTCACGGAGGTCGGCGATATTGTTGAGGAGTTCTCCAGCGACAACGCCACGGTCGTAGTGGGAACGGTCATCGATCCGTCCCTCGACGATGAAATGCGGGTCACCGTGGTGGCCACGGGCATTGGGGCACCGGCGGCGCCGAAGGTGGTGGTGGATAACGCCCCTCGCCAGGCCGCGCGGGCCACCACCGCGGCGGGCGCCGTGGACTACGATCGGCCGACCGTGCTCCGTCGCCAGGCGGCCGGGGCGGGCATGGCCGAAGGTCAGCGCAGCGCAGCGCCGCTCGGGGATCTCGACTACCTCGATATTCCCGCCTTCCTCCGCCGCCAGGCGGACTAGGTCGGGCTTCGCCGGAGATCTCCACCCGGGCCTGGCCCGGCTCCGGCATGGTCGTGAAATCCTGGCCCGGGCCTTGTGCCCGGGCCAGGCTCTAACCCTTGGGCGCGTCCTGCGCCCGGCGGGCGAGGCGCGTGAGAGCCTCCCCCAGGGGGCCGCGGGTCTCCTCCGCTAGATCGAGAAGCAAGGTGGCTGCCATCGCCGAAGGTTTTGGGGCCGGCGGCAGGCTGGGCGCAGCTTTGGGTCGCGCTGGTGCGGCGCTGGGGCGGCCCACCCGAACCCGCAGATGGGTAATGCCTTTCTCCTTGAGCGCCGCAAGCACCGCCCCCTGATGAAAGCGTAGCTGGGTCGCCACGGCGGGGGACGCTGCGATGAGCGTTAGCGTGGCGCCCTCCCGGCCGCCGAGGCTCAGGGCAAGGCGAAGAGGCGGTGGTAAGGCGCTCCGCACCTGGCCTTCGAGGGCTTCCAGCTCTCCGACTTGGCGGAACAGTCCTCCAAGGGCCGAGCGAGGCTTCGGCGCCAGCAGGGCGTCCAGCGATTGAGGCGAGCGATCGGTCATGGCGCGTCCTTAACGGGAGCCCCATCATAGCGCGACCCCCTGGCGTAAGCAGGCGCTAGGGCCGGGGAGCAGGTACACTAGGTGGGCTTTAGGTGTCTCATCGGTGACAGGTAAAACAGCGCTATGGTTAAGAAGCTCTTCCGGGCCCTCTTCCCGACGAAAAACATGCGGGAACTACGGCGCTTTGCGCGGCGGGTGGCGGAAATCAACGCGCTGGAAGAGCGGCTCCAGGCCCTAGACGACGCGGCGCTGCGGGCCGAAACGCCCCGGCTCAAGGATCGGCTCGGGGCAGGGGAAAGCCTGGATGCGATCCTTCCCGAGGCCTTTGCCGCTACCCGAGAGGCGGCTCGCCGAGCGCTTGGCCTTCGCCATTTTGACGTGCAGCTCATGGGGGGCATGGCCCTCCACGAGGGGCGCATTTCCGAGATGCGCACGGGGGAGGGGAAAACCCTCGTTGCGACCCTGCCCGTCTACCTCAACGCGCTCGCGGGGCGCGGCGTGCACGTGGTGACCGTCAATGACTACCTGGCGCAGCGGGATGCGGCCTGGATGGCGCCGGTGTACCAGGCCCTCGGCCTCTCCGTGGGGGTGGTGCGCTCGGGGCAGGATGGCGCAGAGAAGCGCGCGGCCTACCTTGCTGATATCACCTACGGCACGAACAACGAGTTTGGCTTTGACTACCTCCGGGACAACATGGCCTTCACCGCGGAGGACAAGGTCCAGCGGGATCGCTACTTCGCCATCATCGACGAGGTGGACTCTATCCTCATCGACGAGGCCCGCACCCCCCTGATAATTTCTGGGCCCGCGGAGGATTCCTCGGCGCTTTATCGCCGGATCGATCAGCTCGTACGGCCCCTGACGCCCCGGGCGACGGGCGCTGGGCAGGAGCCGGAAACGGAGGAGCCCGGGGATTTCGCCATTGACGAGAAGAATCGTCAGATCGAGCTCCTCGAAGAAGGGCACGAAAAGCTCGAGGAGGCCATGAAGACCGCCGGCCTCCTGCCGACGGAGGACAGCCTCTACGCCTCCCAGCACCTGGGCCTCCTGCACCACGTGCACGCTGCGCTCCGGGCGCGCTTTGTTTATCGCCGGGACGTGGACTACATCGTTCAACAGGGTCAGGTCATCATCGTCGACGAGCACACCGGGCGGACCATGCCTGGGCGGCGCTGGTCCGAAGGCCTTCACCAGGCCGTGGAAGCGAAGGAAGGGGTGCAGATCCAGCAGGAGTCCCAAACCCTGGCGTCCACCACCTTCCAGAATTTCTTCCGCCTCTACGAAAAGCTCGGAGGCATGACCGGCACGGCGGATACGGAGGCCTACGAATTCCACGAGATCTATGGGCTGGATGTGGTGGTCATTCCCACGAATAAGCCCATGGTCCGGGACGATCAAAACGATCTCATCTTCCTCACCATGGATGAGAAGTACGACGCCATCATCGAAGACATCCAGGATTGTCGCGACCGGGGCCAGCCCGTGCTGGTGGGCACCGCGTCCATCGAATCTTCTGAGCGTCTGTCCAAGGCCATGGATGCCCGGGGCATTGGCCACGAGGTGTTGAACGCCAAGTTCCACGAGCGGGAAGCGGAGATCATCGCCCAGGCGGGCCGCCCCAGCGCCGTAACGGTGGCGACCAACATGGCGGGGCGGGGCACGGATATCGTCCTTGGGGGCAACCTGGAGGCGGAGCTGGCCCAGCTGCCCGCGGACGACGAAGCCGGGCGGCAAGCGGCCCGGGAGGCCTGGCAGCAGCGCCACGAAGCGGTGCTCGCCGCCGGTGGCCTGCGGGTGATTGGCACGGAGCGGCACGAATCGCGGCGGATTGATAATCAGCTTCGGGGCCGTTCCGGGCGCCAGGGGGATCCGGGGTCCACCCGCTTCTACCTGTCCATGGAAGACAACCTCATGCGGATCTTCGCCTCCGATCGTATCCGCTCCATGATGGGGTCCCTGGGAATGCAGAACGGCGAAGCCATCGAGCATCGCTGGGTCACGAAATCCATCGAGCGCGCCCAGCGCAAGGTGGAGGGGCACAACTTCGACATTCGGAAAAACCTCCTCGAATACGACGACGTGGCCAACGATCAGCGCCAGGTCATCTATCGTCAGCGCGATGAGCTCATGGCCGCGGAGGATATCTCCGAGACCATTCTCGCCATGCGCGAGGAGGTCGTGGACGATTTGGTCGAGCAGTTCATCCCCACGGAAGCGGTGGAAGAGCAGTGGGATCCGGAAGGCCTAGAAGCGGCGCTGCGCGGGGAATTTGCCAGCGAGCAGCCCGTGGCCCGGTGGCTGGCTGAGGACCAGAACCTTGATGGCGAGGGGCTGAAAGCGAAGATCCTCGATAAGCTTGCCGGGGACTACGCTGAGAAGACGGCCCAGGTGGGCGACGCCATGATGCGGCGCTTCGAGAAGCAGATGATGCTCCTCACCCTCGACCATCTCTGGAAGGAACACCTCCAGGCCATGGATCAGCTGCGCCAGGGCATTCACCTGCGCGCCTATGCGCAAAAACAGCCGAAGCAGGAGTACAAGCGCGAATCCTTCGAACTCTTTCAGGGGCTTCTCGACAGCATTCGTCGGGACGTGACGCGCCTTCTGGCCCAGGCCAAGTTTCAGCCCGCCGATGCCCTTGAGCAGGCGGAACGGGAGAGGCGGGAGGCGGAAAAGGCCCAGCTGCGTTTTGATCAGCCTGCGCCGGACGCTGCAGAAGCCTCGCCCGAGGGCGGCGAAGCGCCGCCGGCGCCCGAGGCAGCGGCTCCGGTGCGTTCCGGGCCTAAGGTCGGACGCAATCAGCCCTGCCCCTGCGGTTCGGGGAAAAAGTACAAGCATTGCCACGGCACCGTTGCCTAGGGGCTTTAAACACCAACCACGGCGCCCCTGCGCCTTCCAGTGAGACTGCCTTCATGGCTGTGAATTTAGCGCCCTTACCCCCGCTCCTGCCGGTGCCGGGCATTCGAGTTGGGACCGTGGCAGCGGGTATTCGCAAGGTCGGGCGGCCGGACCTCACAGTTTTTGAGCTCCCCGAGGGCGCGGTGACGGCGGCGGTGTTCACGCAGAACCGCTTCTGCGCAGCGCCAGTGATCCTGGCTCGGCGCCATCGTGAGGCCGCTGAGGCGCGCTACCTTTTGATCAATACGGGGAACGCGAATGCGGGCACGGGGGCACCGGGGCTCGCGGCGGCGGAGCACTGCTGCCAGGCCCTCGCGGCGCTCGCCGGCGTAGCGCCGGAAACGGTGCTGCCCTTTTCCACCGGGGTCATCGGAGAAACGTTGCCCGTGGATCGGCTCGAGGCGGCCCTGCCCGCCGCGCTGGAGGCCCTGAGGGCCGATGGCTGGTCAGCGGCGGCGACGGGCATCATGACCACGGATACGGCGCCGAAGGGGCTGTCCCTCGCCCCCGATGCCGATCACCCCTATACCCTCACGGGGATTGCGAAGGGCGCAGGCATGATCCGGCCGGACATGGCCACCATGCTGTCCTTTATCGCCACCGATGCCCCCGTTGCTCCGGCGCTTTTGCAAGCGCTGCTTCGGGAAGCGGTGAATAGCAGCTTTAACCGCATCACCATCGACGGGGATACCTCTACCAATGACGCCGTGACCCTCGTGGCCACGGGGCAAGCGCCCATGGCGCTGCTCGAGGATCGACAGGATCCCCGGGTGGTGGCCTTTGCCGCTCGCCTAGCGTCCCTCTGTCGCCATCTGGCGCAGAGCATTGTTCGCGACGGCGAAGGGGCCACGAAGTTCGTCACCGTGGCCGTGGCGGAAGCTGACTCGGAAGAAGAAGCGCTGCAGGCGGCGTACACCATTGCGCATTCGCCCCTGGTGAAGACCGCGCTTTTTGCGGGGGATCCTAACTGGGGGCGCATCCTGGCGGCCCTCGGCCGAGCCGGCATTGATGATCTCGCGGTAGAAGGGGTACGGCTGGAGATTAATGGGCTCTTGATTGCCGAGGGCGGCGCCCTCGCGCCGAGCTACCGAGAAGCCGATGGGGCGGCGGTCATGAAGGCGCCGGAGCTCACCCTTTCCCTCGCGCTGGGTCGGGGGTCCGCCGTTGGTGAGGTCTGGACCACGGACTTCTCCTACGACTACGTGAAGATCAACGCCGAATACCGAAGCTAGGGTCGTCGTTCGGGAGGAGCGCTCAGTCCTCCGAGGAGAGGTCGTCGTAGGCGCTGTCGCCGGCAATGCGGTGGCTTTCGTCAGCCCAGGCCCCCAGATCGATGAGCTTGCAGCGCTCGGAGCAGAAGGGGCGGAAGCGGCTCTCCTCCCGCCAGGGCACGGAGCGCCGGCAGGTGGGGCAGGCCATGATCATCACCGTCTCCTCGCTGCCGCTCATGCCGGCGCGGCCTCTCCGGCGGCGAGGGCAAGGTAGCGTTCGTGGAGCGCCTCGACCTTCGCGAGCAGGTCCGCAAGCGTCCCATCGTTCACCAGAATGTCGTCAGCCCGGGCTTGCCGCTCGGCCCGGGAGGCCTGCGCTTTGATGATGGCTTGCACCTGGGCCTCGCTGTTTTGGTCCCGGGCCATGGTGCGCTCGAGCTGGAGCGCCTCCGGGGCGTCGACCAAGAGCACCCGATCCACCAGGGTTGCCTGCCCGGCTTCGAAAAGCAGGGGGGAAACGAGAATCGCGTAGGGGGAAGTTGCGGCGGCTAGGCCGGCGCGCAGCGCTTCCCCGATGCGCGGGTGAAGCAGGGCCTCAAGCCAATGCCGCTCTGCTTCGTCGGCAAAGATGCGGGCGCGTAGCTCGGCTCGATCGAGGGTGCCGTCGGCCTGAAGAATGTCCTGCCCGAAGTGCTCGGCAATGGCGGCCAGCGCCGGCTGCCCGGGCTCGACCACCTGGCGGGAGGCCAGGTCCGCGTCCACCACCGTAATGCCGAGTCGCTCGAAATGATCGGAGACGGCGGTTTTCCCGCTGCCAATGCCCCCCGTTAACCCCACCACGCGCATGGTTTTGCTCCTTGTTTTCCAGGGGCTCAGCGTACGCCGAAGACGGCGGTGAGCCAAATCGCCGCGGCGAGAAAGGGCCCGAAGGGCATGGCTTGCCCGGGGTTTAGGCGCCCTCGGAGGCGCGCCGTGAGGGCGAAGGCAAGGCCGGAGGCCGCCGCCAGTAGCGCGACCTGGGGCAGGGCTTGCCAGCCCAGCCAGGCGCCGCCGGCGGCCAGCAGCTTGAAATCCCCGTAGCCCATGCCTTCCCGCTGGGTTAGGAGGCGGTGACCCCAGTACAGGCTCCAAAGGCTGAGGTAGCCTGCGGCGGCACCGATGATGGCGTCCGAGGCGCGAAGGGCCGGGGTCCAGCCGAGTACGGCCCCCAGGAGCCCGAGCCATAGCAGGGGGAGGGTGAGGGTGTCCGGCAGTAGTTGCCATTCGCCGTCAATGGCGGCCAGGGCCAGCAGCGTACCGGTGAGGAGCATCAGTGCCAGGGCCTCGGGGGTGAGGCCGAAGCGGAGAAAGAGGAAGGCCGTCATCAGTCCCATGGCCCCCTCAAGCAGGGGGTAGCGCAGGGAAATGGGCTCCCCGCAGCAGGCGCTCTGACCTCGAAGGGCGAGCCAGCTGACGAGGGGGAGGTTGTGAAACCAGCGCAGGGGCCGTTCGCAGTGCGGGCAGTGGGAGGGGGGCCAGGCTAGGTTGTAGGGGGCCTGCCGGTCTCCAGTCTCCGGTTCGAGGCCGAGCAGGTCCCGAGCCCAGGCATGGCTTTCTCGATCGAGCTGCCGGGGCAGGCGATGAGCCACCACGTTTAGAAAGCTTCCGGAAATCAGCCCTAGGAGGCCGCCAAAGAGCGCGAGGGCGGTGGTGCCAGCAAGGAGCTCAGCCAACGCCACCCCCCACCACCGAGCCCAGCTGAAAGATGGGCAGGTACATGGCCACGATGAGGCCCCCGACCAGCACGCCCAGGACCGACATGATCATGGGCTCCAGCAATTCCGTGAGACTTTCCACGGCGTTATCCACTTCCTGCTCGTAGTGGGCTGCGGCCTTATCGAGCATGTCGTCGACGGCTCCGGCCTGTTCGCCGATGAGCACCATCTGCCGAATCATGCTGGGCCAGCGGGGATTGGCGTTCATGGCCTCGGCGAGGGCCGTGCCTGCCGTAACTTCGTTCCCCAGGGCCAGGGTGGCCTCTCGGAAGACCGCATTGCCCGTGGCGCCGGCGGCGGAGCGCAGCCCCTCCACAAGGGGGACACCGGCCCCGAAGGTGGTGGCGAGGGTGCGGGCAAAGCGCGCTACCGCGGCCCGCTCAAGGATCGACCCCAGCACCGGAAGGCGCAGGAGAAAGCGATCGAGGCCATCGCGAAAGGCCGGGGACTGGCCATGGGCATAGCGCAGACCGAAGCCGCCAACCGTCAGCCCGACCAGTACGGCAAGGTAGTGGGCCTGAGCCCATTCGGAAAGGGTGATGACCAGCTGGGTGAAGGGGGGCAGGGCGGCCCCGAAGCCGGCGAAAACATCTTCAAACTGGGGCACTACCTTAATGAGGAGAAGGCCCGTGACCACCAGTGCGATCACCAGCACGGCGACGGGGTAGGTCAGGGCCTTTCGAATCTTTCCGCGCAGGGCTTCGCTCTTCTCCCGATAGGTGGCGAGGCGATCGAGCATGGTTTCGAGGGCCCCAGCCTGTTCCCCGGCGTCCACGAGATTGCAGTACAGCGCGTCGAAGATTTTCGGATGGCCCCGCAGGGCCGAGGCGAAGGCCGTACCGCTGGCCACCTGGTCCTGAAGGGCGAGCACGAGGCTTTTCATGGCGGGGTTGCTAAGCCCTTCCGCAACGATGCCAAAGGACTGCACCAGGGGCACGCCGGCGCGCATCATGGTCGCGAGCTGGCGCGTGAAGAGCGCGAGGTCGCCGCTTTTGATGCGCCCGCCGCGGCTTTTCGAGGCGCGCTGGGCGGTAACCTTTTCCGCAAGAATGCCCTTGCGTCGCAGGCTCGCCTGCACGGCCTCGGGGCTTGCGCCCTCCACCACGCCGCGGACGCGCTTACCGAGCCGATCCCGGCCTTGATAGCGAAAGGAAGAGCTGCTCATCCGCTGGCCGCCGTCACCCGGCTGACCTCAAGCAGGCTGGTGATGCCTGCCTTGGCTTTCAGCACGCCCGCGCGCCGGAGGTTCAAAAAGCCTTCCGCGCGAGCCGCCTCGGCCAGGGCCAGGGCGTTGCCGTCCTCTAGGATGAGGGCCTGGAGCCTGGGGGTAATGCGGACCACCTCGTAAAGCCCGACCCGGCCGCGATAGCCCTGGTGGCAGTGTTCGCAGCCTTGGTCCTTCGCTTCATAGAGGGTGAACGGTTCCTGAAAATCTTCTGCTTCGAAGCCGAGTTCGAGGAGTGCAGCCTGGGGCACGGTGTGGGGCACCTTGCAGTGGTTGCAGAGACGCCGGGCCAGGCGCTGGGCAATGATGAGGCTGACCGAGGTGGCCACGTTAAAGCTGGGGACGCCCATGTTCCGCAGCCGGGTGAGCGTTTCCGGGGCGGAGTTCGTGTGTAGGGTGGAGAGCACAAGGTGCCCCGTTTGGGCCGCCTTGATCGCCACTTCGGCCGTTTCCAGATCCCGCACCTCCCCCACCATCACCACGTCCGGGTCCTGGCGGAGGAAAGCCCGGAGGGCTGCGGCGAAGTCGAGGCCCACCCGGGGATTCACGTTGACCTGGTTGATCCCCTCAAGGTTGATCTCCACCGGATCTTCCGCGGTGGCGATGTTGCGCTCTGCGGTGTTGAGGATATTGAGCCCCGTATACAGGGAGACGGTTTTTCCCGATCCCGTGGGGCCCGTCACCAAAATCATGCCCTGGGGCTGGGCCAGGGCCTCGAGGAAGAGGGCCTTTTGCTCCGGCTCGTAGCCCAGGGCATCGATACCGAGCTTGGCCGAACTCGGATCCAAGATCCGCAGCACCACCTTCTCCCCATAGAGGGTCGGTAGGGTATTCACCCGGAAGTCGATGGCCTGGTCCTGGCTGACCCTCAGCTTGATGCGCCCATCTTGGGGCACGCGCCGCTCCGAGATGTCCATGCGCGACATGACCTTTAGCCGCGCGGCAAGGCGCTGACCAAGATTCGCCGGGGGGGTAGCGACTTCTCGGAGCATGCCGTCGGTGCGAAAGCGCACTCGGTAGCGCTGCTCGTAGGGCTCGAAGTGAATATCCGAGGCGCCGCTGCGAATAGCGTCCACAAGGACCTTGTTGATGAAGCGCACCACCGGCGCTTCCTCGGGGTTTTGGGCACTGTCGAGCGCCGACACCTCCCCGGGCGCGTCTTCCTCGCTGAGCACCTCGAGGGGGTCCTCTTCGAGCCCCGCCAGCAGCGCCTCGCTGTTCTCGGAGAGGAAGGTCTCGAGGCCTCGCCGTAGTTGGCGCAGCTCCACTACGACCGGCGCGAGGGTGAGTCCTGAATGAAACTTTCCTTCGCTTAAGCCCTGGTGTTCGCTGGGGTCGGCCATGGCGACAAAGAGCGTGGTGCCTCGGCGAAGGAGGGGCAGAAGCTGATGCTTGCGAAGGAAGGCCTCCTTTAGCAGGCCCCGGGGCGCATGCCGAAGGTCGAAGGCGCTGAGGTCAAAGAGCGGAAGGCCAAAGGCTTCCGAGGTCGCTTCCGCGAAGGCTTGCGTGTCTAAGCCCTCCTGAGCCAAGAGCGCGGCGCCCAGGGAGAGGCCTTGCTGCTGGGCATGGTGCTTCGCCGCGACCAGCACGGCCTCGTCGAGCTGCCCCTGTGCTTGGAGGCGTGCGGCAACGCCGCCCTGGCTTTGGCTATTCATCATTCCCCGGACCTTTTAGCGGATCGCGAAGGGTAGCGGATGGGAAAGAGTCTAGCCGCCTCTCTTCGGATCCGCGATGTGCGCGTCCACCGACGGCTCATGCCAGCGGAGGCTGCGCCCTTCCGAAAACTTACGCAAACGCGGTATGGTTTGGATGCCGGTGCTAGAGCCGGGATGCCTTGAGGAGGGAGTATGAAAGCGCAAATGCAACGGGGTTTTACGCTTATTGAGCTGATGATCGTAGTGGCCATCATCGGCATTCTGGCAGCGGTGGCGCTGCCCGCTTACAACGATTACATCGATAGCGCGAACGCCACGAAGGCACGGGAAAACTTCTCCGCCGCGCGGCGTTTTGTGGCCAACGAAGTTGCGAAGGCCCAGTCCCAGGCAGCGCTGTCCGGCTCCGCCCTGTCCCTGCCCGCAGCAGCCTCCGTTATTTCAACCTTGAATGCCTCCGGTGCCAAGGCGCCGGGCGGCGGCGACGCCTACGCGGGGTCCGCGAACGCGACGAGTGGTGCGGTGGGCATTGCCCTGTCCTCCGGTACCTACACGATTAGCTTGCCGGCCTATAAGGGCCTCACTTCTGAGTCGGCCACGGTCAATTAACCGCGAATCTTAGGGTTGGAGGCATGGCGCGAGGATTTACGCTCCTAGAGCTGATGGTGGTGGTCGCCATCGTCGGCATCCTCGCGGCCATCGCCCTGCCGAGCTATCAGGGTTATATCGACCAGGCTCGGCAAGCAACGCTGCGCAGCGCGGCCCAATCCATGGCCGTGCGCCAGGCGCTCTATCGCGCCGAGGAAGGCACCTATTCCAGCGAAGGCTGGTCCCCAGGCGATGGCCCCACGGAAACGGGCTGGGCGCCCTCCGATGGGGCCGACGCCTACACCTACGCGATCAACGCCGGCAGCGATGGCTACGCCGTCACCGTGACCGATCCCGCCTCCGGCGAAGTACTGGTCGTCACCTATGGTAATCCGCCGACGGCGCAGCCTCAGCAGCAGGACGCGGGGGCAGGGCAGCGGCGCAAGCCTCCGGCGCGCCAGGATGAAGGAGAGGAAGAGGAGCCTGAACGGGATTTCATCGAACTGGGGGACTTCGTGCTTCAGCCCCCGGAGCCCAATTAAGAGCGATCTTGCGCTAGCTCCTAGGCATCGTTAGGATTCGCGCCCTCAAAGCCGAAATAGCTCAGTCGGTAGAGCAACTGATTCGTAATCAGTAGGTCCGCGGTTCGATTCCGCGTTTCGGCACCATCTCCTTGAAGAACCCCGCGCCCGCGGGGTTTTTTGTGTCTGAAGGGTCCGCTGCTAGAGATCGCGGATGCAGAGCACCGCTGCCTTTTGCCGGGGCGCCGGGGGCAGGCACTCGCTCGCATAGAGGTTCATCACCTGGAGCCCGTTTTCATCCTCGATGGCGTAGTAGCGAGACGGATCGAAGCCGACGCCGGTGAAGTAGGGGCCGAAGGCGGCACCGAGGGTCATTTCCAATCGCGTGGGTAACCGCGCGCCCTGGGCGGCGCAGACGGCCCGCGCTTGGGTTGTCAGTACGTCCTGCACCGCGAGGGTGGCGGGAAGGGGTACCCATTCTGTCGTGGGCATGGGGTTGATGAACTCGGCGAGTTCGGGCCGCTGGAAGGCGTCGAAAAAGTGCTGTGCTACGGCGGCAGACACCTGGGTGAGGGGCGCAATGGCACTGAAGCTTCGCTGCTCCCCCGAATCTGTGCGTAGGACCGTGATGGTGAGGCGCAGCTGCTGCGCACTCACAACGCTGTACTGTCCGTAGAGCACGTAGGTGGGGGCATGGTCTTCGAGTTCTGCCAGCGCGGGATGGCTATAGCTAAAGCGAATGCGTCGCAGAGGCACAGGGTTTCGGGCGTAGAGATCTTCCACCGCACTGAGGAAGCCATCGGCGAGGGCTTGGCCAATGCCCTGATCGGCGCTGTTCACCATGGTGTCGTGCATGCTGGCGAGAAAACGGAAGAGAGGCTGGATGTCCTCCGGGCCCACGGGGCCGTCGGGGATGGCCAGCAGCCGCTCCGCGATGGCGGCATAGGTGGTGATAGCGTTTTGCCGAGCGATTTGATTCGTGGCCAGAAAATCGGGAATGTTCCCTGCCTTCAGAATGGGAAGGCGCGCCGAGACCTGCACCGGGCTTCCCGGCGGCCCGCAGAAGCGGCCCCCCTCGGCGCCCTGGGCCGGCGGAAAAAGGCCTAGAGCCAGCAGCGCGAGCAGCGGGGTGGCGCGGCGCAGGCGCAGGAGAACATGAGCCATGGGGCAGAGTCCTTCTCATGCTGAGTGAGCAGATAGTGAACGAAAAAAGGCTAGCACGATCCCTTTCCCTCGGGACAGGCGTGCCGGGTGCCCTGGCTCTGGGGCTTCTGGCCTACGGCTTTTGTGCCGCGGGGCTTCATCAGCTTGAGACCCAGCGCCTTTGGGTGCTCCCTGCCGTGATTATTGCGCTTACGGCGGCATTGCTGCTTCGTCGCCAGGCGGCGGAGGGGTCGGGGATGCCGTTCCTGCTCATCACCCTCCTGCTGGTTCAAGGCCTCGCGAGCCCGGCTCTCGAGGTGTCCTTGCCCATGGCCTGGCTGCTCGCCATGCCGCTCCTGTTTCTCGCGGTTTTCCCCCGGCCCTTGCTCGACGAGGGATTACGGAGCCTGCCCTGGCTGTTGCTGGTGCCGGCGCTCCTTTGGACCGGGCCGACCTTGGTTCACTACGGTTGGTACTCCGCGCCTGCTCCGGAAACTCGCGATCCGAACGTGGTGGGCGATGTTTGGGCCTTGGCCCTGATCTTCGCGGCCCATCAGGGAGTGGGGCCCGGAGCCCGACGGGGCCCCGTGGCGCTCCTGGCCTTGGCTGCGGCCACCGTTAGCCTGGTGCTCTTCGCCGTCCTCGGGGCGCGCATCGCCGGCCTTTTGGCGGGCGTCGGCTTGTTCCTCTTGGCTTTGCTGCGCCGGGACCGGCCCCTGGGCTGGGTGCTTCTGGCCTATGGGCTCGGAGGGTTTCTGGCGGGGCCCTTCTCGGAAGCGGTCCTTGGCCGCCCCGCAGAGGGCCTGGGCTCGGGCTTTGCCCAGGCGGGGCACCGCGCCATGCTTCTGGCGAGTGCGTTCACGCTGTTTCAAGAGGCGCCCCTTTTCGGAGGGGGGCTCATGACCTTCGGGCTTCGCCAGGGGGCGGTCGCGGAGGCCCTCGGCTTGCCGGGTCGCGCGCCCATGGTCCATAACGATTTGGCCCAGTGGCTCGCAGAGCTGGGCCTCATCGGCGCGGGGGCGCTGGCGCTCTTTCTGCTGCCGGGGCTCTGGGCGGCCCTGCGGAGCCTCGCCCGCGGGGTGCGCGCGCCCTTGCCCGCTGCGGACCAGGCCCTGCCCTGGGCAATTGGCCTGGGGCTCGTGCTGGGGCATAGCCTCGTCAACTTCCCCCTGTACGACCCTGGGCTGTGGCTTTTTGTGGTGCTGGCCCGGGGGGTGCTGGCGCCTCTGCCGACGGCGCCGGCGGGAAGCGCGGCCTTCCAAGTCCTGCGGCGAGCCCTTCCCCTGCTTTGGCTGCCCGCCTTCGGGGCTTTGGTGCTGCTCTCCACCGTAGCCGTGCTCCAGGGGCCCGCAGCGCAGCGCCTTGGGCCCAGCGCCGTGTTTCAAGGGGCGGTGCGGATCAGCGCGTTGGCACCCTTCCTCGCGGAGCCGTGGGCGCTGCAGGGGCGGGCGGCGGCGCAGCAGTGGGCCGCCGGAGGCGAAGCACCGGGCTTGGAGGCTTACATCGCGAGTAGCTTCGCAGCCGCGCGGG
Organism: Pseudomonadales bacterium; assembly: GCA_038153445.1. GTDB lineage: Bacteria > Pseudomonadota > Gammaproteobacteria > Pseudomonadales > Azotimanducaceae > Salivita. Next base: position 15,552 of record JAYOYG010000006.1, read on the forward strand.
AACGAGGGCCGCTCTATCCGCTTTACTACGCCGAAGAGGCAGAGTTTCTTGCGGCTCTGGGTCAGTCTGGCGGGGCACAGGCTGTTCTAGCGGCGGGTTTTGCCGTGGATCCGGCCTCTCCGCGCTTATGGGCGGCGCGCCTGGCGGTGGCGCCGGAAGAGGAGAGGGACGGGGTTGCTCGGGCTTGGATTCCCTACTGCGTTTACGGTTGGCAGCGTTGGCCGGCCATGGCCCGAAGGCTAGCGGAGGCCCTTCCACCGCCCGCTGCTTCGAAAGCCGGGGCGGCCCTTGCCGCTTGCCGAGGGCCGGGCTAGACGGCGCTACAACCCGAGCACTTGAACGTTAATGGCGGCGGAAATCCCCGCCAGTAGCACGAGCACCACCACTACGACCCCCAGCAGGCGCCAGCCGTGGAACTGCTTTTCCGTCTTATCTTTGGGGTTGGGGTTCTCGTCCGTCACGGAGCGCTCCTGGGGGTTCTTGGGTTAGACGCGTTCGGCGCGCAGCGATAGGTCGAGGGCGCGAACGTGCTTCGTCAGGGCGCCGAGGCTGACATAGTCCACCCCGAGGGCGGCGAGGCCCTGAAGGCGGCCCGGGTCCACATTCCCCGACACTTCGATTTTGGTGGCGCCCCTTGGGCGGGCGAGGGCGGCCTTGAGGGAGGGTTCATCAAACTCGTCGAGCATCACAATGTCGGCGCCGGCGGCAAGGGCCTCATCTAACTCCTCGAGCGTCTCCACCTCGATTTCCACGGGCTTTCCCGGCCCCGTGCGCCGGGCCGCGGTGATGGCTTCGGCAATGGAGCCTGCAGCGGCAATGTGATTTTCCTTGATGAGGAAGGCGTCAAAGAGCCCCATGCGATGGTTCGCACCGCCGCCGCAGAGCACGGCATATTTTTGCGCGGTGCGGAGTCCGGGCAGGGTTTTACGCGTGTCTAGAAGCGTCAGTCCCGTGTCTTTCAGGGGCCCGCTCCACTGCCGGGTGACCGTCGCCGTGGCCGACAGGGTCTGCATGAAGTTCAGGGCGCAGCGCTCTCCCGTGAGGATGGCGCGGGCGGGCCCCTCCAAGGTGAGCAGGGTCTGGTCCGCGGCAACCGCATCCCCGTCGGCAACGGCCCAGGTCAGGGTGACCGTTGGGTCGAGGCGGGCAAAGATTTCGTCTACCCAGGGGCGGCCACAAAACACCCCCGCTTCCCGGGTGATCACCCGGGCCCGAAGCCGCTGGGCAGGATCAATCAGCGCCGCATTGAGATCGCCGGCGCCAACGTCCTCCGCCAGCGCAGCCTCTACCTGGCGCCTAACGCTCGCGGGGTCCAGCGGGTGCTGAAACATGGGCTATTCCTTTCCTTCATGACGGCGCGACCTTTGCGGCGCATAATAGGCGCGCCCGCGGGGGAAGCCCAGGGCCCAGGGAGGGAGGATCGCGGTGAGCCTAGGGCGCACCGAAGCACTGATTCGTGATAGCGCCCGCTGGGGCGGCATTTACGGCGGCTGGCTCCGTCGGGTGCGTCGTTGTCCCTCCCCTTTCTTCGATGCCCGCCCCGGGCTCATGCCCCTTTCCCTTCTGGTGGTGCACGCTATCTCCCTGCCCGAAGGCATCTTCGGCACGGGCTATCCCGAAGCACTCTTTCAAGGTCATCTTGATTGCCGGGCCCACGACAGCTTCGAGGATCTGGAAGGGGTGGAAGTTTCCGCCCACGTTCTGATCGATCGCGCCGGCGCCCTCACCCAATTTGTACCCTTTCATAGCCGGGCGTGGCACGCCGGGGTGTCCCGGTGGGAGGGGCGCGAACGCTGCAACGATTTCTCCATCGGTATTGAGCTTGAAGGGGATGGGCAAACGCCCTTTACCTGGGTTCAGTACCTGAGTCTGGCGGCGCTCGCGCGGCAGCTCAGGGTCGTTTACGGGCTAGCCCCGGAGGCCTTGGCCTGTCACAGCGAGATCGCCCCGGGGCGCAAGACCGATCCTGGCCCCTACTTTTCCCGCGCCGTGCTCGCGGAAGCGGAGGCCAGTCTGTGACGGCCTTGGGGCGGGCCTTCGGCCTCGGGCTATTTGCCCTGGCGTTCGCCCTTGGGGCGGCGGCGCGGGCCGAGGCATCGCTAAGGGCCGTGGACAGCACGGGGGCGACCGTGGCCCTCGAAGCGCCGCCCCAACGCATCGCAGCCCTGGCGCCCCACGCCGTGGAGATGCTCTATGCCCTAGGGCTTGGGGATCGCATCGTCGCCACCGTGGCCTTTGCGGACTACCCCCCGGCGGCTACGGCCATTCCGTCCATCGGTGATGCGTTCAATTTGTCCCAGGAAGCCCTATGGGCCGCGAACCCCGATCTGATCGTCGTGTGGGGCGATGCCGCCACTCCGAATCTTCGGCAGAGCCTCGCGCGCCGGGCGCCGGTGTTTGTGTCCGCGCCTCGAGGCTTAGCGGGGGTCGCGGAGGAGCTTCGGCAGCTGGCGAAGCTTGCGCCGGCACGCACCGCCGCATCCCTTGCGTCCCTGGAAAGGGCCTGGGCTGAACCCCTGGCCCCGCCGGCCACCGTGGGTCAGCGGGTGCTGCCCCTCGTGTCCCTAAGCCCGCCGACGGCCCTGGGGCCGGAGCATTTTTTTACGGAGTTGCTTTCCAACTGCGGCGCTCGCCACGCCATGCCGGCCCTGCCTGGCATCGCCCCGGCAGTGAGCCGGGAAGTCCTGCTCGCAGAGGCCCGGGGGGCCTCGCCGCCCCTGGTCGTGCTCATGAGCGTCGAGCCTGACGCGGCTCAGGAAGCCTTGCCGCGAGGGTTGCCGGTGCTTCGCTTAAATCCCGATTTGGGTACGCGCCCCGGTCCGCGGCTGTTCGAAGGGCAACGCCAGCTATGCGAGCTGCTGCAGAAGGCGGAGCGCTCATGAAGCACCTTGGACTAGATCTTGGGGGCACGAAGCTCGCGGCCATGGTGCTGGACGAAGCGGGGATGCCGCATTGGGAGGACCGCTGGCCGGCGCCCCAGGGCAGCTATGAGGGAACCCTTGAGGCCCTCGCGAAGGCGGTCGCCTTCGCGGAGCAGGCGCTCGGATCGATCGACTCGGTCGGTCTGGGAACGCCCGGGTCCATCGTGGCACGGACGGGCCTGCTGCATAATTGCAACGCCGTCTGGCTAAACGACCGGCCCCTCGGCGCGGACTTTTCCCGGCGCCTCGGGCGTCCCGTGCATCTGGCGAATGACGCGAACTGCTTTGCCCTGTCCGAGGCGACCGATGGGGCTGGGGCGGGGGCGGCCAGTGTCTTTGGCATTATTCTGGGTACGGGCGTCGGCGGTGGTCTCGTGCTTCGCGGTAAGATTCACAGCGGGGTGCATGGCATTGCCGGGGAATGGGGGCATCTCCCACTTCCCCGGGAGGCGCCGGGGCCGGAGGCTCTGGGAAATCGCCGCTGCTGGTGTGGGCGCCAAAATTGCCTCGAGCAGTGGCTGAGTGGCCCCGGACTGGTGCAAAGCTGGCTCGATCTGTCCTCGGTAGCGCCCCCGCCCGCCGCGCAAACGGGCCCGGGCGTGGTGCAGGCCGCGGAAAACGGCGATTCGGCGGCCCAAGAGGCCCTAAGTTTGCATGCAAAACAGCTAGCCCAAGCGCTTGCTTACCTTGTGAATATTTTAGACCCCGAGGTGCTGGTGCTTGGGGGCGGGCTTTCCCAGCTCGCATCGCTGTACACGGAGGTGCCCAAGGTTTGGGGCGACGGCTTTCTTACGGCTTCCGTGCGGACGGCGCTCCGTCCCCCCCGCCATGGCGATGCCTCGGGGGTTCGGGGCGCGGCGTGGCTCGGTGCTGGGGAACACCCAGGGTGATTAGCAGTCTAAGCGGTCTAGGGCAGTGACCGGCAACGGAAAAGGGCAACGGTGCGCAGAGGGGGCGCAAAGCAGCATGGCGAAGCCAATCAGCAGTTTGGATCAGGATCCGCAGGAAACGCGGGAGTGGCTGGAAGCGCTGGAAGGGGTGCTTGACCATCAGGGCACGGATCGGGCGCGTTACCTTCTGGCGCGCCTTTCGGCCCGCATGACGGAGACCGGCGAGTCCCTGCCCTACACCGTTACCACCCCCTACCGAAACACCATCCCCGTGAGCCGGGAAGCTCGCATGCCCGGGGATCTCTTCATGGATCGCCAGCTTCGCTCCCTCATTCGCTGGAACGCGCTCGCCATGGTGATGCGTGCCAACGCTGACGATTCCGGGGTGGGGGGGCATATCGCGAGCTTTGCCTCCTCGGCCACCCTTTACGATGTGGGCTTCAACTATTTTTGGCGGGCGCCCACGGACGAGAATCCGGGGGACCTCATCTATATCCAGGGCCACATTTCCCCGGGCATTTATGCCCGCTCCTTCCTCGAAGGGCGGCTCCAGGAAGAGGATCTCGACCGCTTCCGTCGGGAAGCGGACGGCAAAGGTCTGTCCTCCTATCCCCACCCCTGGCTCATGCGCGACTACTGGCAGTTCCCCACCGTTTCCATGGGCCTGGGGCCGCTCCAGGCGATTTATCAGGCGCACGTGATGAAGTACCTCGACAGCCGGGGCCAGCTGCCCATGGGGGACCGGAAAATCTGGGCCTTCCTCGGCGACGGGGAGTGCGACGAGCCCGAGACCCTGGGCAGTATCGCGCTCGCGGGCCGGGAGTCCCTCGACAATCTCATCTTCGTGGTGAACTGCAATCTGCAGCGCCTCGATGGCCCGGTGCGGGGCAACGGCAAGATCATCCAGGAGCTGGAAGGGGTGTTCCGGGGCGCCGGCTGGAATGTCATCAAGGTCATCTGGGGCCGGCACTGGGATCCGATCCTCGAAGCCGACGATCAGGGCCTGCTCCAGCAGCGCATGGACGAAGTGGTTGACGGCGAGTATCAGAACTACAAGGCCAAGGGTGGCGCCTACACCCGGGAGCACTTCTTCGGTAAGCACCCGGAGCTGAAGGCCATGGTCGACCATCTTTCCGATGACGACATCATGCGCTTGAACCGGGGCGGCCACGACCCCTACAAGATCTTCGCGGCCTACCATGCGGCGGTGAATCACACGGGGCAGCCCACGGTCATCCTTGCGAAGACCGTGAAGGGCTACGGCATGGGCGACTCCATCGAGAGCGAGAACACGGCGCACCAAACCAAGAAGCTGACCGTGGAGTCCCTGCGTCGCTTCCGAGACCGCTTCGATGTGCCCCTTAGCGACGCAGATTTAGAACAAATGCCCTACTACCGGCCGAAGGCGGACAGCCCGGAGCTGCGCTACATGAAGCGGCAGCGAGACGCCCTTGGGGGTCCCATGCCCCAGCGCCGCGTGGCCCCCGAGGGCTTGCCGACTCCGCCCCTGGAGACCTTCAAGGCCGTGCTCGAGGGCTCGGGAGAGCGTTCCATTTCCACCACCATGGCCTTTGTGCGCATTCTCTCGACCTTGCTTAGGGATAAGGCGCTGAAGGAGCGCATTGTGCCCATCGTCCCGGACGAGGCGCGTACCTTTGGCATGGAGGGGATGTTCCGGCAGCTCGGGATTTACTCCTCCGAGGGGCAGCTCTACGAGCCGGAAGATTCCGGCGAACTGGCCCCCTATAAAGAGTCGAAGGATGGGCAGGTGCTCGAGGAAGGGATCACGGAAGCCGGGGCCTTCTCCGCCTGGCTTGCCGCCGCCACCTCCTACAGCGTCAATCAGCATCCCCTGGTGCCCTTCTACATCTTCTACTCCATGTTCGGCTTCCAGCGCATCGG
>JAYOYG010000006.1:21364-59263 GCA_038153445.1 Pseudomonadales bacterium
TGCAGCCGGCGATGCCCGAGGGCGTGGAGGAGGGCATCCTCCGGGGGCTCTATCCGCTGCAGCGCGCCGAGGCGCGGAAGGACACCCACGTGCGCTTGCTTGGCAGCGGCACCATCCTCCGAGAGGTGCTGGCAGCGGTTCCGCTGCTCGAAAGCTATGGCGTGAGCGCCGACGTCTATAGCGTCACCAGCTTCAACGAGCTGCGTCGCGATGGCCTCGCCGCCGAGCGGCACAACCTGCTCCATCCCGACGAGCCGCCGCGGCAATCCTGGGTAGCCCAGCAGCTCGGGGGCGATGACACCCCGGTGATTGCCTCTTCCGATTACATGAAGGTGGTAGCGGAGCAGATTCGCCCCTTCCTGACGGCCCCCTACCGGGTACTGGGCACCGATGGCTACGGTCGAAGCGATACCCGGGAGAAGCTCCGGGACTTCTTTGAAGTGGATCGGCGTTGGGTCACCCTGGCGGCTCTGAAAAGCCTCGTGGATGCGCAGCAGCTACCGGTGAAGACCCTCCTCGAAGCCCGGGATGCCCTGGGCATCGATCCCGAAAAACCCGATCCGGTTACGGTTTAAGGAGCCGCTCATGATTTCCGTTACCGTGCCAGAACTGGGGGACGCCTCGGACGTCGAAGTGATCGAGCTCTGCGTGAAGCCCGGCGACCGGGTCGCCGTGGATGATCCGCTCATCGTCATTGAGTCCGATAAGGCTTCCCTCGAAATCCCCGCGCCCCAGGCCGGCATTGTCCGCGCCCTGACCGTGGCCATCGGCGATCGGTGTCAGGAAGGGGATGTGATTGCCGAGCTCGAGACCGAGGACGCGGCGGGTGATAAAGCACCCGCGGCGGCTGTTGAGGAAGCGCCTGCGGCTTCGGTTGATGAAGAACCTGCGGCGGCTGTTACGGAAGAACCTGCGGCAGAAGCCCCGGAGCTTGCGGCGCCGGCGAGCACCGCTGTCCTTGAGGTGACCGTCCCGGAGCTTGGAGACGCCGCCGAGGTCGTCGTGGTCGATTTGATGGTCGCCGTGGGCGATACGGTGGAGCTGGACCAGGGGCTCGTGGCCCTCGAGTCCGATAAGGCCACCATGGAGGTGCCCGCGCCCCAGGCGGGGCGGGTGCTTGAGCTTTGCCTTGCGGTAGGCGATGCGGTCACCGACGGCGCCCTGGTCGCGCGGCTTGAAGTGGTGGGGGCAGCATCCCCGGCGCCCGTGGTAGAAGCCCCGGTGGCGCCGGCAGAAGCTCCGACACCTGCGAAGCCAGCCCCCGTTCCCGCCCCGGCAGCGCCCGCGCCGGAGGCGCCGGCCAGCGCCGAGGGGGACGGCGGTGCGGTTTACGCGGGGCCAGCGGTGCGGCGCCTGGCCCGGGAGCTAGGGGTGACCCTCGCCGGGGTCACGGGCTCGGGCAGCCGTGGACGTATTACCAAGGAAGACCTCAAGGCTCATGTCAAAGCGCAGATGACCGCCCCTGCGAGCCAGGCCTCCGGCGGCGGCGCCATTCCCCCCATTCCTCCCGTGGATTTCGAGCGCTTTGGGCCCATTCGCCTCGAGCCCATCAGCCGCATGATGCGCGCCGGGGCGGCGAATTTGCACCGCTCTTGGCTGAACATTCCCCACGTGACCCAGCACGACGAGGCGGACATCACGGCCTTGGAGGCCTTTCGGAAAAGCCTCAAGGATGATCCGGCGGCTGGCGGGGCCAAAGTCACGCCCCTGGCCTTCATCCTCAAAGCCGTGGCCGGCGCGCTCAAGGCCTATCCTCGGGTGGGCGGAAGTTTCCATGCCGATGGCGAGCATTACGTGCTGAAGGACTTCATCCATATTGGCATTGCGGTGGATACGCCTGAGGGGCTCATCGTGCCCGTGCTGCGGGACGTGGATCAGAAAGGCGTGCTGGCCCTGTCGGAGGAGATCGTCAGCCTTTCCGAACGGGCCCGGGCCCGTAACCTCAAGCCCGACGAGCTTCGCGGGGGGTGCTTCTCCGTTTCTAGCCTCGGGGCCATCGGGGGGACGGGCTTCACGCCCATCATCAACCCGCCGGAGGTGGCCATCCTTGGAGTGGCGAAGTTGCGTAAGGCGCCCCTCTGGACCGGGGAAGGCTTTGAGCCCCGGGACGTGCTGCCCTTGTCGCTAAGCTACGACCACCGGGCGATCAATGGCGCCGAGGCGGGCCGCTTCATGACCCACCTCTGCCATCTGCTGGCCGACGTGCGCCGCCTTATGCTGTAGGCGGGGCGTCGTCCCGGGGGCGGGGGGACCACAGCACCTCGCTGCCGTCCGCCTGCCCCAGCACCCGGGCCAGGGTGAACAAAAGGTCCGACAGGCGATTCAGGAAGACCCCCAGGGCGGGGTCATCCCCGCTCAGGCGGTGTACGGACCGCTCCGCACGGCGGCAGACGGTGCGGGCCACGTGGGCCCGGGCGACCGCCTCCGAACCCCCCGGCAGCACAAAGTTGGTAAGCGATGGAAGGGGCGCATTCAGCGTGCTTTGCAGCGTTTCCAGGGCGCCGATGGCGGCATCGTCAAAGCGCACGGTCCCGGGGAGGGATAGCGCGCCCCCCAGGTCAAACAGGCGGTGCTGGAGGTCGAGGAGCAGGGCGTCTAGCCGCGGCCCCGGGCCGTCCTTCGGCAGGGCCACGCGGAGCAGGCCCAGGTGGGCATTCAGCTCATCCACGTCCCCAAGGGCCGCAATGCGATCATCAGTTTTGGCGATCCGCTCCCCCGTACCCAGCTGGGTGGTGCCGCCGTCGCCGCGGCCCGTGGTCACTCGATTAATGCGTTCCGCCATGGGGTGGGGGCTCCGTTGTCGGTGGTGGGGGTCCTAGGGGATAGCGTCGCATGAGTCTCACCAGCAGGGGTAGGCCAGCGCAGGCCAGGACCGTGGTGAGCAGGAAGAACTGGTCCCAGGCGCCCCCGAGCCCATCCACCATGGCGCCGGCGCTGGCGGAGATCCAGATGCGGGCCAGATTCCCCAGGGACGCGAGCAGTGCATATTGGGTTGCGGTGTAGGCTCGGTCGCAAAGGCTCGAGAGATAGGCGACGAAGGCCACGGTGGCGAGGCCACCGGTGAAATTGTCGAGAACAACGGCGATGGTAAAGGGCAAGCTGGCCTGACCGAGGTGAGCCAAGGCGGCGTAGCCGAGGTTCGTCGCGGCGGCGGCCAGGCCCCCGGCGAACAGGGCGCGGTAGAGCCCAAGGCGTGCCACCAGCACCCCACCGAGGGCGATGCCAACGAAGTTCGCGCTCAGGCCGTAGACCTTCGCCACGGCGGCGATCTCCCCCAGGCTAAAGCCCAGCTCCCGGTAGAACACGCTGGCCATGCGCCCGAGCAGCGCATCCCCCAGCTTGAAGACGAAAATAAAGATGAGAATCAGGGCCCAGCCCTCGCGCCGGGTAAAGGCCTTCAGGGGCAAGAAGAAGGCGGTGCGCAGTTGATCGCCCAGGCCCTTGGCCTCGGGGCGAGGTGGCGCCGGGGGTTCGGGGGCGAGGAGCGTCAGCCCCAGCGCAGCCCCCATCACCAGGGCAAAGACGCCGTAGGCGGCGCTCCAGGAGAGGGCCTCGGCGATCATAAGGCCTCCGGCGCCGCCCACCAGCGTCCCTCCCAAGTGCCAGCCCCAGATGGCCGCGGCCGCTCCCGCCCCTTGCCGATCGGGGCCGAGGGATTCGATGCGAAAGGCATCGATCACGACGTCCTGGGTTGCGGAAGCGGTGGCGAGGAGCAGGGCCAAAAGGGCGAGGAGGCCAAGGCTTTCCGGCCTGGCTCCGGCGTCAAAGCCGCTTTGGCTCATGAGGAGAAGGGCGAGGGCCATGAGGCCCTGGCACAGCACGAGCCAGCTGCGCCGCTGGCCCAGGCGGCGAAGGCCCGGCAGGGGGGCGCGATCGAGCAGCGGCGCCCACAGGAAGTTCAGAGCGTAGGGCGTCGCCACGAGGGCAAAGAGACCTACGTCGGTTCGGCTCACGCCCCCATCCCGGAGCCAGATAGACAAATTTGAGAAGAGCAGGGGGGAGGGGAGGCCGCTGGCAAAGCCCAGCATCAATACGCGAAGCACGGGCGCGTTCAGGTAGAGCCGCAGGGTGTCGCGGAAGGCGGGGCTCATGCGTAGGGGCTCCAGGCGATGGGGGGGACCAGGCGCCAGCCCCGGGCCGTGGCTGTTAGGCGATGGCCTTCGGCCAGGAGGGCCTTGCGCTGCCGGTCTCCCGCGGATCCGGGCAGGCCGAGGAAGCCGTCACTGCGGAGCACCCGGTGCCAGGGGAGCGCCGAGCCTTGGGGTAGCTGGCGGAGTTCCCGCCCGGCCCACCGGGCCCCTCGGGGGACGCCCGCCTGAGCCGCCAGGGCGCCATAGCTGATGACCGTGCCCTCGGCAACCGCCGCGAGGCATAGGTAAAGGCGCGCCTTTCGGTCAAGTTCGAAGCTGTCCGTGCCGTCTGCCACCCTATTCACCGGTCTGCGCTTGAGATTTCCCGAGCCGGCCCCCATGGTTCTCCTTCGATCCTTCTGGCGCCGCGCGCCTCGGAGTCCACCATGCCCGTGCTGGCCATGCTTTTCTTCATTGTCCCCGTTATCGAAATGGTTGTCCTTATCGAAGTGGGCAGTGCGATCGGTTCCCTTCCCACCATCGCCTTGGTCTTTCTGACCGCGGTTCTTGGCGTCGCGCTCCTGCGCCAGCAGGGCGCGGCAACGTTGCTGAGGGCGATGCGGCGCATGGACCACGGGGCCCTGCCCGCTCAGGAAATGCTAGAGGGGGTGGTCCTTGCCGTGGGCGGAGCCTTGCTGCTGACCCCCGGCTTCGTCACCGACGCCTTCGGCTTCGCCTGCCTCTTCCCCCCCACCCGGCGCTTTTTCCTCGAGCGCCTGCTGGCCCGGGTCCAGCTTCGGGCGCAGCGCGCGGGCCAAGGCGCGAGCCAAAGCGGCACCATCCACATCATCGAAGGGGAAATTGACCGCCGCCCTTGAAATGGCTTCGGCCACCCCCATTAAGGAGGAGCGCGGGGTAAAAGGCGTCCCTTAGCACTCTCAGGGTTGACTGCTAGCTTTGAGGGCCTATGATGGCGACGCTTTTAGCACTCTCGTGCTAAGACTGCTAATTCAGCACCGCTTGGGTGCGTCATCAAACCCTATGATTAGGTCAGGGAGATACAAGGCAATGAAGATCCGTCCGCTGCACGATCGCGTCGTGGTTCGTCGCCTCGAGGAAGAGGCCAAGACCGCCGGCGGCATCGTTCTGCCGGATTCCGCCGCAGAGAAGCCGAGCCAGGGCGAAGTGCTCGCCGTGGGCCCCGGTAAGACTCTCGACAACGGCGAAGTCCGGGCCCTCGACGTGAAAGTCGGTGACAAAGTGGTGTTCGGCCAGTACGGCGGCAGCACGGTGAAGGTCGATGGCGACGAGCTGTTGATTCTTTCCGAAGGCGAAATCTTCGGGGTGCTTGAGGCCTAAGCAAGCCAGCCACCCTTCCTACAGACGCAAGCGTTAGACAGAGGAAAGACATGAGCGCGAAAGACGTAAAGTTTGGCGATAGCGCCCGGCAGCGCATGCTCGAGGGCGTGAACATCCTGGCCAATGCGGTCAAGGTGACCCTCGGTCCCAAGGGCCGCAACGTGGTTCTCGATAAGTCCTTTGGCGCCCCCACGGTGACCAAGGACGGCGTGTCCGTGGCCAAGGAAATCGAACTCAAAGACAAGTTCGAAAACATGGGTGCGCAGATGGTGAAGGAAGTCGCTTCCCGCACTTCCGACGAGGCCGGTGACGGCACCACCACGGCCACCGTGCTGGCCCAGGCCATCGTGAACGAAGGCCTCAAGTCCGTGGCCGCTGGCATGAACCCCATGGACCTCAAGCGCGGCATCGACAAGGCCGTGGTTGAAGCGGTCAAGGAAATTAAGGCGCTGGCGACCCCGTGCACCGACTCCAAGGCCATTGCCCAGGTCGGCACCATCTCTGCCAACTCCGATCACTCCATCGGGTCCCTCATCGCTGAGGCCATGGAGAAGGTGGGCAAGGAAGGCGTCATCACCGTGGAAGAGGGCACCAGCCTCGAGAACGAACTCGAAGTGGTGGAAGGCATGCAGTTCGACCGCGGCTACCTCTCCCCCTACTTCATCAACAACCAGGACAATATGTCCGCGGAGCTCGACGACCCCTACATCCTGCTCGTCGATAAGAAGATCTCCAACATCCGCGAAATGCTGCCGGTCCTCGAGGCCGTGGCGAAGTCCGGCCGTCCCCTCCTCGTGATTGCTGAGGACGTGGAAGGCGAGGCCCTCGCAACCCTCGTGGTGAACAACATGCGCGGCGTGGTGAAGGTGGCTGCAGCGAAGGCGCCGGGCTTCGGCGATCGTCGGAAGGCCATGCTTCAGGACATCGCGATCCTCACCGGCGGTACGGTGATCTCCGAGGAAGTGGGTCTCACCCTTGAGGGTGCCACCCTGGAAGACCTGGGCCATGCGAAGAAGGTCCAGCTCACCAAGGAAAACACCACCATCGTCGACGGCGCTGGCAAGGCCGACGAAATCGAAGGCCGGGTGAAGCAGATCCGCGCCGAGATCGAAGACACCTCCTCCGACTACGACCGGGAGAAGCTCCAGGAGCGTCTCGCTAAGCTCGCCGGCGGCGTTGCCGTCATCAAGGTGGGGGCGGCCACGGAAGTGGAAATGAAGGAGAAGAAGGCTCGCGTGGAAGACGCCCTCCACTCCACCCGCGCTGCGGTGGAAGAAGGCATCGTTCCTGGCGGCGGTGTGACCCTCGTGCGTGCCCTCGGCGCCATCGAGAACCTCACCGGTGACAACGAAGATCAGAACGTCGGTATCGCCATTGCTCGTCGGGCCATGGAAGCGCCGCTCCGTCAGATCGTCACCAACGCGGGCTACGAAGGCTCCGTGATCGTCGACAAGGTCAAGCAGCTCACCGGTAAGGAAGGCTTCAACGCCGCCAACGGCGAGTACGGCGACATGCTCGAGCTGGGCATCGTGGACCCCGCCAAGGTGACCCGGACCGCGCTGCAGTCCGCTGCCTCCGTGGCCGGTCTCATGATCACCACGGAAGCCATGATCTCCGAGATCCCGGAAGAGAAGCCCGCAATGCCCGACATGGGCGGCATGGGCGGCATGGGCGGCATGATGTAAAGCCGAGCCCTGTGCTCCAAGAGCCCCGCTTCGGCGGGGCTTTTTTTTGGTTTTTTCTGCCCGAAGCGCGACGGTGCGGGCCCAGCCGGTTCCCTGCGCCTGGGCGCTGGGGTATAACCGGACCTTCACGCCGCGATGGGTGCTTTCGCGGCTTTAGGCGTTTAGAACAAGGGATAGGGTGGCATGAACGATCGCGATGAGCTTGGAGAACTCCCGAGCATTGCCCCGGCACGAGATGACATCGCCACGCGCCGGCCCCCGAGCCGCCGAGCAGAGCCGCCCCGCGGCGGCGTTCCGCCCCTCTTCTCGCTCTTGCTGGCGGTGCTGGTGCTCGGCCTGTCCGTGAGCGGCTATTTTCTAGCTTCCCAGCAGCAGGCCCTGGCGGAAGCGAAGGCGGCGCGGGCTCAGGCCGAGGCTCGGCTGGCGCGCATTGAGGATCAGCTATCCCTCACCGGGCAGGCCCTGTCGGAGACGGAAAACGAAACCCAAAGTCAGATTAATTTCTGGGAATCGGAAATTCGCAAGCTGTGGGATGTGACGAACAAGCGCAATCGGGCCTGGATTGAGGAAAACCAAGCTGCCCTGAAGCGGCTCAAGAACGATCTTGAAAGCCAGGGTTCCACGGTGAAAAGCGTGGCGGCCCAGGCCAGTGATCTCAAGCGGGCCCTGGCGGCGCAGGCGGAGCTCGTCTCCGATGTGAAGGCGCTGAAAACCCGCAGCAATGAGTTGCTCGCGCGCCAGCGCAGCATCACCGATCAGCTGAACGCCACGACGCAAACGGCGAAGGCCCTGGAAGCCACCCTGGCTCAGCGGGTGAAGGAGAACGAAGAGGCCATCACGGCCATCGATGGCTCCCGCCGCGATATGGTCCGGCGCCTCACTACCCTTTCCGATCGCCTAAGGGCCTTGGAAGGGGGCGCGCCGGCGGCGCAAACGCTGACACCGATCTCCGGTCCCTAGGGTGGAGTGATGCGGCGAGTGAGCCGTTCCTGACCCCGGCGCACCCGATAGCCCTCCGCGGTGATGGCCTCCAGCGTGAGGCCATCGATTTCATCCCCCTCTCCGTAGGGCCTACCGTTAATCCAGAGGGCTCGGTCCGCTTTGAGTTCCCCGTAGATGTGGGCGCTGACGCGCCAGCCTGCCACGATCGCCGTTAGGGGCTCCGGCGCCTGCGTTGCCGTGAGGGCGACATCGGCGTTGGGTTCGGGCTCGGGTTCGGCCGCGCGTTCCGGTGCCGGTAGGTCCGGCGCGATGATCGCCGGTGCGCTTTGCGGCGCTGCGCTGTCCTTCGCCGTGAGCAGCGCAAAGATCAGCCCACCGATGATCAGCGCACCCAGGGCGACGGCAAGGCCGGTGCCCAGGCCCGTTCGCTGCGGCTTGGGCTGCTGGGCCAGGAGGCGCTCCGCGGCGCTTTCCGTGGCGGCTTGGCCTCGGCGGCGCTCCTCCTCCTGGCGCTTTAGGGCATCAAGGATGGCAGACACTAGGGGCGCTCCAGGATTGGGTCGGTGAGGCGAGGAATCCCCGGTACGCCTTCGTTTAAGGCCAGCACCGTTTCCACGGTGAGCGCCTCCCCCACGGCGAGGCCCCGGTCCGCTTGAAACCGTTGAAGCCCCCGGGGGCCCGAGTAACCGTGACGACCTAGGCGTTCGGCGAGCCACTCGGCCTTGAGCGAAGCCTCCGCGGGAGGCTCTTGCCACAGCAGAAGGACCTGGCCGTTCCATTGCGCCTCGAGGTCTCGCCGATCCATCCAATTCGGGCCTTCTCCCGTATCCAGCGCGAGCGCCGTGCCCTGCGCGGCGGTAAGGAGAATCCAGCGCTCCGGCGTCGTGAGCCCGAGAAGCGCCGGGCGATTCTGGGCCAGCAGCTGCCACAGGGGGCGGGCGCCGGCCTCGCAGGCCAGGCCGAGGGTGGCGAGGTCAGGGCAGTCCCAGGCGGGCGCGGCGGGGGTGGGGCTTTGCCAAAGCGCCAGCAGCCGTTCCAGCCCGGCCCTTCGGCTGAAACCCGGCGGAGGCGGTAGGGGGGGCGCTTCTGGCGAGGTTGTGGGGGGCGTTTCCCTCGCTTCGAGCATCGGCGCCGGTGCGTTTTTCGGGGCCTCCTCGGCCTTAAGGGCCAGCAGGAGCGCCGCCGCGCTGAGCAGGAGCAGCGCGGCTAGGGCGACGCCCCGCCCAGGGCGGCGGGTAGGCTTATCGTTGCCCCGGACCTCCCGGGCCGCCCCCTTCACCTGGGCGCTATCGACCACCGCTTGCCCCGCGCCGTAGCCCGCCAGGAGCGCCCGATCGGCGATCAAGTTGGCGATGCGGGGGATGCCCCCGCTTTGCCGGTGCAGTTCACGGAAGGCTGCGGCGCTGAAGGGCTGGGTAAGGGCGCCGGCCACGGCAAGGCGATGGCAGAGCATGGCCTTCAGGACCTCGGGCCCCAGTGCCTCAAGGTGATAGCGGGCGGTAATGCGCTGGGCCAGCTGGCGCAGCTCCGCCCGAGCGAGGGTGTCCCGCAGTTCGGGCTGGCCCACGAGGATGATTTGTAGGAGCTTGCGCTCCCGGGTCTCGAGATTGGTGAGAAGGCGCAGCTGTTCGAGGGCCTCGGGGCTCAGGAGCTGGGCCTCGTCGATAAGCAGCAAGGCTTCCTTTCCCTCCCCGTGCAGCCTAAGGAGGCCCGCATAGAGGCGCTCCATGAGGTCTTCCGCCTCCCCGGGGCGCGCGTCCGGGGCATCGCCCGATGGTTCGCTCGGGGTAAAGCCAAAGTCCCGGGCGATGCTGCTCAGAAGCGCGGGCACGCTGGCGCGGGGGTTAAGGACGTAGGCCACGGCCGTGCTTTCGGGCAGGTCTTCCAGGAGGGCGGCCAGCACCGTGCTTTTTCCCGTGCCTACCTCTCCCGTGAGCACCACGAAGGCCCCGGCCTGGGCGAGGCCCCAGCGTAGGTGAGCCAGGGCCTCCTCGTGTCCCGGGCTCAGGTAAAGAAAGCGCGGGTCCGGCGCTAGGGAGAAGGGAGCCTCGGGAAGGCCGAAGTGGGCGCCGTAGAGGGGCTTCACGGCGTTCGGTCCGGCGTCGCGTTTTCCAAGAGGACCGCCTTTCGTTGCCAGCGCTCGTGGAGCCAGGTTTTGACCGCCTCGCGAAAGGCCAGATCCTCGCCGTAATCCCCACCTCGCAGGACCTCTGGGAGCGGGCCCTGCTCGATGATGATGTCGACCGGCCCCAGGCGACCGCAAAGATAGCGCCAGAAGTTGGGCTTCTCCGTGTGGTAGCGCAGGGTGACGTCGACATAGCGGTCGAGCTGATCCCCCAGGGCGCTGAGCACGAACCCGGTGCCGCCGGCCCGGGGCTTCAGGAGCCCGGGGTAGGGGCTGGCCTGGGCGGCATGCTTCTCCGCCGTCCAGCGCGTGCCTTCCACAAAGTTGATTACCGTCGTGGGGGTGTGGCGAAAGTGGGCGCAGGCCCGGCGCGTAGTTTCCAGATCCTTCCCCCGCTTCTCCGGGTGCCGTTCCAGGTAGGCCGGGGAATAGCGGTGCATGAAGGGAAAATCGAGGGCCCACATGGCCTGGCCCAGGAAGGGCAGCCAGAGCAGCTCGCGCTTGGTGAAGAACTTGAGCGGCGGGAGGTGGGGCCGCAGGGTGTTCTGCAAAAGGAGAATATCGGTCCAGCTTTGATGGTTGGCGAGCACAAGGACCCACTGGTCTCGACCAAGCCCCTCGAGACCGCGGACGGAAATAGGGGTGGGGTTCAGCCAGCCAAAGACGCGGCGATTGCCACTTACCCAGCCATCGATAATGCCGTTCATCGCGCGCCGCAGGGCATCGCCGCCCCAGCGGGCCGGTAGCACCAGGCGCAGCGCGGCCGCCAGAAAGGTTAGGCTTGCCCAGGCAATGGTATTCACAGCGAGAAACAGGGCCAGGACCACACCCCGCAGGGCAGCAAACATGACGTCATCCCATCGCAGGAAGAAGCGCTATTACACGGCCCTGGCCGCCCGGGGGCAAGGGTGAGGGCGGAGCGTCGTCGCCGTCTTTGGCCCCGCTCGCTCCTGGCTCTGGCCCTGGGCGTGGGGCTGGGGGGCTGCGCCTCCCTCTCCTTCTATGGGCAGGCCGTGTCCGGCCAGTGGGCGCTCCTGGCGAAGAGTCGTCCCGTGGCCGAGGTGCAGGCCGATGCCACCACGCCGGACGCCTTGCGGCAGGGCCTCGCTGAGGCCCAGCACATCCTGCACTTTGCGGAGCACACCCTCGCCCTGCCCGTGGGCCATCGCTACCAGCGCTATCTGGCGCTGAGCCGGGAGGCCGTGGTGTTCAACGTCTTTTCTGTCCCCCCGGGTACCTTTGCCCTGAAAACCTGGTGCTTTCCCATCGCCGGCTGCGTGCCCTACCGGGGCTACTTCTCCCGGGAGGGGGCGCAGGCTGAGGGGGATCGCCTGCGCGCCCAGGGCCACGATGTGTACCTGGGGGCCGCCGGGGCCTACTCCACCCTGGGCTGGCTGCCGGACCCGCTGCTGTCGACCTTTCCCTGGGAGGACTCCGCGGCGCTCGCCGAGCTTCTCTTCCACGAGCTCGCCCACTCCGTGCTCTACGTACCCGGGGAGGCGGCCTTTAACGAGGCCTTTGCCACCGCCGTGGGACGAGCAGGGCGGCAGCGCTGGGTGGCCGCGCAGGGGCTTGCGACGCCGGAGGCGCAGGGGGCGAGGTCGGCACAGCGCGCGTGCTTTGCTGGGGTGGTATCGGCGCTGCGGGGGGCCCTTGCCGAGCGCTTTGCAGGGCGAGGCCCCGGGCCCAGCGAGGGTTTGCAGGCGGCGCTCTGGGGCGCGGCGCGGGATCGGGCCGAGGCCCTCGCCTTGGGTCCGGGCGCCGCGGCCTACTTTTCCCCGCCCCACTCCCTGGCTCGGCTCTTGGCCACCAGTACCTATGAGCAGGCTGTGCCGGCCTTCGAGGCGGCGCTGGCGGTGGAAGGGGGAGACCTTCCGGCGTTCTACGCCGCTATGGCTGCTTTGGATCCAGGGCAGCGCCAGACCTTTATGGCCACAGCGTTGGAACCGGTCGGCGCTGAGGCCTGCGCCGCGCCGCTTTAGAGCACCAGCATCAGCACGGCGGTGATCACCGCGGCGCCGAGGAGATTGAGTACCACCCCCTCCGAGGCCATGGTGCGCGTGGTGAAGCGCCCGGTGCCAAACATGATGGCATTGGGAGCCGTGGCCACGGGCATCATGAAGGCGCAGCTGGCACTCATGGCCGCGGGGACCATGAGCAGCTCCGGTGGCAGGCCTGCCCCGAGGGCGGCGGCTGCCAGGATCGGCATCATGAGCGTGGTGGTAGCCGTATTGCTGGTCATCTCCGTGAGGAAGGTAATCACGAGACAGATCACCGCCATGGTGATCACCGGGGGGAAGGACGCCAGGGCCGAAAGTTGGGTGCCCAGGGCTTCGCTGATGCCCGTAGCTTCAAAGCCTCGGGCAATGGTGATGCCGCCCGCAAAAAGCAGCAGCATGCCCCAGGGGATTTGCTCCGCCACCTTCCAGTTCAAAAGCTTGCCGCCGGCGCCGTCGGAAATGAGGAAGAGGGCCACGATGGCGATGAAGGCCACCCCGGCGTCGCTGGCGCCAGGCATGCCCAGAAGGCCGCTCCAGCCTCCGAAGGGTTCGCTGCGCGTAATCCAGGCCAAGGCCGTGAGGGCAAACACGGCAAGCACGCGGGCTTCCGCAGGCCGCCAGGGGCCTGGGCTGGGCACGGTCACGGGGCCCAGGGCGCCGAGCTTTCGGGTGAGCCACAGCCACAGCACGGGAATCATCACCAGCACCACGGGAACGCCCCAGCCCATCCAGTCGAGAAAGCTTAGGGCCGTGCCCGTGGTGTTCTCGTAAACCTGCATAAAGATGAGGTTAGGCGGTGTGCCGATGGGGGTCCCCACGCCGCCAACGCTGGCGGAGAAGGCAATGCCAAGGAGCAGGGGCGTGGCGAGCGCTGGGGAGGGCGCGCGCTCGAGCACGGCCAGGGCCACGGGAAGCAGCATGAGCGTGGTGGCGGTGTTGGAAATCCACATGGACAGCACGGCGGCCGCGGCCATGAAGCCCAGCACGAGGCGCCGGCTGCTGTGGGCCCCGAAGGCCTGCACCATGGTGAGGGCGACCCGGCGGTGGGCGCCGGAATGGGCCATGGCGGTGGATAAGATGAAGCCCCCGAGGAGAAGCAGGATAAGGGGCGAGCCGTAGGCTCGGGCCACCTCCGCCTGGGGCAGCACCCCAAAGGCCGGCATGAGCGCCAGGGGCAACAGTGAGGTCACGGGGATGGGAATGGGCTCAAAGACCCACCACACCACCACCCAGAGAGTGATGAGCACCGCGTAGCTGGCGGCCTCGGGCCAGCCCGCCTGGGTCATGGCCCAGGCGCCAAGGAGTCCAGCCAGGGGCCCGGCAAAGAGCGTAAGGCGCGTCCACAGGGACGCGGCGCCGTCGCTTTCGCTCGGGGTTTCGGGGCGTTCGGACACGAGGGTGCTCTCCTGGGCGAGGCTCTGAAGGTTGCCAACGGGGTGTGGGGATTGCAAGGTGAGGAGAAGGCGCCGGTTCCGGGGCTGGAAGGGAGGCGGGGCGCGGTGGACAGTTTCTATTTCTATGATCTTGAAACCACGGGGCGCAATCCCCGTTGGCATCGCATCGTGCAGTGCGCCGGGGTGCGCACGGACGCCAACCTCGAGCCCCTCTCGGACCCCGAGGCCTGGACCGTGGCCGTGGGGGACGACGTAGTACCTGAGCCCGAGGCCGTGGCCATTACGGGCCTTTCTCCCCAGCGCGTGGCTGCCGGGCTCGAGGAACGGGCCTTTTTTCGGGAGTTTCTAGGGCGCCTCGCCACGCCCCGGACCTGCGCCCTGGGCTACAACAGCCTGCGCTTCGATGATGAATTCATCCGCTTTGGGGCCTGGCGCAATCTTTTTGATCCCTATGCCCGGGAATGGCAGGGGGGGAACTCCCGCTGGGATTTGATGGACCTGGTCCGCCTCGCCTACGCCCTGCGCCCCGAGGGGCTCCAGTGGCCCGAGGAAAACGGTCGGGCCGTGTTTCGCCTTGAGGCCCTGGCCTCGGCGAATGGCATTAGCCAGCCTCGGGCCCACGATGCGCGCGATGACGTTTGGGCGACCCTGGGCCTGGCGCGGGCCCTAAGGACCGCCCAGCCCAAGCTCTTCGCCTACTACCTCGGCCTCCGAGATAAGCAGACGGTGCGGGACCTCTTGCCTAAGCCCTTCGCGGGCGCTTGCCTCTATGTGTCCGGGCGCTTTGATTTGGCGCGGCGCCGCCTTGCCGTGATTACCCCCGTGGCGCCCCACCCTACAAACGGCAATGGGGTGATCGTCGCAGATCTGAGCTTCGAGGATGATCGGTGGCTCACCGCGTCCCCCGAGGCCCTGCGAGAAGCCCTCTTTACCAAGGGGTTCGACGGACCCCGGCCGCCCCTGAAGGTGGTTTCCGTGAACAAGGTGCCGGCCCTGGCGCCCCTGTCCGTGCTTCGCAGTGAGGATCGGCAGCGGCTCGACCTGGATCTCGATCGGCTGGATAGGGTGCGGGATCGCCTTTCCCGGGTGGAAGGGCTTAGCCAGCGGGTGGCCCAGGCCTTCGGGGGGGCGGAGTTTGCCCCGGCGGAGGAGATCGACGCGGCCCTCTATGAGGGATTTATTCCCCGGGACGATCGGGCGACGCTCACGGCGCTCCGCGATGGCACCGTGGCGGACCTTGCCGTGCCGCCGCCCCTACGGGATGGCAAAAGCCGGGCCCTTCTCGAGGCCTACCAGGCGCGCTGGGCGCCGGAGACCCTCGATCCGGCCCAGCGGAGCGCCTGGGAAGCTCGCCTTCGCGACCGGCTCCGTAACGGCCGGGACGGGGCGACGCCCCTGGCTGAAGCGGAAGCGCGCCTCGCTGCGCTGCTCCCGGAGGCGTCCGATCCGGCGCCCCTGCAGGAGCTGGCCGAACACTACGCGCATCTTCGGCGCCGATGGGGGCTGTGACGGTGCCGGCGGGGGCAGCCTCGGCGACGCCCGCGGTCGCCTTCCAGGGGGTCGAAAAGCGCTATGGCGACGCGGTGGTGCTGCGGGATCTCTCCCTCACCCTGCCCGCGGGGCAAACCTCGGCCATCGTCGGCCCCAGCGGCGGCGGCAAGTCCACCCTCCTACAGCTGATTAATGGGGTGCTGAAGCCCTCCCGGGGGCGCCTTGAGGTCTTTGGCGCACCCCTCCCGGAGGATCTTCCGACCTTCCGCCGCCGCATTGGCTATGCGGTGCAGGGCTCGGCGCTCTTTCCCCATCTCACCGTTTGGAACAACGTCACGCTCCTCGCCCGGCTCGAGGGGTGGGCCCCAGCCCGGCAACGGGCACGCTTTGAGGCCCTGCGGGAACTCATGCAGCTACCGGTGGACGTTGCAGAGCGCTATCCCCACACCCTTTCCGGCGGTCAGCAGCAAAGGGTGGGGCTCTGCCGAGCCATGATGCTGTCACCGCCCTTGCTGCTTTTGGATGAGCCCTTTTCCGCCCTGGACCCCCTCACCCGGGATGATCTTCAGGCCCACTTCGAGCGGCTGGCAGCGGCGGAGCCGGTCACCGTGGTGCTGGTCACCCACGACCGGCAGGAGGCCCTGCGCCTGGCCCAGCACCTGGTGGTGCTGGAGGCGGGGCGCGTCGTGCAGGCGGGGTCCCCTGCGGCGCTGGCGGCGGCGCCGGCGACGCCCTTTGTGGAAGAGCTTTTGCGGGGGGGACCATGAATCGTCAGGGGTGGGTTCTCGCGCTGCTTCTGACCCTGGCTACGGCTTCGGCGCCGAACAGCGCCGAGGCGCGTCCCCTTGTGGTGGGGAGCAAGAATTTCACGGAAGGGCGTCTGCTCGGCGAGCTTCTGGCGCAGCGCCTTGAAGCCGAGGGCTTCACCGTGGAGCGGCGCCTGGGCCTCGGGGGCACCTTGATCTGCTACCAGGCGCTGACTTCTGGGGAAATCGATCTTTATGTGGAGTACACGGGCACGCTCCGGGAGGCCATTCTGCCACCGGGGCAGGCCCCGGGGGTGGCGGGGCTCCGGGCACCCCTCGGGGCCCTGGGGCTTGAGCTGCTGCCCCCCCTGGGCTTCAACAATACCTACGCCCTGGCTCTTGCCGGCCCCCAGGCGCGTACGCTCGAGGTGACGCGCATTTCCCAGCTGGCGTCCCACCCGTCCCTGCGGGCGGCCTTTAGCCACGAGTTTCTGGATCGTCGGGACGGCTGGCGGGCTCTGAAGGCGCGCTACGGCCTGCCTCAGAGCGCCGTGGGGATTGATAACGCCCTGGCCTATCAGAGCTTAGAGACGGGCCAGCTGGACCTCACGGATGCCAATAGCACCGATGGGGAGCTGCTGCGCTTTGATCTTCGCGTGCTGGAGGATGACCTGGCGTTTTTCCCCGAGTATCAGGCCGTGCCTTTGGTCCGCCGCGATTTTCCCGCTTCGGCCCGGGCAGCCCTGGCGCCCCTTGGGGGGCGCCTGACGGAGGATACGATGCGGCGCCTGAACGCCGCGGTGGCCGTGCAGGGGGCGCCCTTCGCTGCCGTGGCGGCGGACTATTTGAGCGAGGAAGGGCTTGGGTCGGTATCTCAAGGGGAGGCCGAGCCAGCGGCCCAGGGGGGATGGCTATCGCCTCGGGGCGCCCGCATTGCCCTGCGTACTCGAGAGCATCTGCAGCTGACGGGCCTGGCACTCTTCGGCGCCTGTCTGCTGGGTATTCCTCTGGCCGTGCTCGTGCATCGCCGCCGCCGGCTAGCGCGCGCCGTGCTTTACCTAGCGGGGCTGGCCCAGACCATCCCGTCACTAGCGCTCCTAGCCCTCATGATTCCCTTGCTTGGGATCGGCGCCGCGCCCGCCATTGTCGCGCTGCTGATCTATGCCGTGCTGCCAATCCTCCGCAATACGCTGACGGCGCTCCTCGGCGTCGACCCCACGCTGCGCCGGGTGGCCCTGGCCATGGGGCTGACCTCCTGGCAGCAGCTGCGCTATTTGGTTTTGCCCCTGGCCCTGCCCACGATCCTCGCGGGGGTACGCACGGCCACGGTCATTAGCCTTGGCGCCGCTACCCTCGCGGCCTTTGTGGGCGCGGGGGGCCTTGGCGAGCCCATCGTGACGGGCATTTCCCTCAACAACACGGCGCTCATTTTGGAGGGGGCGCTCCCCGCGGCGGCCCTCGCCTTGCTTGCCGAGTGGGGCTTTGAAGCCTTGGAAGCGCGGCTGGTCGCAGAGCCCCTGCGCCGCGATCCCCTAGCGCCGTAGGCGCTACCGTAAGCCCCTAGGCGCTCCTTTAAGCCCCTAGGCGCTGAGGGCCCGGGTCAGCGCCGTCACCATGGCCGCGACGTCCTCCACCGCGCAGAGCTCGCGGATGGAGTGCATGGCCAGCTGCGGGATCCCCACGTCTACCGTGGCGATGCCCAGCTCTGCTGCGGTAATGGGGCCGATGGTGCTGCCGCAGCCCAAATCGGAGCGGGTCACGAAGGACTGCACGGGTACCGCCGCCTGGTCGCATAGGTCGCGGAAGCGCGCCTGCGTGGCGCTGTTGGAGGCATAGCGCTGATTGGCGTTGATCTTGATGACCGGCCCGCCCCCGAGAAGGGGCCCGTGGGCCCGGTCGTGCCGGTCCGGGAAGTTGGGATGCACCGCATGGGCGTTGTCCGCGGAGATGAGCCAGGCCCGCGCCCGTAGCCGCGCGCTGTCTTCCTCCCCCGGGGTGATGCGCCGCAGCACCTGATCCAGAAAGGGCCCGGCGGCCCCGGAGCTGGAGGCGCTGCCCACCTCTTCGTGATCATTCAGCACGATGAGGGCTGGGGTGTCGCCGCTGCTCAAGAGGGCCTCCATGGCGCAGAAGCAGCTCAGCAGGTTGTCCAGCCGTGCGCTGGCGAGGAAGGCGCCCTCGAGGCCTACGGTGGCCGCGCCCTGGGTGTCGTAGAAGAGCAGCTCGTGATCGAGGATCGCCTCCACCGCGTGCCCTGCGGCTTCCAGCGCCGTTTTCAACAGCCCGTGGAGCGTGGCCTCGTCGTTCTCGAAGGCGAAAAGCGCGGGCAAATCGGTCTGCGCATTGATGCTGCGCTTTTGGTTGGCCTCCCGGTCCAGGTGAATGGCCAGGGAGGGAATGATGGCGAGCTTCTCCGGCAGCTGGACCAGCGCGCCCTGCACTGCGCCTTCGGGGGTCCGGAAGTGCACCCGGCCGGCGAGGGCCAGGTCCCGGTCAAACCAGGGGTTCTGGAGCACGCCGCCGTAGGGCTCCACGGCAAGGCGCACGAGCCCCTGCCCCTCAAGCTCGGGCTTGGGCTTCAGCTTCAGCGCTGGGCTGTCCGTATGGGCGCCGATGAGGGTCGGGCCCTCGGGGAAGCGACCGGGCGACCGAAAGGCAATGAGCGCGCTGTCGTTGCGGGTCACGAAGTAGCGACCCTCGGGCTCGAGGTGCCAGGCGTCGTCCTCGCGCAGCTCGGCGAAACCCGCAGCCGTCAGCTGCGCCTTCACGCTGGCCACGGCGTGGAAGGGGGTGGGGGACGCATCGAGGAAGGTGCAGAGGCGCGGGATCAGCGAGTCGCCGGCGGACATGGGAAGCCCCTTTGGGTAGGAAAACCGCTATCGTACGCCTCGAGTCAGAACGTCCCAAGGCCCTCGGGGTCCCAAGGAGGTGTGGTGAAGAGTTATTTTCCTGGGCAGAAGGGGTTCGTGCCCGCCGCGGAGGCGGAGAAGCGCTTTGCGGCGACGGTCATGCTTCTCCGTGACGGGCCCACGGGGCTAGAAGTGTTCATGATGGAGCGCACCGCCACGGTGGATTTCGGCGGTCTCCACGTGTTTCCCGGCGGTAAGGTGGACTTCCACGATCGCGCAGAAGACCTGGAAGCCCACGCCAGTGGTCTGACGGACGCGGAAGCCAGCCGGCGCCTGGGCCTTGAATCCGGAGGCCTCGCCTTCTGGGTCGCCGCGGTGCGGGAGTGCTTTGAGGAGGCTGGGGTGCTGCTGGCCTACGGCCCCGACGGCACGGTGCTGCGCACGGAGGACCCCCGCTGGGCCTCGGCCCTCGCCGAGCTTCGGGATGAGGTGAACGCGGGACGCCTCCCCTTCCTCGAGCTGTGCAAGCGCTTCAAGCTTCGCCTCGCCCTCGACCAGGTGCATTACTTCAGCCACTGGTTCACCCCCGAGGGGCCGCCGCGGCGCTACGACACGCGCTTCTTTGTAACCGCCGCTCCGCCCCAGGAGGGCACGCACGACGATGGGGAGCTTGTGGGCTCGCGCTGGGTGTCCCCCAAGGCGGCGCTAGCCGCCTGGGAGGCCGGGGAAATTCAAATGATCTACCCCACCCACAGCACGGTGCGGGCCCTGGCGACCTTCGAGGATCAGGCCAGCGCCTTGGCCGCCGTAGCCCGAGGCGCCCACCGTCATCTGGTCACTCCCGATGACACCCTGGCCCGGGAGGGGCTCCAGGCGCCGCCGCCGCTTCCCACCCCGTGACCGCGCCGCGCCTTCAGGTTTCCGATCTCACCCTGGCCGTGGGCGCGGGGGCCGCGGCCTTGACCCTTCTATCGGGACTGTCCCTGACCTTGGCCGCCGGGGCGTCCCTCGCCCTGACCGGACGCAGTGGTAGCGGCAAGAGCTCCCTGCTTCACTGCCTCGGCGGTCTGCTGACGCCCCAGGAGGGCACGGTCACCTGGCAGCCCGAGGGCGCCGCGCCGGTGGCTCTCAGCGCTGCGGAGGAAGGGGTCCGGGCCGGCTTTCGACGCCAGCACCTGGGCTTTGTCTTTCAGTTTTTCCATCTCGTGCCCACGCTTACGGCGCTGGAGAATGTCGCTTTCATGGCAGAGCTCGCGGGGCTGGGAGCCCCCCGGGAACGGGCGGAGGCCATGCTCGAAGCCGTGGGTCTCGCCGATCGGCGCCACGCTTTCCCCGAAACCCTCTCCGGCGGGGAGCAACAGCGGGTGGCCGTGGCCCGGGCCCTGGTGCATGGCCCGGCGGCGGTGCTCGCCGATGAGCCCACGGGCAACTTGGATGCGCAGACCGCGGAAACGGTGGCGGAGGTGCTCTTCACCCAAACCCGGGCGGCCGGCGCGTCCCTGGTGCTGGTGACCCATGATTCAGCCCTTGCGGCCCAGGCCGACCGCACCCTGGCCCTGGGGGGACCATGAGCCTGCTGTGGCGCGCTCGCTGGCGCGCGCTGCTGCGGGAGCCGGGGCAAAGTGCGCTGCTGATCCTGAGCCTCGCCCTGGGAGTCGCCGTGGTGGTGGCCGTGGACCTGGTGAATGCAGCCTCCCGCACTGCCATGGCCAGTGCGTCTGCCCAGCTTCAGGGCGCCAGCACCCACCGCATCGAAGGGCCCGGGGGAAGCCTCCCCCTGGACGCCTATGGGGCGCTCCGCCGAGCCTGGCGTGCGGGAACGCTTCTCGAGGGCGACGTGCCCGTCACCGGCTTTGCCCCCCTCCTTGAGGGGCGCCTGACCCTTCCCGACGGGTCTCCCCTGCGCCTCTTGGGCATCGATCCCTTTTCTAGCCTGCGCCGGGAAGGGATTGGGTCAACACAAAACCTGTCCTGGGCGGAGTTTTTAACCACCCCGGGGGCGGCCCTGCTCTCGCCTTCCGTGGGCCCGGAGCTGGCCCCGGGGGATCGCTTGTCCCTGCCCGGGGCGTCGGCCCTGACGGTGCTCGGGCGCCTTCCGGGCACGGAGGGGGAGGGGCTGGCCTTGGCCGTGGTGGATGTGGCCACGGCGCAGGAATGGCTCGGCGCCACCGACCGCCTTTCCCGGGTGGAGCTGGTGCTGCCGGCGGCGCCGCCCCGGAGTGTCCTGCGTCGTGGTCTGGAGCGCCTTTTCCCGGGCCTCCTTCTTCCCGAGCCCGCCCCTGAGGTGCGCCTCGCCCCGGCCCTGCGGGCGGCCTATCCCGGGCTTCAACTGCGCAGCCAGCGGGAAACGCAGCTCGCGCTCGGCAGCCTTGCCAGCGCCTTCCAGCTGAATCTCGCGGCCATGGGGCTCCTGGCCTTGGTGGTGGGGCTTTATCTGCTCTACGGCGCCCTCGCCTATAGCGTTCGCCGCCGTCTCGAAAGCTTTGGACGCTTTCGGGCCCTGGGGGTGGCCCCGGCGGTTCTCCAGCGCCACGTGCTCCTGGAAGCCATGACCTTCGCGGGGCTGGGCGCGCTCCTGGGCCTTCTCCTGGGCCGGCTTCTGGCTGGGGGGCTTCTGGGTCTGGTCTCCGCCACCCTGGAGGGGCTCTACGATCAGGTGGCCATTGCCGCGCTGCCCCCGGATTGGGTGCCCTATGGCAAGGGTCTAGTGCTCGCCCTGGGGGGTGGCCTTGCCGTGGCCTGGCCCCTGGCGAGGGAAGCGGGGCGGGCGCACCTTTTACCCCGCGCCGGGCGCCCGCCGGCGCAGACCGGGGGCAGGGCAGGGCTTGCCTTCGCCCTCGGCCTTTCCCTGCTGGCCCTTGCGCTCCTGAAAATGCCATCGGGATATCTGGGGGCCTTACTTGCCCTGGCCGCGATCCTCCTCGCCGGGGCTCAGGGGGTAGGGCCGGCGACGGCCCTCCTGCTTGACGGCCTCAATCGTTTGGCTGCGCCCTTGCCTCTGCGCCTGCGCCTGCCCCTTCGGGAGGCCAGCCGGGGCCTTGGGCGGGCTCAGCTGGCGCTGGCGGCCCTCGTGGTGGCCTTGGCCACCGCTGTGGGTATGACCATCATGGTCACGAGCTTTCGCCTGACCGTAGCGGACTGGTTGGAGGATCGGCTCGATGCGCCCGTGCTGGCCCGGGGCTCGGCCCTGGGGGAAGCCCGGGGGCCCCTGGAGGAAGCCCTTGAAGAAGCTCGGCGGGACGGCGTCGTTTCCGGATGGGTGTGGCGGCAAAGCGTGGACGATTGGCTGGAGGGGCTGCCCGTGCGCGTGACCTTGCTTGAAGCCGTGGGGCGGGAGGCGCCGACGCTACGCCTCAGTGAACCGCTCGCCCGGCAGCTGGGGCGCGCGGAAGGGGGGGCGTTGCCCTGGCCGGGCCGCGTGCCCGGTGCCGAGCCCCTGGCCCCCTACTACCGTTCCTATGGCGGGGGACGTCTCGAGCTCGAGATGCCCCGAGCCCTGTGGCAGGGGCCCGCGCCCACGGGGGCCTGGGGCCTGGCCGTCTATGGAGCACCGGAGGCGGCGTTGCCTCGGCTCCAGGCGGCGCTGCCCCCAGACGGCGAGCTTTTGGCGCAGGGCCCGGTGAAGGCCCGGGCCCTCGCGATCTTTGATCGCACCTTTCGCGTGACCGCCGTGCTTCAAACCATCGCTGGGGTGGTGGCGGGGGTAGGACTCCTGAGCGCCTTTGCCGCCCTCGCCCTAGACCGCCGTCAGCAGCTCAGCGCGCTGCGTATCCTCGGCGCGCCCGGGCCCTTTGCCGCCCGCCAGCTGCTTCTTGAAGCTGGACTCCTCGCCGGCGTCGCCGGGGTGCTGGCCCTGCCCCTGGGGGCGCTGGCGGCCTGGGTGCTTTGCGACGCCGTGAATCTCCGGGCCTTTCACTGGACCCTGACGCTGCACTGGCCACCGCCCGCTTTCCTCGAGGCCCTGTTTTTGGCCTTCGCGGCGGGGCTTTTGGCGGCCTTAGGCCCCGCGCTTAAGGCTTGGCGAGCCCCCACCAGCGAGGCCCTGGAGGTGCTCCGTGCGCAGGGTTAGGGGCAGAGCTTTTGGGCGCCTAAGCGCCGTCATCATGCTCCTAAGTCTTTGGACCAGTGGCGCCCACGGGGCGCTCGAGGCGGGGGCCGTGCTGGGGGCCTCGGGGGATGGCTTTGAGCGCGCCCTGGCCCCGCGGACGTTTCAGTTCCCGGAAGATCATGGCGTTAAGCCAGGCTTTCGTACCCAGTGGTGGTACCTCACGGCCCACCTTAAGGATGGGCAGGGCCAGCCCTTTGGGGTGCAGTTCACGCTCTTTCGCCAGGGGCTTCTGGCCCCAGCGCCGGACCGCCCCTCCCCCTTGGCGAGCAACGCCCTGTGGATGGCCCATCTGGCGATCACCACGCCGGAGGGCCACGGCGCCGAGGAGCGCTTTGCTCGCGACGCCCTGGGGCTGGCGGGGGTGACTCCGACGCCCTTTCGCGCTTGGCTCGAGGATTGGACCCTGGAAGCGGCTCCCGGGGCGGGCTCGGCTCCGTTCCCGGCCACGCTCTCGGCCATTGTCGAGATCGGCGGTCAGCGCCAGCAGCTCACCCTGACCCTCGGCGCTCCCCGGGGCCCCGTGCTTCAGGGGGATGGGGGCCTGTCCCTCAAGAGCCGGGAGACGGGCAGCGCGTCCTATTACTACTCCTATACGCGCATGGCCGCGTCCCTCACCCTCACTTCCCGGGACGGGGGTAGCGCCCCGCGCCGCGCCTCGGGGCTGGCCTGGTTCGACCGGGAATGGAGCTCCGGGGCCCTGGCGCCGGAGCAGGTGGGGTGGGATTGGTTGGCCCTCCACCTAGCTTCGGGCCATGACCTCATGCTGTTTCGCCTGCGCCGGGCCGATGGGTCCGTCTCCGGCGTTCAGGAAGGCACCTTAGTGGCCCCGGACGGTGAGAGCGCGCGCCTTTCCCCAGATGCCTACCGCTTTGAGCCGGTGCCTGGGGCGACCTGGGAGGGGCCCCGGGGTGGGCGCTGGCCCGTGCGCTGGCGCCTGACGCTGCCGGAGCTGGGCGTTGACGACGTCGTGAGCGCGGTGCGAGCCGATCAGCACAACCCGCTCACCGTCCCCTATTGGGAGGGCATGGTGTGTTTCGAAGGAGACGGGGAGAGCTGTGGGTACCTTGAGATGACAGGCTACGAGCCGCCTACCGATGGAGGCCCCCGCAGCGTAGAGTAGCGCCTCAGCATTTGAGGAAGAGGCACGAGATGGCAGAGGGGCGCGGCCGGGGCTTTACCACGGAGATTTTGCACAGCGACCGCCTTGGGGGTCCGATTGAGCACGGGGCGCTTCATAAGCCCGTGCACGGCTCCGTGGCCTATGGTTTTGCCACGGCGGAAATGCTCGCGGCGGTGTTCCAGGGTACGGAGAAGGGCTTCTCCTACAGCCGCAGCGGGAATCCCACGGTAGAAGCGCTGGAGACGAAGATCACGGCCATGGAAGGGGGCGTGGGGACCGTGGCCTTCGCCACGGGTATGGCGGCCATCGGCTCCATCCTCTTCTCCCTGCTTCGCAAGGGCGACCACTTCCTGTCCTCCTCCTTCCTCTTCGGCAATACCAACAGCCTGTTCCAGAGCTTTGCGGGGCAGGGGATTGACGTCAGCTTCGTGGATGCCACCGCCGTCGAGGCCGTGGAAGCGGCGCTGCGGCCGGAAACGCGCATGGTGTTTGTGGAAACCATCGCCAATCCGCGCACCCAGATCGCCGACCTCGAGGCCATTGGCGCCCTGTGCGCCGAGCGGGGCATTGTTTTTGTGGTGGATAACACCATGACCTCGCCCTGGCTCTTTCAGCCGAAGGCCGTGGGGGCGCACCTCGTGGTGAACGCCCTCACCAAATACATCGGCGGCCACGGCGCGGCCCTGGGAGGGTCCGTAACGGATACGGGGCTCTTCCCCTGGGATCGCTACCCCCACATCTTCGACGCTTACCGCAGCGCGCCGCCGGCGCGGCAAGCCCTGACCCAGCTGCGGAAGAAGGGCCTCCGGGACTTTGGCGCGAGCCTAGCGCCGGAGGCCGCCCATACCCTGGCCCTGGGGGCGGAAACGCTAGCCCTGCGCCTGGATCGGGCCTGCGGCACTGCAGCGGCCCTGGCGGCCCTGCTTCAGGCCCATCCGGCGGTGCAGCGGGTGTATCACCCGAGCCTGCCTGATCATCCTCAACATGACCGGGCGGCAAAGCTTTTCCGCCATCCCGGGGCCCTGCTCAGCTTTGAGCTCGACCCCCGGGAAGATCTCTTTGCCTTTTGCAATCGCCTGACCCTGGCCGTGAACTCCACGAACCTCGGGGACAACCGGACCCTCATCATTCCCGTGGCCCACACCATCTATTTTGAGATGGGCGCGGAGCGCCGCGCCGCCATGGGGATTAGCGAGGGCTTGCTTCGGGTGAGCGTGGGCATCGAAGATCAAGAGGACCTACTGAATGATTTTGCCGCGAGCCTCGCGGCCCTTAAGTTTTAAGGAAGACAGCCGAAGGAGGGGGTATGGGGAAGCTTCAAGATAAGGTGGCCATCATCACCGGTGGCTCCGGCGGCATCGGGGAAGCTGCGGCCAAGCGATACCTGGCAGAGGGGGCCAAGGTGGTGCTTGTGGACCTTGACGGCGAGGCGCTGGCCACCGTCGCGGCGCGCCTGGGTGATGACGTTGCGGTGTACGCCGGGGATATCACAACCTCGGAAGCCAATGCGGCCATGGTGGCGCTGGCGACGGAGCGCTTCGGGGGCGTGGATATTTTTCTCGCTAATGCGGGGATCGAAGGGACCGTAGCGCCCCTCACCACGCAAAGCGTGGAGGTTTTCGACCGGGTGATGGCGGTGAACGTGCGGGGCGTGTGGCTGGGCCTCCAGGCGGTGTTTCCCGCCATGGCGAAGCGCGGCGGGGGCTCGGTCATCATCACCTCCTCCGTGGCGGGCATCGGCGGCACCGCAGGCCTATCGCCCTACGTCACCAGCAAGCACGCGGTGATTGGCATGATGCGCTGCGCGGCGTTAGAGGGCGCCGCAGATCGCATCCGGGTGAATACGGTGAACCCGTCCCCCGTGGAGACGCGCATGATGCGCTCCCTCGAGGACGGCATGATGCCCGGGGATGGGCAGGCAGCCCACGCCACCATCGCCGCGGGCATCCCGCTTGGGGAATACGCCCAGCCGGCGGATATCGCCAACATGATGTGTTTCCTCGCGAGCGACGAGGCCCGCTTCATGACCGGGGGGGTTTACATGGTGGATGGAGGCATCAGCGCCAAGTGATCGAAAGCCACGATTTCCCGCGCCCGGCGGCGCCGCTCCTCGAGACGTCCCTACCCCTGCCTCTCCGGGGCCGGGGGAAGGTTCGGGACCTCTACGACGTCACCCTGGTGGACGGTCAGGAGGCGCTGCTCCTCGTTGCCACCGATCGCCTATCGGCCTTTGACGTCATCATGGGCAACGGCATTGCGGGAAAGGGAATCGTGCTCACCCAGCTGGCGCGCTTCTGGTTCGACTTCTTTGCGCCGCGCCTGCCGCACCACGTGATTACGACGGATCCCGCGCGCATCCCGGGGCTCTCCGCCGAGGAGCGGGCCCAGCTCGAAGGCCGCATCATGGTGTGCAAGCGCCTGCCCGTGGTCCCCGTAGAGTGCGTGGCCCGGGGCTACCTGGCCGGGTCCGGCTGGGCGGAGTATCAGCGCGACGGGGCCGTATGTGGCCATCCCCTGCCGGAGGGGCTGCGCAATGGCGACCGGCTCCCCCATGCGATCTTTACCCCGGCCCACAAGGTGGACGCGGGGCACGACGAGAACATCGATTTTCCGACCCTTGAGCATACCGTTGGCCCGGAGCTGGCGGAGGCCCTTGCTCAGGCGACGCTCCTGCTCTACGAGGAAGCGAGTCGCTACGCGGCGTCTCGCGGGCTGATTTTGGCCGATACGAAATTCGAGTTTGGCCTCGATGGCAAGGGCGATTTGGTGCTCATCGACGAGGTGCTCACCCCCGATTCCTCGCGCTTCTGGCCCGCCGACGGCTGGACCCCGGGGCAGCCCCAGGCCAGCTTCGACAAGCAGTTCATTCGCGATTACCTGGAAACCTTGGTGGCCGAGGGCGCCTGGGACCGGCAACCGCCCGGGCCTCTGCTCCCCGACGCCGTGCTGCAGCAAACCCTCGATCGCTATCTCGATGCCTACGCCCGGCTCACCGGGCATCGCCTTCGCTTTGTCTGACGGTCGGGCCTAGCTCTCGAGTTCGGGAAAGGCAGCCACGAGGGCGTGGAGGGGCGCCATGATCCGAGGCACCTCTCCATTCGGGCTTTTTCCCAGCCGTAGGGCGAGCACGTCCCGGGCGGGATCGCACAGGATGCGCTGGCCTTCGTAGCCGCTGGCGTAGAAGCGCCGAGGATCCGCCGGATCAATCCACCAGTGCAGCCCGTAGCCTTCCTCCGCGGTCAGCGTGGTGGGCGCGCGCGCGCCATCGACCCAGCTTTCCTCAAGCAGGGGGCGATCTTCCCAGCACCCGCCCCGCAGGTAGAGGAGTCCGAAGCGCGCGAAGTCCTCCGCCGTGCAGAAGCAGAAGCTCGAGGCCTTCCAAAGCCCCGTGCCGTCCACCTTAGGCACGGCGCCGGTGATGCCCAGGGGAGCGAAGAGGTCCTGCTGGAGCCGGGCTAGAAGCGCCCCTTCCCCGCCGAGGCGGTCGGCCAGAATCCGAGCAATCAGGTTGGTGGTGCCGCTGGAGTAGCTGAAGGTGCTGCCCGGGGCGTGGAGCAGGGGCTTGGCCGCTGCGTAGGCGGCAACATCGTCCTTCCCTGCCCCCCAGAGCATTTCGATCACGTCGGAGACCGTCCCGTCCTCATAATCTTCCCGAAACTCAAGGCCGCTGCGCATGGCGAAGAGCTGGCGCAGGGTGATAGCCGCGCGCGGGTCTTCCGTCCAGGCCGGGAGGCCCGTGGGGGCATCGAGGTCGATGAGCCCCTCCTGGGCCATCAGGCCCGCCACGGCGTGGAGCTGGCTTTTGGCCATGGACCAGGAGGCCAGGGTGCTCTCCGCCGTGGCGCCGTCCCCGTAGTGCTCGGCCACGAGGCGGCCTCGATGAACGACGAGCACCGCATAGCAGTCGCCGTCCTCGGGCCCGGGCTGGGTGAGGGCGTTGAAGGCGCGCTCGTAGGCGTCCTGGTTAAGGGCCTCGGGTAGGGTCCCTCGGGGCCAGGCCTGGGTAGGCCAGGGGCAGGTGGGATCCTGGGACGGAAAGGGAGGTTGGGTCATGGTGCGCTCCGGTCGCTTTGGGCTCAGTGTCCCCAGCACGGCTTCGAGGCGCAATGGTCCTCAGGGCTTTTGAAGGCGCCCCTAAGCGGGCTCAAAATGTTCCCGATTCCCGCCGAAGCGCGCTTCGAGGCCCGCGGCAAGGGTGTCGCTTACCGTTCGCAAAAGGACTCGCTGCCGGGCGCTAGGCCTCGCCACGACCCAGATGGGGAGGCTTAACTGCTCCTCATCGGTGCCAAGTTCAAGGCGCTGGAGTCTGCCATCCCCGTCCCCAAGGTGCCGGGGGAGGGCGACGATGCCCCAGCCTGCCGCGGCGGCAGCGGCGCGTGCGCTCAGGGCATCGGAGCGGAAGGCAATACGGCTCGGGGGAATGAGGCCCCCGAGGGTTTTTAGCGCCGCGGTGAAGCGCTGTTCCGAAACCCCGTCGATGTACCAGTGCGCATCGTAGCTATCCCGGGTGGGGGTGCCCATGCGATCGAGGTAGGCGGGGCTGGCGTAGGCGGCGAGGGGCAGGCCGCCGACGCGCCGCGCAAGCAGTTCTTGTTGCACCGGCCGCAGATGACGCAGGGCGATATCTGCCTCCCCCTCCAGCAGGTTCAAGGCCTCGGCGCTGACAATGAGCTCGAAGACCCGCTGCCGCTTCCCCGTAAAGTCCTGGAGCCCGGAAAGCAGGGTAGGGGCGAGGTCCGCCAGGAGCTCCGCAACGGTGATGCGAACCACGCCGTCCGGCGTGTTTCGCGCCGTTTCCGCCACGGCGAGAAACTGCGCGGCCTCCTCGCCCATGGCTTGGCTGACCGTGGCCAGGCGGCGTCCGAGATCGTTTAGGGCTAGGCCCGTGCTGGTCCGGTCGAAGAGGGTCTGGCCGAGCTGTTCCTCCAGCTGCTGGATGTGCCGGGCGACCGTGGGGTGTGCGAGGCCCAGATGCTTGGCAGCGCGACCGAGCCCCCCTTCCCGGGCAACGGCTTCAAAGCTGCGCAGCAGGTTCCAATCAAGGTTAGCGAGGCCGGGCATGGGGTTCTCCGCACGGTATTGGGGCAATGGGTCGCTTAAGGGCTTTTCTGTGTTACATTTATGAACATTATGCAGGGAGGCCTGCATAAAAATGAGAACCCCATTCTACGTTACTGAGGTTCCCAATCAAGCTCCAGATTGTTACCTTAGGTAACGAGTTCAGGGACCCACCTCCCCCACACCCCTGAACCCTTTTGGAGTCACATCATGAAAGCGGTAACGACCCTAGTTTCGGCAGCTCTTCTCACCAGCGCCCTCTCCGCGGAAGCACGTCTGAGCTCTCCCGCAGAATCCCGGGGCTACGCAGCGTGCTTTGACGCCGCCGCAGAAGCCCTTCCCGGTCTCGTGGCGAAGCGCGATTACTTCATCTCCAAGTCCGATGAAGGCAATACCTACTTCATCAATGGTACGGCATGGCAAGGCGATGCCCGTGCGGACGTGCGGGTGCACTGCGAAACGGCCCCCAACGGCCGCAAGCTGAGCAACGTTCGGACCTCCGAAGGTCGCTTTGCCCTCGCCAATGGCGTGGCGACGGACACCATCGCTGCCAAGTAAGTTTTTCCCTCCTCCCCTCTGCGGGGCGCTCGCTTAGCGGCGCCCCGCTTTTTTTGGCCATGCTAGGCTCGTTCCCCCAAGACGAGGGGATCGGCTTTGTTCACCGCGGCTAAACCCATCGAAACCGCTCAGGAGACGCCCCACGGCGGGCTCCTCGATCGCCTGCAGCGGCATCTGCTTCGCCTGCCCACGGCGCCCGTGGCGGCCCATACCCAGGCGGCCTTCGAGGCTTTGCAGTGCGACCTGGGCCCGAGCCCCGGGGCGCTCATTTTCGATTCGGGCTGCGGCACCGGGGAAAGCACCCGGAACCTGGCGGAGCGCCACCCCGAGGCCTGGGTGGTGGGGGTGGACAAATCCGCTGATCGGCTGGGCCGGCACCGGCCAGCCCTTCCCGGGAACGCGCGCCTCGTTCGGGCGGAGCTTGGGGACTTTTGGCGCTGCGCCGTGGCGGCAGGCTGGCGTCTCAAAGCCCACTACCTGCCCTATCCCAATCCCTGGCCCAAGGCGCGCCATTACAAGCGTCGCTGGCCCGCCCATCCCGCCTTTCCCTGGCTGCTGGGGCTTGGGGGGGACCTCGAGGTTCGGAGCAACTGGCGCCTTTATCTTGAAGAGTGGCAGGTCGTTCTCGCGAGCCTCGAGATCCCAAGCCTTCTTTCCCCCCTGCCCACGGATAGTGCGCCCCCCCTAAGCCCCTTCGAAGCGAAGTACTTAGCCAGTGGCCACGCCTGCTACGCCCTTCGCGCAGCGTTGGGTACGGGGGGCGTCCCAGGCCCCAGCTGGTCCGCCTATCAAGCTCGCTGCGAAGCGCCGGAGGTGTTCAGTCGCCCGGTCCTGGCAGCCATCCTCGCCGCCCTGCCCGCCGCGCACCCGCAGCGGGAGGCCCTCGCCGAGGCCCTAGGGGCGGCTCCCCTACGTAAGCCCGCGGGCCACCGGGGCGGTGAGGCCTCGGATTTTCTTCCCTGCGATCTGGGCCCCGGGGGGCGGGACGTGCTCATCCAAGCGCTCGAGCAGGCCCTTGAGCAGGGGGGGGAAGGGGGCGATGATCCTGCTCTAACGCTCGCGCTGCGGGCCCTTCGTTCCCGCTAAAAGGAGCCGTCCGTGACCGACACCCTGCCGCCTCTTCTCGAGGGCGTTCGCATCCTTGATCTGTCCGCCGTCATTTCCGGTCCCCTGGCCACGGGGCTCATGGCCGATCAGGGTGCGGAGGTGTGGAAGGTGGAGAGCCTCGCGGGCGGGGACATGACCCGAGCCCTCGGGGCCCAGCATCGGGGCCTCACGGCCATGTTTGCCACGGTGAACCGCAACAAGAAGAGCATTGCCCTCGATCTGAAGGATCCCCGGGGCCGGGACGCCCTGCTGGCGCTGGCAGCCCAGTGCGATGTGTTTGTAGAGAACTTTCGCCCCGGGGCCGCAGCCCGCCTCGGCCTCGACTATGAGGCCATCAAGGCCGTGCGCCCGGAGGTGATTTACCTATCCATTTCGGGCTTCGGGCCGGAAGGTCCCTACACCAAGCGCCGCGTTTACGACCCGGTGATTCAGGCCGTATCGGGGCTCGCCGAGGCTCAGGGGGGCGCGGAGCCCAGCCTCATGCGCACCCTCGTGTGTGACAAGGTGACGGCCCTTACCGCAGCCCAGGCCTTAAGTGCGGCGCTCTTTGCGCGCGCTCAGGGCAAGGGCGGGCGGCGCCTGTCCCTGTCCATGCTCGATGCGGCGCTCTACTTCAACTGGTCCGATCTCTTCTGGAACCACACCTTCCTGAGCCCGGAGGCCGAGGCCCATCCTGAGCTTGCGGACACCTTCGGGATTTCCCGCACCGCCGATGGGCACCTCTGCGCCATTGTCGGCGCCGGCGTAGATTTCTCGGACTTCACGACGGAAGGGGCCATGGCGGCCCTCGACGAGTACGACATCCCCTGCGCCCCCGCCCTGCCGCGGGCTGCCGTGCCCGACGACCCCCAGGTGCAGGCTTCGGAAAGCCTGGTGCCCCACGAGCACCCGGTCGCCGGTCCCATGCGCCAGCCCCGGCCCCCGGTGCGCGATGGGGCGCCGCTGCGCCTGGCGCCGGCGCCGCTCCTGGGCGCCGATACGGAAGCGGTGCTGGCCGAAGCGGGGCTGACGGTCGAGGCGATCGCTGCCCTGCGCGCCGCGGGGGTGGCTCGGTGATCCGTAGCGTCGCCGTGTACTGCGGCTTTCGCCTGGGCGCCTCCCCGGCCTACGGCGCGGCCGCCGATGCCCTTGGGGCGGGCCTCGCCGCAGCCGGCGTCACCCTCGTTTATGGCGGGGGCGGGCAGGGCATGATGCGCCGGGTAGCGGATGCGGCCCTGGACGCCGGGGGCGCCGTGGTGGGGGTGATCCCCGAGGATCTGGTGACGCGGGAACAGGCCCACAGCGGGCTGTCCGTCGACGGCGGAGCGTCACGCCTTGAGGTGGTGGCCGATATGCATGAACGCAAAGCCCGCATGCTGGACCTTGCCGATGCCGTGACCGTGCTGCCCGGGGGCTTTGGGACCTTAGATGAGCTCTTCGAGGTGCTCACCTGGGCCCAGCTGGGCATCCATGCTAAGCCCTGTGGCATGATTAACGCCGAGGGATATTTTGATCACCTGCTCGCCTTTCTCGATCACGCGGAGGGGGAGGGGTACGTGCGGCCCGCCGATCGCGCCCGCATCACCGTGGCGCCCAGCGCTCCGGCGCTGCTGGCGGCCTGGGCCCTGGGAGAAACGCCATGAGTGAAGCGAACACCGTAGTGAAAGCGTTCATGGAGGCCTTCAACGCCATGGACATCGACGCCATCGTCGGCGCCTTCACGGACGATGCGGTGTACCACAACATGCCCGGGCCCCCGGTATCCGGGCGCCCGGCCATCGAGGCCGTCATCCGTGGCTATCTGGGCCTTGCGTCGGAAATGGATTGGCAGATTGCCTACCAAGCGGAGGTCGCCCCGGGGGTGGTCTTAAACGAGCGCCTCGATCGCTTCAAGCTGGCCAAGGGCTGGCTCGAACTGCCGGTCATGGGTGCCTTCGAGGTGGTGGACGGCAAGATCGCTTGCTGGCGGGACTACTTCGATATGGCGGATTTTCAGCGCCAGCTGGCGGCCCAGCAGGGTGAGGGTTAGGCCGAGACTTCACGGGTTTTAGAGGGAGGGATGACGATGACGGAACTGGTCACGATTACGGTGGAGGACGGCGTCGCCGACGTACGTTTGAATCGGGCGGATAAGTACAACGCCCTGTCCCCGGAAATGTTCGCGGCGATCACGGAGGCGGGGGAGAAGGTGGCATCCCTGCCCGGCGTGCGCGTGGTGGTGCTGTCCGGGGAAGGCCGCGGCTTCTGTGCCGGCCTCGATTTCTCCAGCTTCAAGGGCATGGGCGACCGGGAGCGGAAGCCCGGCGCGGAAGCAACGGTGGGCGCGGCTACGAGTGCGGAGCTGCCGGAAAATCACGCCCAGCGCCCGGGCATGGTCTGGAAGCGCTGCCCGGTCCCGGTGATCTGCGCCCTCCACGGCGTGGCCTTTGGCGGCGGGCTTCAGGTGGCTCTGGGGGCGGACATCCGCATTGCAGCGCCCGATGCCAAGCTGTCGGTGATGGAAATCAAATGGGGCCTGGTCCCGGACATGGGCCTCACGCAAACGGTGCGGGATCTGATCCGCCTCGATGTGCTGAAGGAGCTCACCTTCACGGGCCGCGTGCTGTCCGGAAAGGAAGCGGCGGAACTCGGGCTTGTGACCCGGGTGGCCGATGATCCCCGGGCCGAGGCCCTGGCCCTGGCGCGGGAAATCGCGGGCAAGAGCCCGGATGCCATTCGCGCCGGCAAGAAACTGTTGGAAGAGAGCTGGCATGCCGAGCCGGCTCATGGCCTGGCCCTCGAAGCCAGCCTCCAGGGCGGCCTCATCGGCAGCCCCAACCAGCTTGAGGCGGTAAAATCAGTCTTTGAGAAACGCGACGCCCAGTACACGGACGTGGCCTAATTTTCCCCGGCAGCCCCCGCTGCCCAGCTAGGAGTCAAGCACTATGAGCATTTCCTTCGACGGTCGTGTTGCCATCGTTACCGGCGCGGGGGGTGGTCTCGGCCGTTGCCACGCCCTTGATCTGGCCGCCCGGGGCGCCAAGGTGGTGGTGAACGATCTCGGTGGCGCGATGGACGGCACCGGCGGTTCCTCCGCCGCCGCGGAAGCCGTAGTTGCGGAAATCAAGGCCGCGGGCGGGGAAGCGATCGCCAACGGCGGCAGCGTGTCCGACCCCGCCGGCGCCCAGTCCATGGTGGACGACGCCATGAAGGCCTGGGGCCGGGTGGATATCCTCATCAATAACGCTGGCATCCTGCGGGATAAGACCTTTACTAAGGTCACCATCGAAGACTTCCAGGCCGTGGTGGACGTGCACCTCATGGGCGCCATGATGGTCACGAAGGCCGTGTGGCCGATCATGAAGGAGCAAAACTTCGGCCGCATCGTGATGACCACTTCCCCCTCTGGCCTCTTCGGTAACTTTGGGCAGACCAACTACGGCGCTGCCAAGCTGGGCCTCGTGGGCTTCATGAACACCCTGAAAATCGAGGGGGCGAAGAACAACATCCACACCAACGCCATCGCCCCGGTGGCGCTGACGCGCATGACGGAAAACCTCATCCCCGAGGAAGCGGGCAAGAACCTTGGCCCCGAGCTCATCACCCCGGCGGTGACCTTCCTCTGCAGCGACGACGCCCCGAACGGCGTGGTGGTGCAGGCGGCCGGGGGCAACTTCTCCGTGGCGGCGATCGTGGAGAACACCGGCGCCAACCTCGGCCCCGAGGCCAAGGCGGAGGATGTGGCCGCGGCCTGGTCCCAGATCACGGACCTCACCGGGGCGAAGCAGCGCAACATGCTGCAGCTCGGCTAGGGCCCGCGTCCATGATGGCGCTCCTGCTGGGGCTTGTGCTGGCGGTGGTGCTTGGGGGGAGCGCTTGGCTCCTCCTGGGTACGCGCCTGCGCCCCACGGGGGACCCTCGCCAGGACGAAATCGTTTCCGTGCTCGCCTACGTGGCCCTGGCTTTCCCCTTCACCTTTGCGGCGGTGTTCTTCGGCTTAGCCCGCTAGGCGCCGTCGCGGCAGGTCTTTATGCATCCCCTACCCCTTGATCCCGAATCCGTGAAGGGCTTTATGCCCGCGTCCGAAGGCGCGGAGCTCTATCGCGCCGTTAGCCTGGCCCCGCCGGCGCTGCCCTGCCTAGAGATTGGCAGCTATTGCGGAAAATCGACGATCTACCTGGGCGCCGCCTGCCAGCGCAGCGGCCGCGTGCTCTTTGCCGTGGATCATCACGCGGGGTCGGAGGAGCACCAGCCCGGGGAGGGGTACTTTGATCCGGAGCTGGCCACGGCGGACGGGCAGGGGGTGGATACCTTCGGCGCCTTTCGCCGCACCGTCCGGGCGGCGGCCCTTGAGGACACGGTGGTGCCCATTGTGGCCCCCTCGGCGGTGGCGGCGCGGGCCTGGGCGACGCCCCTGGGGCTCCTGTTCATCGACGGCGGTCATAGTCGGGCGGCGGCCCAGGCCGACTATGCCGGCTGGGTGCCCAAGCTCGCCCCCGGCGGCATTCTCCTGATCCACGATATCTTTCCGAACCCCGCCGACGGGGGCCGGCCTCCCTATGAGCTTTGGTGCCGGGCTCAGGAGAGCGGAGACTTTGAGGTTCTCGGGCTCTTCGAGACCCTGGGCATGCTTCGCAAACGGTCCTCATCCAGCGCCGGCGCCTGAAAGGCACCGGTGAGCAGGCGCGCGGCGCCGGTGCTTTCCGTGAGCGCATCGGCAGCCAGCAGAATGGCCCCGGCGGTCCAGGTGGGCTGCTCCTCCGGCCAGAGCACCTTTTCCACAAATTGATAGCCGGTCCAGTAGGCCCCGTCGGCGGTGCGCCAGTCGTGCAGGCCGCTGAACAGCTCCGCGGCGCGTTGGCGCTGCCCCGTGGCCAGGAGGGCCAGGGTTAGCTCGCAGGTTTCCGCGAGGGTGACCCAGGGCTGATCGGCGACGCAGCGACAGCCCAGCCCCGGCTCCACGAATTCATGCCAGCGCGCGGCAAGCCGGGCCTTCCCCGCCTCCGGCGACAGCACGCCCGTGAGCACGGGGTAGAACCAGTCCATGGAAAAGCGGGCTTTGCTCTCCCAGGTGCGATCAAAGCGCTCCGGGCGCTCCCGAAGGGCAAGGCCCAGGCGCTTGCGCGCCGTTCCATAGGGCGCGGGGTCATCGCCGACCAGCGCTGCCAGGGCCTCGGCGCACTCGAGGCTCTTGTAGATGGAGGCGCAGCCCGTGACCAGGGCGTCATCGCAGATCGCCCCCGCCTCGTCCCGGGCCCAGGCGATGTCTCCCTCCGGGCTTTGCAGCGCCAGGACCCAGGTCAGGGCTCGCTGCACCATGGGCCAGAAGCGTTCCACCGTGGGGAGATCCTTCGCGCACAGGAAATAGTGGTAGAGCGCCGTGGCGCCGTAGGCCACGAAGTTGCTCTCCGCCCGGGGCGTGGTGGGGGTGCCGTCGCTGGCGAAGGTGGCGGGCCAGCTGCCGTCGGCCCGTTGCGTGGCCGCAAGCCAGGCAAAGGCCGCCCGGGCCTCTTCAAAAGCGCCCCCGATGGTGAGGCCCATGGCGCTTTCGAGGTGATCCCAGGGGTCGATCTTGCCCTCGGGGAACCAGGGAATGGCGCCGCTGCTGAGCTGGCACCGGGCGATGTAGTTCACCGTGGGGCGCAGCAGCGCTTCGGGAAATTGCCTCTGGGTGAGCAGTACGCGGCTCATGGTGCGGGCCGTCGGAAGTGGTAAATCACGCTTTTTCCGAGCACGGGATTCAGCCAACGCTCCAGCGTTCGGGTGAGGGGCGGAGCCTCTAGGAGATCCCACAGCAAAAGCCGGTGCCAGAGGCGCACGGGCCAGGCCGCCGTTGCGGCGTCGTCCCCGCCAAAGAGGCAGCGCAGCCACCAGTAGGGTACGTGCAGCGCATGGGCCCCGTAGCGCTCCTCGAAGCGTAGGCCCGCGCGCTCCGCGGCCCGCTGAAGCACCGGCTCCTCAAAGATCCGGATATGGCCCCCCTCGGCCTCGTGATAGGCGTCGGAGAGGGCCCAGCAAATTTTCTCCGGCCAGGCGCGGGGGACGCTAAGGGCGACCCAGCCACCGGGACGGACGACGCGGACGATCTCCGCGATGGCCGCCTCATAGGGAAAAATGTGCTCGAGCACTTCGGAGCAGAGGACCCCGTCAAAGCTGCCGTCTTCAAAGGGAAGATCGAGCGCGCTTCCTTTCAGGAAGGTAAGGGGGGGCAGGGCGCCGTGGCCGCTTTCAAAGTCGTGCTGGCGCTGCCGGGCCGTGGCCAGATCCTTTTCTGCAAGGTCTATCCCCACCACCTGGGCCGCGCCCTGGTAGGCGGCGGAGAGGCAGTGGCGCCCTTCCCCGCAGCCGACGTCCAGCACTCGCTGCCCCGCCAGGGGCAGGCGGGAGAAGTCGATGGTGTCCATGCTCATGGTGAGCGGGCCTCCTGGTAGCACTGGACCATGGCGGCCCCGGCCCGGGCCCAGGAAAACTGCTCGAGGGCGCGGCTTCGGCCCCGGGCCCCTAGGCCTAGGCGGAGCTCCGGCGCGGTCAGGAGCTGATCAATGGCGTTGGCCAGGGCGGCGCTATCCCCCGGGGGCACGGTAAGCCCCGCATCGCCCACCACTTCCCCCAGGGCGCCGCCGGTGCTTGAGACCAGGGGCGTGCCGCAGGCCATGGCCTCCGCTGCCGGGAAGCCGAACCCTTCATAGAGGGAGGGCACCACGGCCAGCGTGGCCTCGGCGTAGCGCTGGCGCAGCGCCGCCTCGGAGAGGCCCGCTTCGAAGGTGACCGCCTCGCCCAGCCCCAGGGCCTGGAGCCGCGCCCCCGTAGGCCCGTCAGGATTGAGCTTGCCGATCACTCGGAGCGTCACCGTGGGATGGCTTTTTCGCAGTGTGGCGAGGGCGTCGAGAAGCACGGGTAGCCCCTTCAGGGGCTGGTCCGCGCTCGCGACCGTGAGGAGCGTGGCAGGGGCCCGGGGAACCTCCGGGAGCGGCGCCCAGCGCGTACTGTCCACGCCGTTGTGCACCACCTTGATCCGCGCCGCGGGGATGCGGAAGGCCTCCGCGATGGCGTCTCGGGAGGCCGCGGAAACCGTGACCAGGTGCTTCAGCTGGGGCACGACCCGTTCCTGCATGCGCAGGAAATGGTGCCAGCGCCGGGTCAGGAGCCTTCCCTTCCAATCGGTTTGCTGAGCGAGGGCCAGGGCAAGGTCCCGCTGAATGGGGTGGTGAATCGTGGTCACCAGGGGCACGCCCCAGCGCTGAAGCGCCAGCACCCCGGGGGCGAGGGTTTGATTGTCGTGGACCACGTCGTAGGGATTGCCGTGCGCGAGGAAGTAGGCCTTGAGGC
>JAYOYG010000007.1:0-45558 GCA_038153445.1 Pseudomonadales bacterium
TCGAGGTGGAAGGGAAGCTCACGCTCCTGGACCAGAACCGGGTCATCGCGCCCCATGGCGGGTTTCGTCTCTTCGCCACGGCCAACACCATCGGCCTTGGGGATACCACGGGGCTCTATCACGGCACCCAGCAGATCAACCAGGGCCAGATGGACCGGTGGAATATCGTCACGACCCTGAATTACCTGCCCGCGCAGGCGGAAGCGGACATCGTGCTCTCGAAGATTCCCGCTTGGGCGTCGGAGGAGGGGCGAAAGAAGATCGCCCAGATGGTGTCCGTCGCGGACCTCACGCGCCGGGGCTTCATTGGCGGCGAGCTGTCCATCGTGATGTCGCCGCGGACCGTGATCTCCTGGGCCCAGAACGCCGAAATCTTCAACGACCTCGCCTTCGCCTTCCGCGTGTCCTTCCTGAACAAGTGCGACGAAACGGAGCGCACCATCGTTGCCGAGTACTACCAGCGCTGCCTTGGGGAGGACCTCACTGGCG
Source organism: Pseudomonadales bacterium (assembly GCA_038153445.1). Lineage (GTDB taxonomy): Bacteria > Pseudomonadota > Gammaproteobacteria > Pseudomonadales > Azotimanducaceae > Salivita. The sequence goes on from JAYOYG010000007.1 coordinate 490, forward strand.
CCTCCGCTGCGCTGGCTCTGAAGGCGGTCGAGAAGTAAGGGCGTGAGCCACCAGGACGGGGAAGGGCCCCTCGAGGCCTTTAAGCGTGCTACCACGGCCACCATGCGGGCCCTGGCCGGCAATGATGAGCTCGAAGTCACCTTCGGCCAGGGCGCGCCCATGCTCCGGGGGGAGCGGGCCCGCGTGCCCCTGCCGCCGGCCAATGCTGATGGGGCGCAAATTAACGCCGTGCGGGGCGTGGCCGATGCCTTTGCCCTACGCCTGGCTCACCATGACGAAGCCCTCCACAGCGCCCAGCGCCCGCCCCAGGGCATGGCCATGGAGCTCTTCGATGCGGTGGAGGAAGCCCGCTATCTGGCCCTGGGCATCAATCGCTATGCCGGGGCCGCGGACAATATCGATGCTCGCCTCCGGGAGGACTGCGTCCGCGCGGCCCTGGACGCCGCGCAGACCCGAAGCGAAGCCCCGCTTGGCCTCGCCGTGGGGCTCATGCTGCGGGAACGCATGACCGGTCGCCCCCTTCCCGCGGAGGCGGAGGCGGTGGTGGCGCCCTGGCGGGATTGGGTGCTTGATCTCGCCGAGGGGGACCTTGAGGCCCTGGTTGCCCAGCGCGATGACCAGGCCCGCTTCGCCGATCTGGCCCGGGACCTTATTACCGATCTGGGTTTTGGCTCGGAGCTGGAAGCGCCGCCGGACAGCGCTGACCAGGACGGCGAAAGCGACGCCATGGATGAGCAAAGCGAAGGGAGCGCAGAGCTCGAGCCCCAGGATGTGGCCCTCGAAGACGACGGCAACTCCGACGAGCTCGACGACGGCGATCGCAGCCTCCAGGAAATGGATGCGGATGCCCTCGAGGACGCCTCCGAGGGCGATGGGGACGGGGAAGACGCCCCGCCGGAAACGCAGGACGAGCAGGGCCGCATCTTCGTCGACATTGACTATCAGGCCTACAGCACGGCCTTCGATGAAATTGTCAGCGCTGCGGATCTCTGCGAGCCCAGCGAGCTTGATCGCCTGCGCGCCTTGCTTGATCAGCAGCTTCAGGCGGCCCAGGTGGCAACCTCCCGCCTCGCCAATCGGCTTCAGCGTCGCCTCATGGCGAAGCAAAGCCGGAGCTGGGATTTTGATCTCGAGGAAGGGCTTCTCGATACCGCTAAGCTGGCCGGGGTCATTGTCGATCCCACGAGCCCCCTGGCCTATAAGCAGGAGCGGGAAACGCAGTTCCGGGATACGGTGGTTTCCCTGCTCATTGATAGTTCGGGCTCCATGCGGGGGCGCTCCATCGCCATTGCGGCCATGTGCGCCGACATCCTGGGCCGTACCCTTGAGCGCTGCTCCGTGAAGGTGGAGATTTTGGGCTTCACTACCCGGGCCTGGCGCGGGGGTCAGTCCCGGGAGCTTTGGCTGTCCCAGGGCAAGCCGAGCGAACCGGGGCGCTTAAACGATCTTCGGCATATCGTGTACAAGGGCGCTGATGATCCTTGGCGCCGGGCCCGGCGCAACCTCGGCCTCATGATGCGCGAGGACGTGCTGAAGGAGAACATCGACGGCGAAGCCCTCATCTGGGCCCACAACCGCCTCGTGGTACGCCCCGAACAGCGCAAGCTGCTCATGGTGATTTCCGATGGCCTACCCGTGGATAATTCCACCCTGCTAGTGAATCCGAGTAATTACCTCGAGCGCCACCTGAAGTACGCCATCGACCAAATCGAAAACCATTCTGCGGTGCAGCTGGTGGCCATCGGCATTGGCCATGACGTCACCCACCACTACCAGCGGGCGGTCACCATCACCGACGCCGAGCAGCTGGGCAGTGCCATGACAGAGCAGCTGGCAGCCCTCTTTGATCTCGACGGCTTACCGACGAGCATCGCTCGCCGGCCCGCAGCCTGATGCGCGCCGCTCTCGCTGCGGCGCTAGCCGCCTACGGTCAGCGCTACCCTGAGGAGCAAGCCGTGGTGGATCGTTTCCTCGCCTTGCTTCAGGCGCGGGAGGATTGCGCTGAACGAAGCTGTACGGACCCCGGCCATCTCACCGGTTCGGCCTGGATCCTGTCCCCGGACGGGGACCGTGCTTTGCTGACCCATCACCGGAAGCTTGACCTTTGGGTGCAGCTGGGGGGCCATGCGGATGGGGAGCTGGATCTCCTGGCCGTCGCCTGTCGGGAGGGGCTGGAAGAATCGGGCCTGCCAAGCCTCGAGCCTCTGAGCCCCGAGCCCTTTGATCTCGATATCCACACCATTCCGGCCCGGGGCGAGGAACCGGCGCACGAGCATTTTGACGTGCGTTTTATCTTCCGGGCCCCGCAGCATGCCGTGATCGTTAGCGATGAATCGCACGACTTGGCCTGGGTGCCCCTGGCGGAGATGGGGTCCGTAACCCAGGAAATCTCCATGGCCCGCATGGTGGGCAAAACCCCTTCTTTCCTTTAGGCTCGAAGGCATAGAAGGGGCACGGATGCCCGACGAGCCCGTACCTTCGCGGGGCCGGTAAGGGGGAGGGACCATGGTATTTGATCCGTTGGAACCGCTACTAAGCGCGTTCCTTGGGCGCCTCGCCCAAAGCCACGAAGCCCTCTTTGGGGTTGGCGGCGCTGCCGCGGAACTTGAAGCGGTGCGGGCCGCCGCCACCCTCGCCATCGAAACCATCCACCGCTCCGATGCCTATTACCACAACAGCGAGCACACGATGCTCGTGACCCTCGTTGGCCAGCAGATCATCTTGGGACGCCAGTTGGCTGAAGGGGGGGTGTCTCCCAGCGATTGGGCTCACTTTACGGTTTCGCTTCTGTGCCATGACATCGGCTATGTCCGCGGTGCCTGTCCGGGGGATGAGGGCAACCAAATGGTGATCAACGCCGCCGGGGAGACCGTCACCGTCCCCGCCGGCGCCACTGACGCTGCCTTGACGCCTCATCACGTAGAGCGCGGCAAGTTGTTTGTGCAGAGCCGCTTTGCGGCCCACCCCCTCCTCGAAGTGCGGAGGCTCTGCGAGGCCATCGAGAAGACCCGCTTTCCCGTGCCTGAGGCTTCCGATTTGGGAGATGGGGTAAGTTGGGGTGATCTGGTCCAGGCCGCGGATCTCATCGGTCAGCTGGCGGACCCCGACTACATGCGGAAGCTCCCCGCGCTTTACTACGAGTTCGAGGAAACGGGGGCGAATGCGCGCATGGGCAATGACGTGCCGGGGCGCCTTCGAGACACCTATCCGAACTTCTTTTGGACCATGGTGAGCGAACACATTAAGCCCGGCATCGCCTATCTAAAGTGCACCCGGGAAGGGCGGGATTGGCTTGCGGGCCTCTATTCCCACGTGTTCAGCCAAGAACACCGCAGTCTGTTGGCCTAGGGGGCGCGTCATGTTTACGCCACGAGATATCGTCCTAGAAGCCTTTATCGATAATCTGAAGGTGGAGCTTCGTCACGGCCATCCCTCCGTGGAGGCCCCGGTGATGCTGGCTCTTGAAGAAGGGGTGCGGGTGATACTCACCCAGCTGGCGCGCTCCGATGCGCTCTATACCAACTTCGATACGGCCCTCACCGTAGGATCCATGGCGCTCCGGGTTGCCGAAGGACGGCAGGTGGCGGAGGGGGATGTCGCCCCCGAGGACCTCCTCCATTTCCTCCTCGCGGCGCTGGGTTTGTATTTGGGCTTCGTTCGCGATCTGCTTCCGGGAGATGGGCTGGAGGACGTCGACGATGGGCTCGGGGGGCGCTTGGCCCTGCCGCCTGGAGGAACCGACGGCACGCTCCTTCCGAGCTTTAATGCCCGTTCCCAGGCGTTCCTGCGGCGACGCTTCGCCGCCCATCCCCTTATCGATGGGGATCGGCTTGCCCGCTGGGTGGGCGCCGTGCCCTTCCCGGAAACGGGGGCCGAGGCAGCGCCCGCGTCCACCTGGGCCCGCCTGCTTCGCGGGGCTCATAGCCTATCCCTCGCCGCTGATCCTGCCTTTGTCCAGCGCATGCCTCGGCTCTTTCGGCAGCTTGAGGAAGTGGGGCTTGCGAGGGAATTAGGCTATGGCCATGGCGATGATATCGTCGCTGCCTACCCGCGCCTGTTCTGGGGCCCCATGATGGAAATGACGGCCCCCGCCATGCGCTACCTGCGCTTCACGGCGCAGGGTAAGCACTGGCTATCCCGCGTCCACGCCCAAATGCTGGTGCTAGAGCACGCGGAGCTCCAGGGCTAGGGCGACTTCCGCTTCGCCGTGCGAAAGCCCGGGCGCCGCTGCTTCTGGGCCCAGGCGCGGTGCCTAGCCAGCGCCGGGTCCGCCCGCAGTGCCTCGATCGTGTTTAACCGTTCCCCAAGGGTGAGTTCATCGTGAAAGCGATGGACAGCGCGGTGGCATAGGCGACAAAGGTCTACCCCAGCCGCGAGCGTCGCCTTATCAAAACGCTTTTGGAAGCGAGGCCGCCGCGCCACCTTCTTGGGAATAAGGTGGTGGAAGGTGAGAGGCAGCGTCCGTTCACAGAGGGCGCAGGGGCCGTCCTTCGCCACGAGCCTAGGGGTAGAGGTGGCAGGCCACCAGGCGCGGCCCAGCCCCCTCCCCGGTCTCCACGGGCTTCAGGAGCGGGGTTTCTAGGCGGCAGCGTTCCGTGGCTTCGGGGCAGCGACTAGCGAAGCGGCAGCCGGCCCTTAAGTTCACCGGGGAGGGGATCTCTCCGCTCATGGTAGGACGCGGCGCCCGGGCCAGGGCTGGGTCCGGCTCCGGGTTTGAGGCCACGAGCAGCTGGGTGTAGGGATGCTTGGGACGAAAGAAGACCTCGTCCGACGGGCCCAGTTCGATGAGGCTTCCCAGGTACATCACGGCCATGCGGTCCGAGACGTAGCGCACCATGGAAAGGTCGTGGGCGATAAACAGGAGCGTAAGCCCCAAGTCTTTCTTGAGCTCCGCAAGAAGATTAATAACCTGCGCCTGTACGGAAACGTCGAGGGCGGAGATGGGCTCGTCGCAGACAACGAAGCGGGGTTCTAAAATCATGGCCCGGGCGATGCCGATGCGCTGGCGCTGGCCCCCGGAAAACTCATGGGGATAGCGCCCCGCGTGTTCTGCCCGAAGGCCCACGGCTTCTAGCCAATGGGTGACGGCGTCGCGGAGCGCGGCCTCGCTGGGCTTGCTGTGAAGTCGAAGCCCCTCGCCAATAATTTCCCCGGCGGTCATACGGGGGTTCAGGGACGAGTAGGGGTCCTGAAAGATCATTTGCATGCGCGTGGCAAGGCGTCGATGATCCTGGGCGCGATAGCGCTGGGGTAGCGTTTCCCCGTCGAAGCGCACCGTTCCGGCGGTTTTGTCTAGAAGCCCAAGAAGCGTTTTCCCCAGCGTTGATTTTCCCGAGCCCGATTCCCCCACGAGGCCGAGAATTTCCTCCTGCGCCAGGGTAAAGCTCACGCCGTCCACGGCGTGGAGCGTGCGCCCCGGGCCCAGTTCGAAGTGCTTGGTGAGATCCTGAACGTGAAGAAGGGGCTCAGCCATGGGCGGTGTCCTGCGCGGGAGCTTGTGGATGAAGGCGCCAGCAGCGCGCCACGTGCGCGGGGCGGGGATTAAACTCCGGCGGCGCTTCCCGAGTGCACAGGGCCATGGCCTGGGGGCAGCGAGCAGCGTAGGCGCAGCCCTTCGGCGGTGCGAAAAGATCCGGCGGGCTACCTTCGATGGGCGTGAGCACCTGGGCCGCGCCCGGCTGGTTCGACGGCGTGGCTCGGCGTAGCCCCTGGGTGTAGGGGTGAGCGCTATGGGCGAAAAGCGTTTCCACGTCGGCCGTTTCCACGATTTCCCCGGCGTACATGACCGCGACGCGATGGGCCATCTGGGCCACCACCCCCAGGTCGTGGGTGATCAAGATAATCGCCATGCCCTTCTCCTCCTGAAGCTTCCTCAGGAGATCAAGAATTTGCGCCTGGATAGTGACATCGAGGGCCGTAGTGGGCTCATCGGCGATGAGCAGTTCGGGGCCGCAGGCGATGGCCATGGCGATCATGGCACGCTGGAGCATGCCGCCGGAGAACTCGAAGGGGTATTGGCGCGCTCGGGTTGCCGCTTCCGGGATGCGGACCTCTTCCAGGAGCGCCACGGCGCGCTCCGCTGCCGCGCTCCGGGACAGGCCCTGGTGAATCCGCAGCGTTTCCGCAATCTGATCGCCAATGCGCATGGTGGGGTTCAGGGCGCTCATGGGATCCTGGAAGATCATGCCCACGCGCTTGCCCCGCACCGCGTTTAGCGTGGCCGGCCGATGGGGCAGCAGGGCCGTATCCAAGAGCTGGGCGCTGCCGCGGCGAATCACCCCCGGGGGCATGGGAATGAGGCCGAGAAGGGCCTGCATGGATACGGACTTCCCGCATCCCGATTCCCCGACGATGGCGAGCGTTTCCCCGCGAGCGACGGAAAAGCTCACCCCACGGACGGCCTCCACCGTGCCCCCGTGAGTGTGAAAATCAACGGTGAGGTCCTGAACCTCGAGCAGGGTGTCGGTCATTCCCGGGCCCTCATGCGTGCGTCGAGGGCGTCGCGCAGGCCATCCCCCAGGAGATTAAAGGCCAGCACCGTAAGGCTGATCATGAGCGCGGGGAAGAAGAGTTCGTGGGGCGAGTTAAGCATGCTCTTCAGGCCCTCGAAGCACATGGAGCCCCAGGACGGCGTGGGGGGCGCGACGCCCATGCCAATGAAGGAGAGGAAGGCTTCCGTGAAAATGGCCGTGGGGATGGCGAAGGTGAGGGTGACCAGAATCACCCCGAGGGTGTTGGGAATCATGTGGCGGAAGATAAGGTAGCGCTGGGGCGCGCCGAGCAGGCGCGCCGCCTGGACGTAGCCCTCTTCCCGAATCTGCAGGATCTGGCCCCGAACCAGGCGGGCCGTGGCGGGCCAAAGCAGCAGCACCATGGCGACAAGAATGGCCGTGATGCCGCTTTCCCCCGCCTCCACCCCGCTGGCGACGCGGAAGAGGATCATGAAAAGCAGGAAGGGCAGGGCCACCACGAAGTCCGCAAGGCGCATGAGCACGGCATCGGCGCGGCCCCCGAGAAAGCCCGCGGCGGCGCCGTAGGCCGTGCCAAAGAGTACGTAAAGCAGGGGGGCGAGAAGCCCAATGAACAGGGAGGTGCGCGCCCCATGCATGAGCCGCGACAGCATATCTCGCCCCAAATAATCCGTGCCCAGGGGGTGGGCCGGCAAGCTCAGGCGCTGCCCCGGCTCGCCAGTTTCCGGCGCGAGAAGGCCTGCTTTCCGCGCCGTGTTCAGAGGCAGGGCCCGTTCCACCTCTACGCGTAGGGTTTGGAAATGGGGGCTTTCCCGCAGGCCGTCGGTGGCGGTGACGCTATACCAGTACACGCCCGGCTCGAGGGCCAGGGCGTCTTCGTAGCTGACCTCGGCGCCGCTCCAGCGATCCCCCAGGGGCAGGCCCAGCTCGTTCAAGGCCATCGGGCGATAGCGATTGCGATAGATCTGATAGCCCGCGGCGTTTTCCACCGGGTTCCAGCGCAGGCGCACGGACCAGGTGTGGGGCGTGCCGACGACGCTGAGGCCCTCCGGGGCGTCCAGCGCGGCTCGGGTCGGGGCAGCGAGCCAGGCGGGGTCCGGCGCCGCCGGCCAGTCCTCTACCTCGATGCCGGCCCAGCGTTGGCCCCGATCGATGAGAAGCGCTTCTGCGCCCAGGTTCGGGGGCTCGGAGATGCGATCGAGGTTCTGCGTGGAGGGATCCACGGTCCAGAACAGCGGGCCGACGGTGGTAAAGAGGCCGAGCAGGGCGAGGAGCACCAGGGATCCCACGGCGCGGGGATTGCGCAGGAGCCGGGCCCGGGCATCGGCCCAATAGGACAGGGAAGGGCGCACCAGAACCGGTGCGGCGTCCTGCGCGCCGAGGGGCGCGAAATCTTCCGGTCGGGGCGTGTAGGCGCTCATGCGAGGCGCACCCGAGGATCGATCAGCCCGTAGATGAGGTCGACCACAATCACCATGAAGACGAGAAAGCTTCCGTAGAACACCGTGGTGCCCATGATGAGGGTGTAGTCGAGCTGCTGCACCGCCTCCACGAAGGCTCGGCCCAGGCCCGGAATGGCAAAGACCAGCTCCACCACAAAGCCGCCGGTGGTGATGGCGGCGATGGCCGGCCCGAGCACCGTGATCACGGGGAGGCTGGCGTTCCGCAGCGCATGGCGCCAGAAGATGCCCCCTTCGCTGACCCCCTTGGCCCGGGCCGTGCGGATGTAGTCGGCCGTGAGCACCTCAAGCATGGAGGAGCGCATGAGCCGGGTGAGGAAGGCGAGGGTGGACAGACCCAACACCACGGCAGGCATGACCATATGGCTGAGCTCTCCCCAGCCCGCCACGGGCAAGAGGGTAAAGCCCAGGGCGTCATTGGCGTTGACCAGTGCCAATTGCCCAAGGGCGGCGAAGACGAAGCTGGGGACGCTAATGCCCAAGATCACCGCGAGCATAACCGTGACATCGGGCCAGCGATTGCGCTTCAGCGCCGTAAAGGCGCCGAGGAGCACGCCTCCGATGGCGGCGAAGGCGATGGCCAGCACCCCCAGCTGCGCAGAAACGGGGAAGGCGTCGAGGATGATGTCGTTCACCCGGCGGTTTTGCTGCGTAAAGGAGAGGCCAAAGTCTCCCTTCGCCATGTTCCCCAAAAAGATGAAGTACTGATCGGGGAACACCGGCCGATCAAGGCCGTAGCGGGCCTCAAGGTTCTTGCGGATCGCTTCCGTGGTGGCCTTCTCGTTCGAGAGGGGATCTCCGGGCACCGCATGCATCGCCGCAAAGGTGGCCGTGGCGATAAACCAGATGGTGATCAGCCCCTGAAAAATCCGCTTGATGGCGTAGCGCCCCATTACGGTTGCTCCAGCCAGGCCCGGGCCAGGTCCGGGTCCGGGCTCGTTTGTCGGCGAATGGCGCCCTTCACCGCCGGGTGAATGACGTAGATCTGGCCCCGCTCATAGGTGGGGATGAGGGCGTGGTCCTCGAGCAGGATCCGTTGAATGCAGCCGAAGGCTTCTACTCGGGTTTCCGCCGCCACGGAGTTCTGCGCCTTGCGGACGCAGGCATCAAGCGCCGGGTTGGCGTAGCGGCCCCGGTTATTCAAATTCCAGCTGGCGAATAGATCCCCGAAGGTCAGGGGGTCGAGGTAGTCCGGGCCCCAGCCCGCGGCCACCAGGTCGAAGTCCCCGGCGGTCATCTTGGCCAGGCGTTGCTTAAAGATCTGCCGGTCGATGCGCACCGTCAGCCCCAGCGCGTCCTTCCAGAGCGTTTGAAGAAATTCCGCTTGCTTGTTCGCCGTGGGGGAGTTGCCCGTCAACAGGACCAGCTCCGGGGGCTCCGAAAGGCCCAGCTCAACCATGGCCTTCTCGAGGTGCTCCCGGGCTAGGGTCCAGTCCGTCACCGGTTCCGGCGGGGGGATTTCCTGAAGAAGGCGCTGCTTTGCCCCCTGCATGTAGGAGGGGTAGAGGGATAGGCCCGGAAGGTTCCCCGGGGTGCCGATTACCCGATTGATGAATTCATAGGTATCAAAGCTGAGGGCCAGGGCGCGGCGCAGATTCCAGTTTTGCGTGAGCCGCCCTTCCCGATGGTTGAACTCGATGTACCAAGCGGAGCCGTCGTTAAAGCGCTCGATGCGCCAGCGCTGGTCCAGGGCGTTTTCCATGGTTTCCGAGTCGAGGGCCGCAAGGATGATGCGGTTGTCCTTGAACAGGTTCAGCGCGGCGTTAGTGTCGGCGGTGATGTAGGGAAACTCGATGCGGTTTAAGTAAATGTTGTCCCGGTCCCAATAGTGGGGGTTCTTCGCCATCTCGAGGCGGGCGCCGTGGTCCCAGCGCTCGATCACAAAGGGGCCATTGAAGAGCATGTCCTCGGCGTCTGCGCCGTAGCGCCCGTCCCGGGCGCGGTAGAAGCTTTCCTTCAGGGGATAAAAGGTGGCAAAGGCCACCAGCTTGTCGAAGTAGGCGAGGGCGCGGGAGAAACGCACCTCGAGGCGCTGGGGCTCCGGGGCGCTCACGCCCAGGCTCGTGATCGGGGCCTCTCCTTGGCTAATGGCCTCCGCGTTCTCGATGCCCTGGAGAATAAAGGCGTACTCGGAAGCGGTTTTCGGATCCACGGCATGGCGCCAGGAGAACACGAAGTCCGCGGCGGTCACCGGGCTGCCGTCGCTCCAGCGGGCGTCTTCCCGGAGCCAGAAGGTGGCCCCATCGCGGCGAATTTCCCAGCGTTCGGCGACCCCAGGGACGAGCCGGCCCTGGCCGTCGAAGCGGGTGAGAGCTTCCATCACGTGGCCAAGCACGCGGGTGCTCACCTGGTCCGTGGCCTTGCTGGAATCGAGTTGGGGTGGCTCCTGGGGCAGGACCATGCGAATGACCCGGCCCTCGAAGTCCACAGCGTTATCCGCGGCGCCGGAAAAAGGTGCGGCGACGGCGAGGAGGCCACTCAGAAGGAGCGCGAGGGGTCGCCCCGCGGGGCCAAGCCGCATCATCGGAAATCCTTGTCCAGAACCTTAGAAGGCGGAGTGTAACGCGCCGGTCGTTTTGCGCCAGCGTTCGCGCTCGCGTGGGTGGTGAGGGGCGGGCTAGCGGACCGCGAGAAGCAGGTCGCTGATGACCCGCTCCAGATGGTTGAGGGCGTTGCAGACGTTCACTTGATGGCAGCTGGCGCGGTACCGAGGCATTTCCGAATCACCCGAGCCCCAGCTGCGCTCCGGCTCCGGATTTAGCCATATAACCCGCTGGGCCTTGTCGTAGATTTCCCGGAGGGCCTTCGTGTTGGGGTTCCCGTAGTTGTTCCGGGCGTCGCCGAGGATAATCACGGTGCTCTGGGAATTGACTGCCGAGCCCGCCACGCGAAGGAAATCATCGAAGGCCTGGCCGTAGTCCGTGGAGCCGCCGCTGAAGTCCGCAAGGGTGGTGGCAATGGCGTCGTCGATGGCCATGCGCTGGAAATTCTCCGTCACCTCTCCAAGGTCAGAGGAGAAGGCAAAGGCCCGGACCCGGGGTAGCACGGCTTCGAGGCTGTAGAGGAACATGAGCATGAAGCGGGCATAGGTGGCCACGGAGCCGGACACGTCGCAGATCGCGAAAACCTTACTGCGGTCAATCTTCCGGGCCTTCCAGGCCAGATCGATCAGCTCGCCGTCGTAGCGAAGGTTCTTTCTCAGGGTCCGGCTGACGTGCAGCTGGCCCCGGCGCATCTTCTTCCGGCGCCGGGAGTGGGCCGCAATGAGGCGCTTCGCCATCTTCTCCACGAGCCGCTTTAAATGGCTGAAGTTTCGGTGCTCAACATTGCTGAGCTTCACGTGGCGGAGCATGGCCTCGCGCAGCCGGTGCCCATCGGCGTCGGCGTGGAGGAGGAATTGCCGCTCTACAAAGTCCCGTACCCGTTCCCGAAGGTCGTCCCGGAGGCCGCTGAGCTGGGCCGCCGTGCGCCGGGCCGTGGGGTCGGCCTGGGTGGCGAGGGTGCCAATCTCTTCCTGGAGGGCGCCCTGGCCAAGGGCGTCCATGATACGGCGCGTATACAGCCCTTTCTGCGTAAAAACCTTGATGCCAGCAACGTTGACCGCTTCCCCGGCCTGGCTCACGGCCAGGGCAAGGGCGGCTCGATCGCCTTGCTGGAGCTGCTGGCCGAGGGCCGACTGGGCGTCCTGCACCGGTCCGGGGCCAGGATCGCCGAAGGGGTCGGCACCGTCGTCGCCCGGGGGGCCATCGCCAGCCGGGTCCCCCCCAGACGCATCGCTTTTGCGATTCTCCGAGCTCTGGCCCTGGGGCTGGCCATCGCCACCGCCGCCCTGGCCTTCGCTGCCTTCCCCTTCGCCGCTCGGATCCCCGTCTCCGCTCTCTCCATCGGACGCGCCGGGAGGGGCGTCGGAGAATTCCTCAAAGCGAAAGAAGGCGTCGAAGCAGGCGTCGAAGGCCAGCTTTTCCTCCGCCGTCTTCGGCAGTACCAGGGCGAGGCTTTCCTTCAGCTGCTGCCGATTCTCCATGCCCATGCGGTCCACGGTGCGGAACGCATCGAGCGTCTCCGCCGGGGAGATGCGCACCTCCGCCATGCGGAGGGCGCTGATGAAGCGCTGGAGGGAGGCGTCCACGCTAGGCGCTTTTGCGGGCCGTCGCGAGGAGGCTCGGAAGCTCCGGCGTGAGCGCGTCGATGTCGTCCTGGAACTTCAGGATGACGTTGAGCGTGTCCTGCACCAGTTGGCTGTCGAGCTGCTCGGCGTTGAGCAGGAGCAGGGTTCGGGCCCAATCGATGGTTTCGCTGATGGCCGGGACCTTTTTCAGATCCTTCTCCCGAAGGGCCTGGATAAAGGCGACCAGCTCGCGCTCCAGGGCCGGGGGAATCTCCGGAACCCGGGCGTGCACGATGGCGCGCTCCAGGGGCGCCTCCGGGAAGGGGATGTAGAGGTGCAGGCAGCGGCGCTTCAAGGCGTCGGAGACTTCCCGGGTGTTGTTCGAGGTTAAAAACACGAGGGGTCGTGGGCCCTTGGCGCGAAGGGTGCCCAGCTCCGGGATGGAGACTTGAAAGTCCGAGAGCAGCTCGAGGAGCATGGACTCGAATTCCTGGTCCGCCTTGTCGATCTCGTCGATGAGCAGCACCGCTCCGGCCTCTTCCTGGAGGGCCTTCAGGAGGGGGCGGGGTTCGAGGAAGGCCTCGGAGAAGAACACATCCCCAAATTCGTGGAGCCGCTCGAGGGAGGCTTGAAGGCCCTTGGCCCCGGCGAGCACGTCCCCGAGCTGCTCCTTCAGCACCTGGATGTAGAGCAGCTGCTTAGCGTATTTCCATTCGTAGAGTGCTTTGGCTTCGTCGAGGCCTTCGTAACACTGCAGACGAATGAGGGGGTGATTTAAAAGGGCGGCGGTGGTTTTCGCCAGCTCCGTTTTGCCGACCCCCGGGGGGCCCTCCACCAAAATCGGCTTGTCGAGTTCGAGGGCCAGGTAGACCGCGGTCGCAATCTGCGTGGAACAAATGTAGTTGGCGCTTTCCAGGCCGGCTTGAACCTCGGCCACGGAACCAAAGGGGGTAGGTGCGGTGCTCACGCGATCTCCAACGCTTGGGCGCCCCCTTGGGGGCGCGGTGGGGCCTAAAGCTTAGGGCTAGGGCTTAGCGCCCGGTGAATTGGGGGGCACGCTTTTCGAGGAAGTGGGCCACCCCTTCCTTGAAGTCTTCCGTGCCGAAGGTGGCTTTCATTTCCGTTTCCGCGCGATCGAGCACCGTGCCCAGGTCGGCGAAGACGTCGTTCCACAGCTGGCGCTTCATCACCCGCAGGGAGCGGGGAGAAACGGTGGAAGCCATGGTGCGGGCGTAGTTCATCACTTCCTCTTCAAACACCGCTTCATCATACACGGCATTGGCGAGGCCCAGGCGCAGCCCCTCGTCGGCGCCCACGAAGCGTGCGGAGAAGAGCAGGTCCGCCGCGGCGGCGGGGCCGCAGAGCTGATTGAGGGTCCAGGTCAGGCCCCATTCGGCGATGAGCCCGCGCTTGGCAAAGATGGTGGACATGCGGCCGGCGCTGGACCACAGGCGGAGGTCGCAGAAAAGGGCGATGGCCATGCCCATGCCCGCCGTGGCGCCGTTGATGGCGGCGATCACGGGTTTTGGCACGGAGGCGAAGTAGCTATAGCGGCCGCCAAAGGCTGCGGGGACGCCGGGGTCGATGCGGCGGTCGTCATCGCCTTCGGCGATGCCGCTGTTTCCGTTGCCGTCCTTCGCGGCGGCCTGAATGGCCAACAGGTTGTCCATGTCGGCACCGGCGCAGAAGCCCCGCCCGGCGCCGGTGAGCACGATCACCTTCACCGCGTCGTCCGCGGAGGCGGCCTTCATGAGGGCATAGACTTCCTGGTCCATGGTGCCGGTCCAGGCGTTCATTTTGTCCGGTCTATTCAGGGTTACGGTGGCGACGCCGTCGGTGACGGCGTAGCGGGTGTGTTCCAGCGTTTGCGGTGCACTCATGGGCTTTCTCTCCCCCCGGTGTCAAAAGCGGCGCCTAGCATGGCCCGCCTTGCCGTTCGGGTCCAGCGCAGGGACACTCAAGGGCTGTCCTAGGGAGATTTCGTTATGACGATGGTTTACCCGCCCCGCGGCCGGCGCTTCGGGGCCCTCGCGATCTTGATCCTCCTTTCCTTTTCCGCTCAGGCCGCCCAGGCGCGGCTATTGATTCATGCGGGCGCCCTGCTTGATGGCACGGGGGCACCGCCCCGGGGCCCGAGCACGGTGGTGCTTGCGGGTTCGCGCATCGACGCTGTGCTGGCGGGGCACCAGGCCCCGGAAGCAGGGGACGAGGTGCTCGATCTTACGGGCCATACGGTCATGCCCGGGCTGATTGATATGCATGTGCACCTGCGCAGCGAGAGCAATCCGAAGGCCGCGCTGGATCGCTTTCGCCTCAATCCGGAAGACCACGTGCTGCGGGCGGCCAAGCATGCGCGGACCACGTTGAACGCAGGTTTCACCACCGTGCGTGATCTAGGGGGTGCGGAGGTGCTCGCCCTGCGGGATGCGATCAACGGGGGCTGGGCCGAGGGCCCGCGGATCTTTGCCGCGGGGCGCAGCATCGCCACCACCGGCGGGCACGCCGATCCCACGAACGGGGGGCGGAATGACCTTTGGGAAACGCCTGGCCCCACGGAAGGGGTGATCAACGGCACGGTGGAAGCGCGGGCGGCGGTCCGCCAGCGCTACAAAGACGGTAGCGACGTTATTAAGGTCACGGCGACCGGTGGCGTGCTGTCCCAGGCGAAGAATGGGCAGAACGCCCAGTTTGCCTTAGACGAGCTGAAAGCCATCGTCGAGACGGCGAAGGACTACGGTTTTCACGTCGCCGCTCACGCCCACGGGGAAGAGGGCATGCGCCGGGCCGTGCTCGCCGGGGTCACTAGCATTGAGCATGGCACCTTCATGAGCGATGAGGTCATGGCGCTCATGAGGGAGCGGGGCACCTGGTATGTACCCACTATCATTGCGGGGAAGTTTGTGGCGGAGAAGGCAGAGATCGACGGCTTCTTCTCCGAGGTGGTGCGGCCAAAGGCCCGGGCCATCGGTCCGCTGATTCAGGACACCTTCGCCCGGGCCTATGCTCAAGGCGTGCCCATCGTGTTCGGTACGGATACGGGGGTTTCGCCCCACGGGGACAACTGGAAGGAATTTGGCTACATGGTGGAGGCGGGGATGCCGCCCCTGGAAGCCCTGACTTCGGCCATGAGCGTGGCGGCGGGGGTACTTGGCCAGGGCGACCAGCTTGGCCAGCTTGCGCCGGGCTTTTTGGCGGACGTGATCGCCGTGGAGGGCGATCCCCTAAAGGACATCGCGCGCATGGGTGCGGTGTCCCTCGTGATCAAGGATGGAGAGGTGGTGCGCTATGAGAATCCTTAAGCCCTGGGCGCCCCTGCTGGGGGTGTGGGCCCTGACGGCAGTGGCAGAACCGGCGCCGGTGCCGGCTTACTACGAAGCCGATCCCTCCCGAGCGGGGGCGCCGGTGCGCGGGGAAGGTCCCCTGCCCTATAGCAGCCGCTACGCCCCGGACCCTTCCGGCGCCGTGCTGATTGAAAACGCCACCGTGCTCCTGGGCGATGGCACCCGCCTCGATGAGGGGGACGTGCTTTTTGATGGGGGGCGCATCGTCGCCGTGGGGCAGGATCTTGCGGCCCCGGCGGCGGCCACGGTGGTCGATGGCATGGGGCGCTGGGTGACGCCAGGAATTATCGACGTCCACTCCCATCTCGGCGATTACCCCTCGCCCGGGGTGGAAGCGCACTCCGATGGGAATGAGGCGACGGCGCCGGTGACGGCTCGGGTGTGGGCGGAGCACTCCGTTTGGCCCCAGGATCCCCAGTTTCCCTTGGCCCTCATGGGCGGCGTCACCACGCTGCAAATCCTGCCCGGCTCCGCCAATTTGGTGGGGGGGCGGGGCGTCACCCTCAAGAATGTACCGGCGCGGAGCGTCATGGATATGAAGTTCCCCGGCGCGCCCCACAGCCTGAAGATGGCCTGCGGGGAAAATCCCAAGCGGGTCTACGGGCGCCGTCGCTCTGCGCCGTCAACGCGCATGGGCAACGTGGCGGGCTACCGGGAAAGCTGGATTAAAGCCCGGGCCTACCAGGCGAAGCTCGATGCGGCCGCGGAATCTGGTGAGGAACTCCCGGATCGGGACCTGGAAATGGAAACCCTCGCTGGCGTGCTTCGCGGGGAAATCCTCATTCACAACCACTGCTATCGTGCCGATGAGATGCTCATCATGCTCGATATCGCTCGGGAGTTTGATTACAAGATCACCGCTTTCCACCACGCCACGGAGGCCTACAAGATCGCCGACGTGCTGGCGGAGGAGGGGGTCTGCGGCGCGCTCTGGGCCGACTGGTGGGGCTTCAAGATGGAGTCCAACGACGCCATCGAGGAGAACATCGCCCTCATGGAGCAGGCTGGGGCCTGCGCCATCGTGCACTCCGACTCGGCTCGGGATATCCAACGTTTGAATCAGGAGGCGGCGAAGGCGCTCATGGCTGCCCAGCGCATGGGCTTGCCCTATGACGAGGCCCTCGCCATGCGCTGGCTCACTCAGAATGCGGCGAAGGCCCTGGGCATCGCTGACCAAACGGGCACGCTGGCGCCGGGCCTCATGGCCGATGTGGTGCTCTGGACGGGGAATCCCTTTAGCGTCTATAGCCGCGCGGAGCGGGTGTGGATCGACGGCCATCTGCACTACGCAGCAGGCCCCGAGGGGGTCCGGCCGACCACGGATTTTGATCTTGCGCAGACGCCCGCGGGGCGCGGGGAGGCGCGGCAATGAAGCGCACCGCACAGCAGCTTATGGTGCTCGTCCTGCTGGCCCTCGCTGGCGCAGCCCAGGCCGAGGTGACGGCCATCACCGGCGCCACGGTCCACACCCTTGGGCCCGCGGGCACGCTCGAGAACGCGACCGTCCTGGTGCGCGATGGCGTTATCGAAGCCGTGGGGGTCGAGGTGCCCGTGCCGGCGGAGGCCACGGTACTGGAAGCCAACGGGCAGGTGCTGACCCCGGGGCTTCTGGCGCCGATCAGCAACATTGGTCTCGTGGAAGTGTCTGGTGTGGGCAGCACCAACGATCAGCGCTTGAAGGACACCCCCGTGGGGCCGGCCTTCTCCGTGCGCCACGGTGTGAACCGCTTCTCCGTGCTCTTCGGGGTGGCGCGCACCGGCGGCGTGACCCGGGCCCTCGCGGCCCCGGAGCCGGGTCCTGGCGTATTCGCCGGGCAGGGCAGTCTTATCCGCCTGGATGGCGGTCCAGCGCCGGTGACGGCCCCGGATCGGGTGCTGGTCGCGGCGCTCGGGGAGCGCGGGGCGGATCGGGCCGGCGGGAGCCGGGCCCGGGCCGTGCAAAGCCTCCTTCAGGGCTTCGCGGAGGCGCAGCGCTATGGGCGCAGCAATGAACTGTCCCGCCGTGGCCTCGCCAGCGGCCTGAGCCTGCCTTACTACGATCTTGAGGCCCTGGAACGCGCCCTTTCGGAGAAGCAGCCCCTTTGGGTATACGTGGATCGGGCCGCGGACATCGAAGCGCTCCTCGCGGCCACGGAAGCGCTGCCCCTGCCCCTCGTGATCGTGGGGGGTGCGGAAGCCTGGCGCGTGGCGCCGGCCCTCGCCGCCCGGGAGGTGCCCGTGGTGCTTGATCCCCTAGGGAATCTCCCGGAAAGCTTTGATCGCCTCGGGGCCCGCATTGACAATGCCACCCTGCTTCATGAGGCCGGGGTGCGGGTCGCTTTTACGGAGCTCGTGGGCCATGAGGTGCGGGAGCTGCGGCAGTACGCGGGGAATGCGGTAGCTCAGGGCCTACCCTGGGAGGCGGCCCTGGCCGCGATCACCCGGGTGCCCGCAGAGCTTTGGGGCGAAGGGGACCGGCTCGGGCAGATCGCTCCGGGCTACTGCGCCGATCTTGTGCTTTGGACCGGCGATCCCCTGGAACTCACGAGCTGGGCCCGCTGGACCATGATTGAGGGCCAGCGCTTCGATCCCGGCTCCCGTCAGCTCCAGCTTCGGGATCGCTATCGCAACCCGGCCCAGCGCGTGCTGCCGCCCGGCGGTTAAGGTCAAGGGGTCGCCAGGGAGCGAGGGACTGATTACCATGCCCGGCGACCCTCATTCGTTCACCAGCAAGGAGTCATGCCATGGCTTTTGAGTTGCCCGCTCTGCCCTACGCCCGTGATGCCCTCGCGCCCCACATCAGCGCTGAGACCATCGACTTCCACTACGGTAAGCATCACCAGACCTACGTCGACAAGCTGAACGCGGCGGTGGAAGGAAAGCCGGAAGCGGACGCTTCCCTGGAAGAGCTGATCAAAACCAGCAGCGGCGGCGTGTTCAACAACGCGGCGCAAATCTGGAACCACACCTTCTACTGGAATTCCCTGTCCCCGAACGGCGGCGGTGCCCCCTCTGGTGCGCTGGCGGAAGCCATCGACCGGGATCTCGGCGGCCTTGAGGCCTGCAAAAAGGCCCTCGCCGACGCCGTCGGTACGCACTTCGGGTCCGGCTGGGCTTGGCTGGTGCTGGATAACGGCAAGCTGAAGGTGGAGTCGCTTCACGATGCGGGCAACCCCATGACCTCCGGCCAGACCCCGCTCCTCACCATCGATGCCTGGGAGCACGCCTTCTACATCGACTATCGCAATGCCAAGCCGAAGTACTGCGAGGCCGTGCTTGAGCACCTCATCAACTGGTCCTTCGCCGAGGCGAACTTCGCCAACGCCTAAGGCCTAGGCACGCAATCAAAGCCCCCGGGCGCGGTGTGCGCTCGGGGGCTTTTTTATGGGACGAACTGCTCCTGAAGGATGCGCTCCTCCAGGTTGTGTTCGGGATCGAAGAGGATGTGCAGCTCGGTCTCGTTGTCCTGGGCGATGCGCACCTCCACCACGTTGCGGACCTCCGTGGCATCGGCCACGGCGGAGACGGGGCGCTTGTAGTGGTCGAGGACCTCGAAGGTGATTTCCGCCGTGAGGGGCAGTACCGCGCCCCGCCAGCGCCGGGGACGGAAGGCGCTGATGGGGGTTAGGGCCAGGGCCTGGGAGCCAATGGGCAGAATGGGCCCGTGGGCGGAAAGGTTGTAGGCCGTGGAGCCCGCGGGCGTTGCCACCAGGGCCCCGTCGCAGATCAGCCGGTCGATGCGGGTTTTGCCGTCGATGGCGACCCGCAGGTTCGCTGCTTGCCGGGTTTGGCGAAGGAGGGACACCTCGTTGATGGCCCGGGCCTGCTGTTCCGAGCCGGAATCGCTGATGGCGGTCATGGCCAGGGGGTGGAGGATGGCCCGGGCGGCCCGATCAATGCGTTCCGGCAGATCGTCCTCGTCATAGGCGTTCAGTAGAAAGCCCACCGTGCCCCGGTTCATCCCGTAGATGGGCACGCTGCGGTGCATGCTCCGGTGCAGCGTTTCTAGCATGAAGCCATCGCCGCCGAGGGCGATGATGACGTCCGCCTCCTCCGCCGGCACGTGCGCGTAGCGCTTTTCCAAGCTTTCCCGAGCCGCTTGGGACTGGGGGCTTTTGCTGCTGACGAAAGCCAGGCGAGTATCGCTCATGATTTGAGGTCCCCGTGGAGGCGAATTAGGCCTTCCTGGGCCACGGACGCCACCAGCGCGCCGTCCTGGCTGTAAATGAGGCCGCGGTTGAACCCTCGGGCACCTCCGGCGGCAGGGCTATCTTGCACGTATAGAAGCCATTCGTCAGCGCGGAAGGGGCCGTGGAACCACATGGCGTGATCCAGGCTCGCGGTTTGGAAGTTCGGCTGCATGAAGGACACGCCGTGGGGCCAGGTGCAGGTGTCCAGCAGGGTCCAGTCCGACAGGTAGGCCAGGGCGCACTGGTGCAGGCGAAGGTCGTCGGGCATGGGTTCCTTTACCCGCATCCAGCCCATCTGCTTCGGCGCCCGCTTTTCGGGCTTGAAATCATTCTGCGGATTCAGCGCCCGGTATTCGATGGGGCGCTCCCGGGTGAAGTGGGCGAGCACCTCGGGATCGAGCCCCGCCGCTTCCCCGTGCTGCCGACGCAGTTCCCGCTCCGGAGTCAGGCTTTCCGGATCCGGGATGCCCTCGGGCATGGCAAAGGCGTGCTCAAGCCCCGGCTCGTCCGTCTGGAAGGAGATGGACATGTTGAACATGGGGCGGCCGTGCTGAATGGCCACCACGCGACGGGTGGTGAAGGAGCGGCCATCCCGAATGCGATCCACGGTGTACAAGATGGGGTGGTTGGGATCCCCGGGGCGCAAAAAATAGGCATGAAGGGAGTGGGCACTTCGGGTGGGGTCGTCCACGGTGCGGGACGCGGCCACGAGGGCCTGCCCGAGCACCTGCCCCCCGTAGACCCGTTGCCAAGCGTCATTGGGGCTTCTGCCCCGGTAATGATTGATTTCCAGCTCCTCGAGATCGAGGACCTGGAGGAGTTCATCAAGCCGTTCCGTCATGGCGCACCTCGCCCGGGTGGGGGAGGGGGGATTGTACGGGGCGCGGCAGGCTGCGCTAGTCCCCCGGGAGCGCGGTAAACTGTGGTTCCAGCAATGGGAGCAATGGCATGACCCAGCAAGACAGTGAGGCTCCGGGATGGTTCCGCCGGGCTCTGAAGGCGCCCTTTGAGGACCGAGAAGTCACCGTGGCGGGAACGCCCATCCATTATCTGTACTGGGCGGAGCGGGAAACGCTTCCGGGCCTTGTGCTGGTTCACGGCAACGGTGCCCACGCCCACTGGTGGCGCTTCATCGCCCCCTTCTTCCTAAAGGAATACCGGGTGGCCGCGCTCGATCTCTCCGGCATGGGGGATTCGGGGCATCGCGACCATTACAGCCCCGAACTCTTCGCCGATGAGGTCATGGCCGTCGCAAAGCACGCGGGCTTTGGCACCGACACCATCGTGGTGGGTCACAGCTTTGGGGGCTTTGTGACCATTCAGACGGCGCTGCGCTTCGGTCATGACCTTGGCGGCGTCGTGCTCGTCGATTCCCCCGTGCGGCCCCCGGACTACGCCTGGGAGCGGGATCCCAAGCGCTCTCCCATCCGGGCCAAGCGCGTTTATCCAGACCGGGCCACGGCGGAGGGGCGCTTCCGCCTCATGCCGCCCCAGGATTGCGAGAACGGCTACATTCTTCGCTATATCGCCGAGCACTCCGTGACGGAAGTGCCGGGCGGCTTCAGCTGGAAGTTCGACGATCGTATGTTTGAGAAGCTGCGCTTTGAGAACCGCGGCGAGGACCTGCAACGGCTGCCTTGCCGGGTGGCGGTCATGTACGGCGATGATTCCTACCTTTTCGACCAGGAGATCGCCGACTACATGTTTAAGGTGCTCGATGAATCCGTGCCCTTCATGGCCTTGCCCGAGGCGCAGCACCACGTCTTCCTGGATCAGCCCCTGGCCTTCGTGGCGGCGCTGCGCATGCTGCTGGCGGAATGGCGCCATTCTCGCCCCCATCGCCAGGCGCCAACCCCCGGGGCCGGCCCGTGAGCGCCCCCACCGTTTGGGTGGATGCGGACGCCTGCCCGCGCCCTGTCCGGGACGTGATTTGCCGGGCGGCGGAGCGACGCCAGGTGCGCACCATCTTCGTCGCCGCGTCCCCGATCAATGTGCCTCGCGGGCGCTACATCAGCTCTCGCACCGTCGCCGCCGGCTTTGATGCGGCGGACGATGCCATTGCCGAGGAGGTCGCCGCCGGCGACGTGGTGGTCACTCAGGACATCCTGCTCGCGGAGCGGTTGGTGACGAAGGGCGCTCGGGTGACGAATCCCCGGGGGGAGATCTTCGATCGGGAAAATATCGGGACCCGCGTCTCCCAGCGAAACTTCATGGAGGAGGCGCGGGGAGCGGGGCTTGCCGGGGGCGGGCCGCCGCCCTTCGATGACCGGGACAAGCAGGCCTTTTCGAACAGCTTCGATAAGCTGCTGACCGCCGCCCTCCGGGCCGCCGGGGCCTAGGCCAGGCGCTCGAGGGGCAAATCCGTCATGCGGGCCACGGCGAGGTGCGTGGTCTCCGCCGCCCGGGCCAGATCCAGCGGACTGTCCTCGGGCCGTACCAGAAGGGCCGTTTTCAGCCCCGCCGCCCGAGCGGCGTCTAGCTCTTCGACCACATCCGACAGAAACATGATGGCGTCCCCCGGCAGCTCGAGGGTGGCGGCGATGGCCTGATAGCTTCCTAGGGTCCGCTTGGGGCCTACCCGCGTATCGAAGTAGCCCGAGAAGAGCGGGGTGAGATCCCCGGCTAGGCTATGGCCGAAGAGGAGCTGCTGCGCGGCCACGGAGCCGGAGGAGTAGACGTACAGCGCGAGGCCCGCGTCGTGCCAGCGCTTTAGCGCCGTCACCGCATCGTCGTAGATATGTCCCTGAAGGGCGCCGTCGGCATAGCCTTGGGCCCAGATCAGACCCTGGAGTGTTTTCAGGGGCGTCCACTTTCGGTCTTCGTCGATAAAGCGCTCGAGGGTGGCCACGACCGCATCGAGGTCCGCAGCGTCGACGCCGCCTTCCTCCGCCACCGCCGCCTGGATTTCCTCGACCTCGGGCTCGGCGCCGTGGGCGCCGAGGAAGGGCCGGAGCTGGGCTCGCGCGTAGGGAAAGAGCACCTCGTGAACGAAGCGGATGCTGCTGGTAGTGCCTTCAATATCGGTGACGATGGCCTTTAGGGTCATGCGCTCGCCTCATAGCGCGGGAACTGCTCGGCGATGGGGCTCCCCGTGAAGTTCGCCACCCAGCCCTCAGGGTTGGAGAAGATGCGAATGGCCAGGAAGTGGGGCTCAGGCCCCATGTCGAACCAGTGCTTGGTGAGGGCGGGCACGGTGAGGAAGTCCCCCCGCTCGCACAGCACCTCAAAGACCTGGGCCCCCAGGTGCAGGGTAAAGAGCCCCGATCCATCAACGAAGAAGCGCACCTCGTCCTCGGCGTGGGTGTGCTCCGCCAGGAATTTGCCTCGGGCTTCGCTGGCCGCGGGGTTGCTCGGCGTCATGCTGGCCACGTCGCAGCTTTGGTAACCACCGTCCGTCATGATTCGCGTGATCTCTGCGTCGTAGCGGGACAGGACCGCGTCCTGGGTGGCGCCGGCGGCGATATCGTCGTGGGTGGGCCAGCGCTCAAAGCGGACGCCATGGGGCGCGAGGGCCTGGGCGATGGCCGCGGGGTCCTGGTGCTCGGCGAGGGGCTGGGCGCCGTTGTGGTCGTCAAAGATTCTGAGTCGGCTCATGGCGAGGCCTCCGAGCTGGGCAGGGATAGGGTGTGATCAAGGAGGGACACGAGCGCTTCCATGTGGCGCTCCGCGTCAAAAAGGGAGGCGCCCCACACATAGGCGCCGTGGCCCCGAATGAGGTAGGCCGGGGGCGCGCCGGGGAGGGCGCCCTGGGCGGCCACTACGGCGTCGTCAACTTCCTTCATGTTCTGGCTGTTGGGCACCACGGGGAGGGCCTGGTGAACCTCGTGGGTGGGCACCCTGGGAAAGGCCTTGAGCAGCTCCGCGCCGGCGAGCTCCACGGCGGAGGCACTCGGGTGCCGCTGGGTCCAGATCACGGTGCTGGGCGCGTGGGCGTGGAGCACGGCCCCGATCGAGGCATCGCGGGCGTAGAGCGCGAGATGCAGGGCTGCCTCGGCAGAGGGCTTCGCCCCCTCGGCGCCATCGAGCACGGTGCCGTCGAGGCCCATGAGTATGAGGGTGTCGCCGGTGAGAAAGCGCTTATGTCCCCCGGAGGCCGTGACCAGGGCGCGGTGGTCGTCGACGCGTAGAGACAGATTGCTGCTCGTGGCGGGGGTCCAGCGCCGGCCATAGAAGCGTTCCGCCACCGGGCTTAGGGCCTGGGCACCGTAGTAGCGCAAAAGCGGGCCCGGAAGCTTGGGGCTGAGCACAGGAAACCTCCGCCGAGGGCGAATAGAGGGGGCGGAGTGTACCTTGGGCGCGAGCGCTTTTTCAGCCTACGGCCGTGCCTGGAGCCAGGGGGCGGGCTACAATGCAGTAAGAATAAAGAGGCACAAGCCATGAAATACGGGGATGGTCAGGGCGCAGGGCGCCCCTGGCCCATTATGTTGGATGTGGAGGCGTCGGGCTTCGGCCGGGGCAGCTATCCCATCGAAATTGGCCTGGCCTTTCCCGATGGCACTTCCGTGGCCTATCTGCTCCGCCCAGAGCCCGACTGGGTCCACTGGGATGAAGGCG
Organism: Pseudomonadales bacterium; assembly: GCA_038153445.1. GTDB lineage: Bacteria > Pseudomonadota > Gammaproteobacteria > Pseudomonadales > Azotimanducaceae > Salivita. The sequence goes on from JAYOYG010000007.1 coordinate 24,592, forward strand.
CGGAGCAGGTTCACGGCCTTCCCCGGGCGAAGCTCCTCGCCGAGGGGCGCCCGGTGCTGGAAGTGGCCGCCATGCTGAATGCTCAGCTCGCAGGCAATCGGGTGTACAGCGATGCCTGGGGCTTTGATGCGGCTTGGGTGGCGCGGCTTTTCGACGCCGCTGGGCTCAGTCAGCACTTTCGGATCGACACAGTTCGAAATTTGATTACGGAGACGGCCTTGCCTTCCTGGGCCACGGCCCGGTCCCGAGCCGAAGCCCGCCTGGGGAAGGCCACTCACCGCGCCGAGCACGATGCGAAGCTGCTGCAAGCCAGCGTGCTCGAACTTTGGGCCCTTGAGGGCCCGCCGCCCTTAGACGAAGGATCTGCCTCGTGATGAGCTTACTGGGGGTCCTGGTGCTCCTGGCCCTGGCCTGGATGCTATCGACGAACCGCCGAGCCATCGCTTGGCGTACGGTGCTTGGCGCCCTATTCCTGCAGGCGCTCATCGGCGGCTGGGTACTCGCCATGCCCTCGGGCATTGCCACCCTAGAGGCCGTCTCTGCCGGAGTGGGGCAAGTGCTGGCCTACAGCCGGGAAGGCATCGAGTTCATGTTTGGCTGGTCCGCGAACGGCGCCATGGGATCCCTCGCGGCCTCTGTGGAAGCTAAGGGCTTCGCCCCCATCTTTGCCGTGAATGTCCTGCCCGTGATCGTGATCTTTTCCGCCCTCGTCTCCGTGCTCTATCACCTCGGCATCATGGGCTGGACCATTCGCCTCCTTGGGGGCGCGCTGCAGCGGGTCCTGGGCACCAGCCGTCCCGAATCCCTCTCCGCGGCGGCGAACGTTTTCGTGGGGCAGGCGGAAGCCCCCCTGGTGGCTCGACCCTTCATTCCCACCATGACTGCCTCCGAGCTCTTCGCCATCATGGTGGGCGGTCTGGCCAGCATCGCGGGGTCCGTCATGGCGGGCTACGCCGCCATGGGCATCGAGCTTAAGTACCTGATTGCCGCCTGCTTCATGGCCGCCCCCGGGGGGCTGCTCATGGCGAAGATGGTGATGCCGGAAACGGAACAGCCGAAGAACGATCTCGCGGAGCTCGACGATCTCGAAAGCATGAAGAGCGTGAACCTCTTTGATGCCGCGGCCTCCGGCGCCCTCTCGGGGATGCACATTGCCCTGGCCGTGGGCGCCATGCTTGTGGCTTTCATTGCCCTTATGGCCATGGTCAATGGCTTTTTGGGCGCGCTTGGGGGCTTGATTGGCTACCCCGAGCTCACCCTCGAACTCATTCTCGGCTGGGTCTTCCAGCCTCTTGCTTGGCTGCTTGGCGTGCCCTGGGCAGAGGCGGAGGCCGCGGGGAGCTTTATCGGCCAGAAGCTCGTGCTCAATGAGTTTGTGGCCTACCTGTCCTTCACGGAGCAGCGCGCGGCCTTCGCGCCCCTTACCCAGGCCATCATTACCTTCGCCCTGTGTGGCTTCGCGAACTTCTCCTCCATCGCCATCCTTCTGGGGGGGCTTGGGTCCGTGGCGCCGAACCGCCGCGAGGACATCGCCCGCTTTGGGTTCCGCGCCTTGCTCGCGGCCACCCTGGCCAATCTCATGAGCGCGGCCCTCGCCGGGTTCTATCTCAGCCTATGACCGCGTCCCTAAAGCCCATCGACTTTTCCGCGGCCGATGCGCCGGCGCGCTTCACGGAAGATCTCCGGGAGATTGGCTTTGCCGTGCTCCGGGGCGCGCCCCTAGACGATGACGCGATCACCCGGATCTACGAGGCATGGCTCGCCTTTTTCCAAAGCTCCGAAAAAACGGCCTTTCGCTACGACCGGGATCGGCAGGATGGGTTCTTCTCCACGGCGGAGGCGGAGCATGCGAAGGGGGAGACGCTCCGGGATCTGAAGGAGTACTTTCATTACTACCCCTGGGGGCGCTGTCCCGAGGCGCTGCGGCCCGATCTAGAGCGCTACTACGCCGCCGTGCTCACCCTTGGGCAGACGCTTTTGGGGTGGGTGGAGGCAAACGCTCCGGCCGCCATCGCGCAGCAGCTGAGCGAACCCCTGTCGAGCATGATTGCGGGCAGTGACGTATCGCTCCTGCGTATTCTTCATTACCCCCCGCTCGCGGAAACGGCGGGAGAAGGGGAGCGGGCTGCTGCTCATGCGGATATCAACCTGCTGACCATTCTGCCGGCGGCCAGTGCGCCAGGGCTTGAGGTAAAGGCCCGGGACGGGCGCTGGCTGTCCGTGCCCTGTACGCCGGGGCTCGTGGTGGTGAACACGGGGGATATGCTGCAGGAGGCCACGGACGGCTACTTCCCGTCCACGGTGCATCGGGTGGTAAACCCCCGGGGGGAAGAAGCGAGGCAGCGACGTTTGTCCCTGCCCCTCTTCCTGCATCCCCGCCCGGAGGTGGTGCTGTCCTCGCGCCACAGCGCGGAGAGCTATCTGAATCAGCGTCTCCGCGAACTGGGCGTGATTTAGTACTTGTAGTAGTCGGGCTTGTAGGGGCCTTCCGTGGTCACCCCGATGTAGCCGGCTTGCTCGGTGGTCAGCTGCGTAAGCACGCCGCCAAAGCCTTCCACCATGTAGCGCGCCACTTCCTCATCCAGGTGCTTCGGTAGCACTTCCACGCTGATCGGCGGCCGCTGCTGCGGATCTTGATTGGCCCAGCGCTGATCAAACAGGTGCATCTGCGCAAGGACCTGGTTGGCGAAGGAGCCATCCATGACCCGGGAGGGGTGGCCCATGGCGTTGCCCAGATTCACCAGGCGCCCTTCCGACAGGAGGATGATGAAGTCCGAGGGGTCATCGCTGCGGAAGATGCGATGGACCTGGGGCTTCACTTCTTCCCAGCGCCAGTTCTCCCGCATGTAGGCGGTGTCGATTTCGTTGTCGAAGTGGCCAATGTTGCATACCACGGCGCCGGCCTTAACGGTCGCCAGCATGTTTTTGTCGCAAACGTTAGCGTTGCCCGTGGTGGTGACGATGAGGTCCGTGTTGCCCAGGAGCACCTCGTCGATATCGGCGCGCTGCCCCGTGTTCCGGCCGCCCTTGTAGGGGGACACCACCTCGAAACCGTCCATGCACGCCTGCATACCGCAGATGGGATCGATTTCCGTGACCTTGACGATCATCTTCTCGGCGTCGAGGGATTGGGCCGAGCCCTTGCCCACGTCGCCATAGCCGATGACCAGCGCCTTCTTCCCGGACATGAGCATGTCCGTGGCGCGCTTGATGGCGTCGGAAAGGGAGTGGCGGCAGCCGTACTTGTTGTCGTTCTTGGACTTGGTGACGGAATCGTTCACGTTGATGGCGGGGACCTTCAGGGACCCTTCGCGCATCATTTCATAGAGGCGATGGACCCCCGTGGTGGTCTCTTCGCTGATCCCGTGGATGCTATCGAGCATGGCGGGGTAGGCGTCGTGAATGCGCTGGGTGAGGTCGCCGCCGTCGTCGAGCAGCAGGTTTGCTTCCCAGGGGGCGCCGTCCTTCATGATGGTCTGCTCGATGCACCACCAGTATTCCTCTTCCGTCTCGCCCTTCCAGGCAAAGACGGGGATGCCTGCAGCGGCGATGGCTGCAGCGGCGTGGTCCTGGGTGGAGAAAATGTTGCAGGAGCTCCAGCGCACTTCGGCGCCGAGGGTCACGAGGGTCTCGATGAGCACGGCCGTTTGCACGGTCATGTGGATGCAGCCGATGATCCGGGCGCCGGCGAGGGGCGCGCTTTCGGCGTAGCGGCGGCGGAGCGCCATGAGCGCGGGCATTTCCGCCTCCGCCAGTTCGATTTCCCGGCGGCCGAAGGCCGCGAGGCTCATATCCGCAACTTTGTAGTCGGTGAAACTCATACTGATCTCCTTGCTTCGGCGGCGCCGAGGGGGTCGGGGTGCCGCCCGTAGCGGCTGAGGTGGATTTGAAATCCATTTCTAAGGGTGAGGAACTGCCGTTCCTTCAAAGCGGCGCCGGCGTCCTGGGCCCAGCGGTCCAGGTCCTCCGGCGCGATGCCGAGCCAGAGATCGCCGCAGGCGTCTCCCACCCAGGCTTGTTCGTGGGGGCTGAGCTCGGCGACGAGCAGTTCGCCGTCGGCGGCGAGGGCCCGCACCGCTGCCCGGGTGAGGGCCGCGGGGGTTTGGCTGTGATGCAGCACCATGGCGAGCACCACGGTTTGGTGACCGTGGGCGGCAGCCTCTTGCCCGTCCAGGTGCTCGAAGGCGCCGCAGTGGAAGTGGGGCAGGGCGTCGCTGTCCTTGGCGAGGCGCTGCGCGCAGCGGCGAAGCATCTCCTCCGAGCGATCCACGGCCCACACCTGGTCGAAGCGGCTGAGTAGCGCTGGGAGAAACTCCCCGAGGCCCGGGCCAATTTCCAGGGCCTTAGCGCCGCCCTTTGGCAGCCATTCCGTCAGCACCGGCAGGTAGCGATCGGGCAGGGCAATCAGATCCTGGCTCGCTTCAAAGGCTTCGGCGTTCCGCTCGAAGAAGGCCCGGCTGCGGGCGCCGCGGTCCGCAATCACTTGAGCGACGCCGGCTTCCAGGGCCGGGCCTAGGGGGGCGGCGTCCAGCTCTTCGAATAGGGTGGCAAAGGTCCGGTCCCCGGGCCCCGGAGGGCTCGGACGCTGGCCCCGGCGGTAAAACCGGTGCGTGCCGTCCCGCTGCTGCCGAAGGAGCCCAACATCGACCAGGGTCTTTAGGTGGTGGCTCACCGTAGCCTGCCCGAGGCCCAGGATGGTGCCCAGTTCCTGGACGCTGTAGGCGTCCTCGGCCAGCAGCCGAAGGATGGCCAGGCGCGCGCCGTCGGCGCAGGCCCGGAGGCCAGCGAGGAGCTGAGGATCAATGGTTGCGCTGGGCAGGGCGTGGGCCTTGGGCACCGAGCAGCCTCGGGAAAACCGTGAAGGCGCGCATTCTGCGCACCGGGGAGGGGCTTGGCAAGCCTTTATCGATATTTGTCGATGAATTTTTCGGGCCCCGGTGTTCCCCGGTCCCCCGGCTGCGCTAAGCTGCGCAGCCGGCGTGTTTTCGCGCGCCCTAAGTCACTGTTGGGAGAGCCTCCATGAGCCAAACCGTAAGCCATGCCTGGGTCCTTAAGCGCCGTCCGGCGGGGCGCATTACGCGCGACGACTACGACTGGGTGGAGATGCCCCTGGACGCCCCGAAGGCTGGGGAAGTGTTGGTGCGCACGGTTTACCTCTCCCTCGACCCCACGAACCGTATTTGGGCGAGCGATATGGCCCAGTACATGCCGCCGGTGGAGCTTGGCGAAGTCATGCGGGGCGGCACCCTGGGGGTAGTGGAAGCCAGCGGGGATGAGAACTTCGCCGTGGGCGACGTGGTGCAGGGCATGTGGGGCTGGCGCTCCCACGCGCTGCAGCCGGCCATGGCCCTTAATAAGCTACCCGCCCAGCCCGGCGTGCCCTGGGATGCCTATATGAGCGTGCTCGGGGCCACGGGCATGACCGCCTACTTCGGCCTGATGGATATCGGTGCGCCGAAGGCCGGGGAAACGCTTGTGGTCTCTGCCGCCGCCGGCGCCGTGGGCTCCCTCGTGGGGCAGATCGGCAAGATCATGGGCTGCCGGGTGATCGGCACGGCAGGGAGCGACGAGAAGTGCGCGCACCTCATTAACGATCTCGGGTTCGACGCCGCCATCAATTACAAAACCGCCGATCTCGGCGCCGCGCTCGATGAGGCCGCTCCGAACGGCATCGATATCTACTTCGAAAACACCGGCGGCCCGGTGACGGACGCGGTCTATCCGCGCCTGAACCTGAATGCCCGCATTCCTCTTTGCGGCCTCATCGCCCACTACAACGACGAAGAGACGGGGGACGGCACGCCGGGGCCGAAGAACTTCCAGATGGCGCTCATGCGCCGGGCCCTGATCAAGGGCTTTATCGTCATCGACTACCTGCCCCGCTTCCCGGAAGGCATTGCGGCCATGGCCGGGTGGCTGGCGGAAGGCAAGCTTCAGTACCGCACCGATATGGTGGATGGGCTCGAGAACGCCGTGGAGGGGGTGAACCGCCTCTTCGATGGCGCCAATACGGGCAAGCTCCTGGTGCGGTGCAGCGAAGCGCCGGCCACGCCATGACCCAAGCGGCGATGACGTCTGCGTCCCTACCTGCGCTACCGAGCAAGTTGCCGGCGGTGGGGACGACGATTTTTACCGTGATGTCTCAGCTGGCTCAGGCTCACGGTGCCCTGAATCTCTCCCAGGGCTTCCCGGATTTTGACGGGCCTCCGGCGCTGCTCGATCGGGTAAGCCATTACCTTCATCACGGCGCCAATCAGTACGCGCCCATGATGGGGGCCCCGGCGCTGCGGGAGGCCCTGGCGGAAAAGATCGCGACTGATTACGGCGCCGTCGTGGATCCGGACCGGGAAATCACCATTACCTCCGGCGCCACAGAAGCGCTGTTCTGCGCCGTGCAGGCGGTGGTGGGCCCGGGGGACGAGGTGGTGATTTTCGATCCGGCCTATGATTCCTACGATCCCGCAGTAGTAATGGCCGGGGGCACGCCGGTGCACCTGGCCCTTGAGGCCCCGAGCTTCGAGATCGACTTCGATGCGCTGGAAGCGGTGCTGTCCTCCCGCACCCGCGCCGTGGTGATCAATAGCCCGCACAATCCCACGGGCTCGGTCCTTTCCGAAGCAGCGCTGCTACGCCTTGGGGCCCTGGCAGAGCACTACGGCTTCTGGATCCTCTCCGATGAGGTCTACGAGCACATTATTTTCGACGGGCAACGCCACGAAAGTGTGCTGCGCCATCCCCAGCTGGCAGCCCGGAGCTTCATGGTGTCCTCCCTAGGGAAGACCTACCACACCACGGGATGGAAGATCGGCTATTGCGTCGCGCCGGCGGCGCTCACGGCGGAGTTTCGGAAGATTCACCAGTATGTGACCTTCTGCACGCACCATCCGACCCAGCTGGCCCATGCGGACTTCCTCCGGGAGCATCCGGAGCACCATCGTGAGCTTCCGGCCTTCTATGAGGCGAAGCGCGATCGGCTCGCGGAGCTCCTGGCGCCCTCGCGCTTTCACTTCACTCCGAGCGCGGGCACCTACTTCCAGCTGATCGATTACCGGGACATCTCCGACGAGCCAGACCATCTACTGGCCCGGCGCCTCACCGAATCCATCGGCGTGGCCACCATTCCCGTGAGTGTTTTTTACGCCGATCCGCCGAAGGATCAGCGCCTGCTCCGGCTGTGCTTCTGCAAGGATGAGGCGACGCTCGTGCAGGCTGCGGAGCGCCTGTGCGCGATCTAAGGCTGGCACTTCTGCAGCGGGCCACGGCCTGGCACGACCCGGAGGCGAATCGAAGCGCCCTCGAGGTTAGCCTCGCCGAGCTTCCCGCGGGACTCGATGTGGTGCTCCTGCCGGAGATGTTCACCACCGGCTTCACCATGGAGTCAGGGACCCAAGGAGAAGCCCACCCCGGACCGACGCTGGCCTGGCTTAAGGCTCAGGCCGCGCGCCTAGGCGCCGCCGTAGGCGGGAGTGTTGCCGTGCAGGCGGAGGGGCAGGGGGCGCGGAATCGTTTTTATTTCGTCACGCCGGAGGGGGAAGTCACCTTCTACGATAAGCGCCATCTTTTTCGCATGGCCGGGGAGCACGAGCACTACGCCCCCGGCGCGGAGCGGGTGGTGGTGCCCTGGCGCGGCTGGCGCCTCGCCCTGCAAGTCTGCTACGACCTCCGCTTTCCCGTCTTTATGCGCAATCGAGGGGACTACGATGCGCTTCTCGTGGTAGCCAACTGGCCGGCGCCGCGGCAAGAACAGTGGCGCGCGCTGCTGCCGGCCCGGGCTATCGAAAATCAGTGCTGGCTGGCGGCGGTGAATATCGTTGGAGAGGACGGGACCGGAAAGGCCTATCGCGGCGGCACCACGGTCATCGACTGCCTTGGACAGCGCCACGGGGAGCTTTTGGAGAGCCCCGGCGTGCTCCTGGGGACCTTTTCCGCAGCGCAGCTGGCGGCCCAGCGGGCGGCCTTTCCCGTGGCCCAGGACGCGGACGACTTTGAACTCGGGAGCCCCGGGCTCCAGCCTTGAACCGAAGACACTAAGGGGATGTCATGAGTTATGCCTTGAGTTGGGAAGCGGCCCTGGCGGAAATTACGGCGCCGGGCACGCCCCATGAGCTCACGGAGCGGGATTTTGGCGCCTACCAGGTGCCCAGCTTTAAACACTTGCCCGGCCATCTTTCCGACATCTACCGCGCCGCCGCAGAAACCCACGGCGACAAGACCTTCCTCGTTTACGAAGACACGCGCCTAAGCTTCTCCGAAGCCTGGGCCCAGGCCCAGGCTCTCGCGGTGGGGCTAGCGACGCGCTACGGCGTGGTTCGGGGCGATCGGGTTGCGCTGGCGCTGAGGAACTATCCCGAGTGGATTCTGGCCTTTATGGCCGCTACGGCCCTAGGCGCAGTGGCCGTGCCCGTGAACGCCTGGTGGACGGAAGAAGAGATGGCCTACGGCCTCAAGGATTCCGGCGCCAAGGTGGTGGTGGTTGATGACGAGCGGTTGGTTCGCCTGCCCGCGGCGCGGCAAGAAAATCCGGAGCTGGTGGTGCTGACGGTGCGCAGCACCGCCGGGGATTCCAGCACGGCTGCGGTGGAGGATCTCCTCGCGGCCTTTGCCGGCGAGCCTTGCCCAGCCCATGGGGGCTCGGTGGACGACGACGCCATGATCCTCTACACCTCGGGCACCACGGGCTTCCCCAAGGGGGCCGTTTCGACCCACTACGCCGTGCTGAGTGCGGTGCTTGCCTTCGAGTCTAATCAAGCGCTCTTTGCGCGGCGGGCGCCCCCGGCACCGGAGGCCCCGGTGCTCGATCCAGCCATGCTCGTGAGCGTGCCCCTCTTTCACGTGACCGGGAGTAACGCGATTTTCCTCACCGCCTTCCGCCCCGGGCGCAAGCTAGTACTGATGTACAAGTGGAATGCGGAGGAAGCGCTGTCCCTGATTGAGCGGGAGCGGGTGACCTCCTTCACCGGTGTGCCCACCATGACCTGGGAAATGCTCCAGTGCGAGAACTTTGACCAGTACGACACCTCCAGCCTTCAATCCATTGGGGGCGGCGGGGCGCCGGCGCCGCCGGAGCAGGTTCGTCAGGTCGAGGCGCGCTTCAAGGGCCGCCCGGGCATTGGCTACGGCCTCACGGAAAGTAATGCGGTGGGCGCCCAGAACAATGGCGATGATTACCTGGCTCGCCCCCGGAGCACGGGACGGCCGCCCTGCGTGGTGGCCATCGAAGCCTTCGATGATGAGGGGCAGCAGTGCCCCCGGGGTACGCTCGGGGAGCTGTGGATGAAAGGCCCGCACCTCTTTCGTGGCTACTGGAATCGCCCGGAGGCCACGGCGGAAGCGCTCCAAAATGGTTGGTTTAAGACCGGGGACATTGGCCGGGTGGACGAAGACGGCTTCGTCACCATCGAAGACCGGAAGAAGGACATGGTCCTCCGGGGCGGGGAAAACGTGTACTGCGCCGAGGTGGAGGGCGCCCTCTACGAGCTTCCCGGCGTGAGTGAAGCGATCGTCTTTGGCCTGCCCCATGAGCGCCTTGGGGAAGAGGTGGCCGCGGTGATCGTGGCCGCCCCCGGCGCTGCCTTCGAAGCCGAGGCCGTGCGCGCCAAGCTTCGCGAATCCCTGGCTCACTTTAAGGTGCCCTCCCAGCTGTTCTTCCAAGAGGACCCGCTGCCCCGCAATGCCTCGGGGAAATTCCTTAAGCGGGAGGTTCGAGCGGCGCTGCTTGAGGCAGGCGCGGTGGGCGCGTGAAGGGCCGCCTTGGCGCGCTTGGCCGCGCCCTCGCCCTCGCGGGGGCGCTCGCCCCGAGCCTGAGCGGCTGCGATGGGGATGCTGCCGCTGGCGTCTCGCCGCGCCCCTTGCCCCCGGAGCCCCTGGCCTCGAGCTATCGTCGCCATTGCCAGCAATGTCATGGCCTCGGCGTCGCCGGTGCTCCGGCGGTGGGCGATGCGGTGGCCTGGGCGCCGCGGCAAGCGCAGGGCCTGCCGGCGCTCCTCGCTCGCGTTCAGGCCGGGATTCCCCCGGCCATGCCCCCCCGGGGCGGGTGCTTGCGCTGCGACGATGCCACGCTGGAAGCCCTGGTGCGCTGGATGGCCTTCGAGGCTCTAGAAACCGGCGCGAACGATCTCACGGAGGGTTAGGCCCATGGGAAGCCCCGACACCTTGCTCGATCACGGTTTTTTCCGAGCCCGGGCGGTTAGCCCCGTGCTCTGCCTGGCCCAGCCCCGGGATAACGCTCGGGCGCTCACGGCCGCGGCGCAGGCGGCGGCGGAGGCCGAGGTGGCCCTGCTACTTACTCCGGAGCTCAGCCTCACGGGGTACAGCTGCGAAGATCTCTTTCTCACCGAGCCCCTGCTGGCGGAATGCCGGGAGGCCCTGACCCAGCTGCTTCGGGACACGGCGGAGCTTCCCCTGGCCCTGGTGGTAGGCGCCCCCTGGCCCGTCGCCGATGGCCGGGTGTTCAACGTGGCCCTGGTCCTCAGCGCCGGCCGGGTGGTCGGCGCCGTGCCCAAGGGCGCGCTTCCGACCTACGGAGAGTTTTACGAGCAGCGCTGGTTTGATAGTGGGGACGGCGTCGCGCTCACCATGGAGGATCCCCGCTTCGGGACCTTCCCCCTGGCGCAGCAACTGGGCTTTGAAACCCTAGGGGTGCGCTGGGCCCTAGAGCTCTGCGAGGACCTCTGGTCCCCGTCGCCCCCGGGGGTCGCCCATGCCCTGGCCGGGGCCCAGCTGATCCTCAATCCCTCGGCAAGCCCGGAAGGGGTGGGGAAGGCCGCCTATCGTCGGGATTTGGTGCGTATGGCCAGCGGCCAGCGCCTCTGCGGCTATCTCTACGCCGGCGCTGGCCCCTTCGAGTCGAGCAAGGACTTGGTCTATGGCGGTCACCTCTTGGCGGCGGAAGCCGGGTCCATGCTGGGGGAAGGGGCGCGCTTTGCCCTCGATGGCGCGGCCCTAACCGTGGATTTCGACGTACAACGCCTGGCCTTCGATCGCCGGCGCAATGGCACCTTCCGGCGCCAGGCCGGGAGTGACGGTTACCGCTTTCTGCCAGCGCCCGCCAAGCCTGCGGCCCTCAATGGCCCGCTCTTCCGAAGAATTGACCCCCAGCCTTTTGTTCCCGGAGACCGGGAAGAGGCCGCCCGTCGCGCTGAGGACATTCTCGCCATCCAGGCGACGGGACTTGCCCGGCGCATGCGCGGAGCCCGGGCTCAGGCGCTGGTCATCGGCCTTTCCGGGGGCCTCGACTCCACCCTCGCGCTGCTCGTGTCCCTGGAGGCCCTAAAGCGCCTTGGCCTGCCGACGTCGGCGCTGTGCGCCCTCACCCTTCCCGGTCCTGGAACCAGTGAAAAGACCCTGGGCCTGGTGGGCGCCTTGGCCGAGGTGCTGGGCCTTTCCCTGGAACGTATCGATATTGGTCCGGCGGTGGCTCAGCACCTCGCGGATTTGGGGCACGACGGCGTCACCCCGGACGTCACCTTTGAGAACGCCCAGGCCCGGGAGCGCACGCAAATCCTCTTCAATCGGGCCAATCAGCTTGGGGGGCTCGTGGTCGGCACGGGAGACCTGTCCGAACTGGCCCTGGGCTGGTGCACCTTCAATGCCGATCACATGGCGAGCTATAACGTGAATAGCAGCGTGCCGAAGACGCTCATCGCTGATTTGGTGCGGGCCTATGCAGCGCAGCAGCACGACGAGGGCCTGTCCCAGGCGCTGGAAGCGGTGCTGGCCTTGCCGATCTCCCCGGAGCTGATTCCCGGGGACGATCCCCAGGAGGTGGGCCAGCTAACGGAAGCGGTGCTCGGGCCCTACGAAGTCCACGATTTCTACCTGTACTACGCCCTGCGCTTTGGCATGGGGCCGGCAAAGCTGCGCTTCCTGGCGCGCCGGGCCTTCGGCGATCGCTATGCGCCGGACGCCCTTGATGAGTGGCTCGATCGGTTTCTTACCCGCTTTCACGCCATGCAGTTCAAGCGCACCACTCTGCCACCGGGGCCCAAGGTGGGCACGGTGAGCCTGTCCCCCCGGGGGGATTGGCGCATGCCCGACGAAACCACCCCGCCCCAGCGCTAGGTTGCGGGCGCGCCGTTGGGGAAGTCCGCGGGAAGGGGGCTGGTGAAGCGTCGGGGGCGGGAAGGGCCGTCGCCGAATTCGGGCAGCAGCAATGCGTGGCAGTGCAGGCCCAAGCGTGAGGCCTGCTGCGTCGCGTCTTCCGGCCGGCCGTAGCGTGGATCCCCCTTCAGCGGTGCCCCAAGCCAGGCAAAGTGCACGCGAATCTGATGGGTGCGTCCCGTATGGAGGCGCACCAAATAGCGGTGCCCCCCCAGGTGGCGCGCGACGGTGAGGGCGCTTTGGCCCCCGGGCTGTTCGAGGGCAGGCGGCAGTTCATGCACCCAGACGCCCCCCTGGGGCCGATGCTGAATCGTCTCCCGGAGCCCTGCCACGCGCATGCGGCCCTTGCGCCCGGGGCGCAGGGGCAGGGTGATGCGGTGGCGTTCGGCGCCGTGGAGCGCATCGCCAGGAAGGGGCGCGCTGCCCTGGGCCACGTACCATTTTCCGATGCTTCGGGCTTCGAAGGCCGCGCCGAGGGCGCGTTCCATTTCCGCATTGAGAGCCACCAGCAGCAGCCCGGAGGTGTCCTTATCAATGCGGTGGACGATGCGGGGGCGAGGACGCCCGGCTTCCCCTTCCTGCCAGGCCTTCAGTGCATCATGAAGGCTGGGGGCGCCGGAGCGATCGGCAAGGACGGAAACGCCAGCACTTTTGTCTAAAACCCAAAGCGCCTCGTCTACCCAGCGCCAGCGAACGCCAGGGATGAGCTCGGCGCCGACCGCTGCCGCGCTCAAGGAAGGGCGCCGGGCAAGACTCCATCGTCAGAGAAGGGCTCGGTGAAGCGGATATTGCCTCGGGCGAGACCCTCCTGCACTACGGCCAGGCCACCGTTGCGGATCATCCACTCTAGGCGGTGGTCGCGGTATTCCCGCTTAAAGAGACCGGCTTCGAGGGCGGCGCGAACCGCTTCTAGGCTGGCGCCACCGGTGCCCAGGGCCGCAATTTCCTCGCGCCCGGCCTGCACGCTAGGCCGCGCTCGTCCTCGGGCCAGGTAGTTGCCCAGGGGACTTTCCGGTGCGGGCCCCAGCCCAAAGGCTTCGCTGCCCAAGAGGTGGGGCAGCACGGCCGCGTCGGCCCAGCCGAAGCTTTCCCCGCCAAACCAGGGCGCGTCCCCCAGCTGCGCCTCGAGCCAGGCGTACCACCGTTGGAGGTCGGCCTCGGCGCCGGCCAGGAGCTGGTCGCGAAGGGCACCGTCGCTGCGCCCAAAGTGGTGAATTTCCCCCAGGGCCCAGTTGATCGCCTCGTAGTGCGTATCCATGGCCTCTTCGATCATGCGCGCCCGGGCCCGGCCTAGGGCCGAGGGAGGCGCCAGGGGCGGCTCGGGCCAGCGCTCCTCGATGAACTCTAAAAGAACCGTGGATTCAAAGAGCGCCTCCCCCGTTTCCAGCACCAGGGCCGGCACCTCGCCCCGGGGATTCGCTGCGCCCAGCCCATCGTTCTGTGCGCCGCTGCCGAGGCCCGTGGGCAGGCAGGCTTCGAAGGTCACGCCCTTTTCCCGCAGGGCGATTTTGATCTTCTGGCTATAGGGGGACAGGGGATGATCAAAGAGGCGAAGGGCCATGGCTCACTCCTTCCAGGCAAGACGGGTTGGCGGCGGAGCGTTATCATCGGGGCCGGAGAAGGAGAGCGCAATGGACCCGAAAACCTGGCTGAGCCGTGAAGAGCTCGCATCGGTGATGCAGCGTAGTGATCTGAAGGGCGCCTTTTTGGTGGCCTCCCAGTGGCTACAGGTGATCGCGCTGTTTTGGGTGATGGCGGCCTATCCAAGCCTGCCGGTGTGGATCCTGGGGACGGTGTTGCTCGGGAACCGGCTCCTCGGCTTTGGCGTTCTCGTGCACGAGTGCGGCCACCGCACCCTTTTTCGCACCCCGGCACTGAACGATTTTGTGGGGCGTTGGCTCGCGGCGCCGCCGACCTTCAACAACATGCGTGCTTACATGCGTGGCCATCTTGAGCATCATCGGCTGGCGGGCACGGCGGAGGATCCGGACCTTCCGAACTATCGGGATTACCCCATTTCCCGAGATCGGCTTTGGCGGAAGCTGCGCCGCGATCTCTCTGGGCAGACCGGTTGGCGGACGCTCCAAGGCGTGGGCCGAAATCTGTCGAATTACAGCCGCCTCAGCTCGGAGGCCCGGGGCGCTCTCGGCCGCGCTGTGCTCATGAATATCGTCATTTTCCTTGCCCTCACCGTGGCGGGCGTCCCCGTTCTCTACCTCACCTGGGTGCTAGCCTATATCTTCATTCTTCCGCTCATGAGCCGCATTCGGCAGGTGGCGGAGCACGGCGCCGTACCAGACCTTTACAGCATGGATGCGCGAAACAATACGCGCAGCGTTCGCTCGAACTGGCTCATGCGCGCGCTCTTTTCCCCCCACGGGGTGAATTGGCATTTGGAGCATCACCTCATGCCGTCCGTGCCCATCTACAATCTGGGACGGCTCCATCGCCTGCTCACGGCCAAGGGCGCCTACGACGGCATGCGCTTTGAAACCAACTACTTTCATCTGCTGGCGGCGGTCAGCCCGCGCTAGGGTTTCCCATGAATTTGCGCGATTTGAAGTACCTCGTGGCCGTGGCGGACCTCCGCCACTTTGGCCGCGCCGCTGAGGCGTGCTTCGTCTCCCAGCCCACCCTGTCCACGCAGATCCGAAAGCTCGAGGATTTCCTCGGCGTCACCCTCATTGAGCGGAACAATCGCCAGGTGCTGCTTACGGCTACGGGGGAGAAGATCGTGGCCCGGGCGCGCATCGTGCTGCGGGAGGCCGATCAGCTGGTGCGTCTCGCTAAGCAAGCAAGCGATCCCCTCGGTGGGGAGTTTCGCCTGGGGGTGATCCCCACCGTCGCGCCCTATCTTTTGCCGCGCATGCTCCCGGCGCTCCGGGACCGCTTCCCGGAGCTCGAGGTGCAGCTGGTCGAAGCGCAGACCGCGGTGATCACCCGTGAGCTTCGCCTGGGACATCTGGACGCCATCATTCTTGCCCTTCCCGTGCTGGAGGAGGGGGTGCGCGCGGAAGGGCTTTATGACGAGCCCTTCTACCTCGCCGTGCCCGCCAGCGACCCCCTAGCCAACGCTGAGCGCGTGAGCGCGGAAACGCTGATGAGTCGGCAGGTGCTGCTCCTCGAGGATGGGCACTGCTTGCGCGATCAGGCCCTGGACGTTTGTGCCCAGGTGGGGGCGGTGGAAAACTTGAACTTTTCCGCCACGAGCATTGAAACCCTGCGCCACATGGTAGTGGCGGGGATTGGGGTGACGCTGATTCCTGAGCTGGCGCGGCAGGAGAACGACGGCATGCGCTACATCCCCTTTGCCGGGGAGGCCCCGAGCCGACGCATTGGCCTGGCTTGGCGCAACACGTCGACGCGGGAGCTTCTTCTGGGGCCCCTGGCGGCGCTCATTCGAAGCGCCGTGGGGGAGAGCCTGGGCCCGCAGGACCGGGCCGTGCTATTGGACAGCCCGGCCCCCTAGGGGGCGAGGTCCGCGGCGAGGGAGGCGCGCTGGGCGTCCGTTAAGGTGACCTCGCAGGTGAGGTTTGCGTGGTCGGCGCCGAAGGCGATGGGCGCGCCGCTGCGAACGGCAGCGGCATCGCTGTCGCTCAGCTCGAAGCGCATGAAGTGCACGGAGGAGGTTTTTTCCTCCGTGGCGCGCTCGAGGTCCTCGTCGGCAATGGCGTAGCAGCGCTCGCCGTCCCCCACGCGCACGTAGATGCGATCTTCCACCCCCACGAGGCGGGCCAGGGCCGCCTTGCGCTCGGCGACGTCGCCGTACTCAAGCATGAAGGTGGCTTTCCAGTTTTGCCCGTCGGGGATCAAGGGGTTGTAGGCCTCGATCTCCTCCATGATGCCGTCCACCTCGAAGATGCGCTCAACCCGGAGCATCTCCTGCACCTGATACTGCATGGTGAGGAAATCCTCGAAGTAGAGGGTGGCATTGGGCGTTAAGGCAATGCGCCGGGGGATCTTGTGCGCAATCACCTTCGCTCGAAAGTCGGGGCGCGCCTCAGCGTACTGCTCGAGGCTCATGAGCGTTTCCCTGGATAGCTTTTGCACCGCTGATTCTCCCTTAAGCCGCTGCGAGGCCGTAGGCCACGCGAAGCATGGTGAGGGGGTGGGATGCCTCCCCCTGATCCGTGAGCCCGTGTTGAATCATTCGTCCGGCCATGGGGCAGTCGCTGCCGTAATGGTCCGGGTTGTCCTTCTTGACCTTATTCACGATGGGGCGGGCGATCTTCACCGCGAAATCGTGGGTTTCTTCCCGGTAGGCGTAGGTACCGTCGTGCCCGGAGCAGCGCTCGATGAGCGTGACGTCCGTCTCCGGGATGAGGGCCAGGAGCTCCCGGGTTTTTTGGCCGATGTTCTGCACGCGCTGGTGGCAGGCGGCGTGATAGGTGACCTTGCCCAGGGGCTTGGGGAAGTCCGTCTTCAAAAGCCCATCTTTGTGGCGAAGCATGAGGTATTCGAAGGGGTCGAAGAGGTGGGCTGCCACCTTCTGCACGTCCTCGTCCTCCGGGAACATGAGGGGCAGCTCCTGCTTGAACATGAGCACGCAGGAGGGGACGGGGGCGATGATGTCCCAGCCCGCTTCGATGGCTTCAAGCAAGATCGGAATGTTGTGTTCCTTCAGGCGCTTGACTGCCGTGAGGTCCCCGAGCTCAAACTTGGGCATGCCGCAGCACTTCTCCCCATCGATGACCTTCACGGGAACGTCGTTGTGGAGGAAGACGGCGGCGAGGTCGGCGCCGAGCTGGGGTTCGTTGTAGTTGCCATAGCAGGTGGTGAACACGGCCACCCGACCCTGCGTGCGGCCGCTGGCCGTCACGGGGAGGTTCGCCCCAAGCGTGCCCTTGTGCTGGCGCTTGAAGGTTTTGCTGTGAAACTTGGGCAGGGGCGCCTTCTCGTGGATGCCCACGACCTTCTGTAGCGCGCTGCGCAGACTCTCCTGGCCGTTGGCAAAGTTCACGGCGTCGGCGATGCCGGGCTGGCCGAGTACGGAGAACACGGCGTCCGTGCTGGTGATCAGCCGGTCTCGCCACTTGGCTTGGCCCTTGGAGAATTTCACGGCCTTCGCCCGCAGCATAAGGTGGGGGAAGTCCAGGTTGAATTCATGGGGCGGCAGGTAGGGGCACTTGGTCTCGGCGCAGAGATCGCAGAGGTAGCACTGGTCCACGACCTTGCCGTAGTCCTCCTTCGCCACGCCGTCCACTTCCATGGTCTCGGACTCGTCCACGAGGTCGAAGAGCACGGGGAAGGACTGGCAGAGGCTGACGCAGCGGCGGCAGGTGTGGCAGATGTCGAAAACCCGCTCAAGCTCCTGGTTTAGGGCCTCTTCGTTCCAGAATTCCGGGGTTTGCCAGTGGTGCGGTTCGCGCTTTGCTTTTTCGAGATTGCCTTCACGATACGCTGCCATGGTCGCGCTTCCTGTGCCGTAAGGAATGGGGGGAGGACTGCTAAACGGTACGCAAACTAAAGGGGGCCCGCGGAGGGCCCCCGATAGGTGCAAGGGGGCGGCGAAGGGCTTCGCCGCCGGACCTTGCCCAGGTTGGCCTTAGGCCATGGCGTCCAGAGCTTTCTGGAAGCGGTTCGCGTGGGAACGCTCAGCCTTGGCGAGGGTTTCGAACCAATCAGCGATTTCGTCGAAGCCTTCGTCCCGTGCGGTCTTGGCCATGCCCGGGTACATATCGGTGTACTCGTGGGTTTCCCCAGCGATGGCGGCCTTGAGGTTATCGGCGGTGGTGCCGATGGGAAGACCGGTGGCGGGATCGCCGACCTCTTCCATGTACTCAAGGTGACCGTGGGCGTGACCCGTTTCCCCTTCCGCGGTGGAGCGGAACACGGTGGCCACGTCGTTTTCCCCTTCCACGTCGGCCTTGGCCGCGAAGTAGAGGTAGCGGCGGTTGGCTTGGGATTCGCCGGCAAAGGCGGCCTTCAGGTTTTCGAAGGTTTGGCTATCTTTCAGATCCATGAGATCGCTTCCTCTTAACAAACTAGGGGGAAGAGTGGCCGGCTTTGGCCGACCACGTTCAGTGGTTTGGTCACTGAAACAGGGCGGAGTATACGGGCTTGGGGCCTCGGCGCCATTTGTTCTTTTTGATGGCTTTCATAGGCTCTGTCAATGGAAAGCGGGAGGCCAGGGATGATCTTCCCGTTCCTTGCTAACCCCGGGGCAGCCCCCGGTATTATGTAAGCTTATGAAATTTATTGTTTTCAGGTTGCGCTTAGCGCTTGTCCCGGTCCTGTCCTAGCATAGCTTTCATGAATGAAAATCATTCTTATCTCTACGCGACCTGCGCAAGAAGGGCCTCGGCCACCGCCGGATGCTTCACCTGCCCCTGCTGGATGTTGAGCCCCGCCGCAAGGTGGGGATCGGCGGCCATTGCCGCTTCCGGGCCCCGGTCTGCGAGGGCCTTTACAAAGGGCAAGGTGGCGGCATTCAGCGCATAGGTGCTGGTCCGGGCTACGGCGCCAGGCATGTTGGTGACGCAGTAGTGAACGATGCCTTCCTCAATGTAGGTGGGGGCGTCGTGGGTGGTCGGGCGGCTCGTTTCAAAGCAGCCCCCCTGGTCGATGGAGATATCCACCAGGGCCGCGCCGGGACGGAGCGTGCGCAGCTGTTCCCGGGTGAGGAGCCGGGGCGCCTTGGCGCCGGGGATCAGTACGGCACCAATAATCAGGTCGGCCTGGGCGCAGGCTTCAGCGATGGCCTGAGCGTTGGCGTGGAGCGTGCGCACCCGACCCTGGAAGTGCTGGTCCAAGCGCCGGAGGGCGGGGAGGGCGCGGTCGAGCACGGTGACCTCGGCGCCGAGGCCCACGGCCATGGTGGCGGCCTGGGTACCGGCGACGCCACCGCCCAGGATGACCACCTGGCCCGGCATGACACCTGGCACGCCGCCAAGGAGGACGCCGCGGCCGCCCTGGGCCTTTTGCAGGCAGGCCGCGCCTACCTGGATGGACATGCGGCCCGCCACCTCGCTCATGGGGGTCAAGAGGGGCAAGGTGCCTTCCCGGCTGGTTACCGTTTCATAGGCGATAGCGGTGACGCCGCTGGCTTTCAGGGCTTCCGTTTGCGCCGGATCGGCGGCGAGGTGCAGGTAGGTGAAGAGCGTTTGTCCCGGGCGAAAGCGGGCAATTTCCGAGAGCTGCGGCTCCTTGACCTTGACGATCAAGTCGGCCTGGGCGAAGACCTCCTCCGTCGTGCCCAGGGTGGCGCCGGCGGCAACATACGCCTCGTCGTCGCAACCGATGCCAGCCCCCGCGCTCCGTTCTACCCAGACCCGATGGCCGCCCTGGGTCAGCTCGGCCACGGCCTCCGGGGTGAGGCCAACGCGGTATTCGTGGTTCTTCACTTCCTTCGGAACGCCAATGAACATGAGCCGAGCTCCAGCGAGGTTTTGATGCGCGCATAATCCTCCTTTTTCCGCGGCATAACCTGGCTTTCTTTGGCTTTAGCCCGTTTAAAATGGCAGAAAATTGTGTCTAATATCGATTAATCGAAAGGATATTGCTTATGCCTAAGGCTTAGGGGGCGCGTATGGAACCGCTGGAGCTCGACCGCATCGATCGGCGCATGCTGGCGGTGCTGCAGGAGGATGGGCGCATTGCCAACAGCGCCCTGGCCCGGCGCGTGGGCCTATCCGAATCGGCGACGCTCCGTCGCCTGCGGCGCCTCGAGGATAGCGGTCTCATTGATGGCTATGTGCTGCTGGTGAATCAGGCCCGGGCGGGGAAACCGGGTAATATCTTCGTGGAAATCGCGCTGACGGCGCAGGAGGAGGCGGCGCTGTCAGCCTTCGAGGCGGCGGTGCAGGACCGCCCGGAGATCCTCGAGTGCTATCTCATGAGCGGCGAATACGACTACCTGCTCCGGGTCGTGGTGGCGGACTTCGCGGACTTTGAGCGCATCCACCGGGAGCATCTGACGCGCCTACCCTTTGTCGGCCGGGTGCGTTCGAGCTTCACCCTGCGCACGGTCCTTCGTCGCACCTCCATCCCCCTTTAGCGGGTAAACTGCGCCTTTTTTTGCCGGGAGCTGACCGTGACCCAAGGGCCCGCCGAACACGCCGCCGTATTAAATGGGGTGTCCCTTCATTGGTTTGAATGGGGTGCGCCTGGCCCCGAGCCGTCCATCGCCCTGATCCACGCCACGGGCTTCCATGCCCGATGCTGGGATCAGGTCGTGAAGGCGCTCCCGGGGCGTCACGTGCTGGCGCTCGATCTTCGGGGCCACGGGCGGTCGGGCAAAACGCCGCCCTTTTCCTGGGACAGCTACGGTAACGACTTGGTGGCCTGGGCGGAGTATCTCGGCCTTGCGGGCGCGATGGCTGCCGGCCACTCCATGGGGGGCTATGCGCTCACCGACGCGGCCGCGTCGAAGCCCGAGGCGTTCTCCCGGCTGCTGCTCATCGATCCGGTCATCTTGCCGCCGGAGCTCTACGCCGAGCGGGCCTCCGGTCCCCAGGATCCCTCAGCCCACCCTACGGCCAAGCGACGTAATCACTGGGAAAACTGGGAGGCTATGGAAGCGCGCTTCGCCGACCGCCTGCCCTTTAAGCGCTGGGCGCCGGCGGTGCTTCAGGACTACTGCCGCTACGGCGTGCTGCCCGGGCCCGAGGGAGACTTCGTGCTGGCCTGCCCCCCGGAGGTGGAAGCCTCCATTTACCTAGGCAGCGCCGGGCGGGATATCTATCAGCGCATCCCCGAGGTCCGCGTGCCCGTTACCGTGCTTCGCGCGCCGCCGCGCACCGGGCCCCGGGACGTCATGGATTTCAGCGCCTCCCCCACCTGGCCCGAGCTCGCCTCGAAATTTCCCCAGGCCCGGGATGTGGTGCTCCCGGAGCACAGCCACTTCATTCCCATGGAAGCGCCGGCCCT
>JAYOYG010000008.1:0-10062 GCA_038153445.1 Pseudomonadales bacterium
TCTTCCAAACCCCAGCACCGCAGAGCAGCGATCCCGAACCCATAGAGGACCCCGTGCGCACCGCCTTGGCAGCACTTAATCCCGATAGCCTAAGCCCCCGGGAGGCCCTCCTGGCCCTTTACGAACTCCAGGCCCTATCACAGGACTGAGGCGTGTAGACGCTACGGGGAAAGAGTTCCTACAATAGAGAGCGCCAGCTTTTCAGGCCCCCATTTTTAAGCAAGGAAGACGCAATGACCTTTGTGGTAGGTGATAACTGCATCAAGTGTAAGCACACCGATTGCGTCGAGGTGTGCCCGGTCGATTGCTTCTATGAGGGCCCGAACTTCCTTGTCATCCACCCGGATGAGTGCATTGACTGCGCCCTGTGCGAGCCCGAATGCCCCGTGGATGCGATTTTCTCCGAGGACGAGCTACCGGATGATCAGCAGGCCTTCCTCGAGCTCAACGCCGAGCTCGCGGAAATCTGGCCGAATATCACGGAAAAGAAAGACGCCCCCGCCGACGCGGAAGAATGGAACGGCGTCCCCGGTAAACTACAGTACCTCGAGCGCTAGGCCCCGCCCTTCGGCAGCACGGTCTGGGGATCAATCGGCTTCCCGTCCCGCCGCAACTCAAAATGCAATCGCTGGCCCTGGGCGCCCCGGCCCAGGCGCGCCAAGCTTGCGCCCGCGGCCACCGGCGCCCCCTCCTTAACCAACGATTCCGCGTTATGAGCGTAAGCCGATAGCCAAGTGTCATCGTGCTTAACGATGATCAGCGCCGCGAAACCCCGCAGCCCGGCGCCGGCATAAACCACCACCCCCGGCGCCGCCGCCCGCACCACGCTCCCCGGCGCCCCCTGAATATCGAGCCCCTTATTCAGAGCCGCACCGCTCCCCGCAAAGGGCCGCTCCACGGTGCCGCGCACGGGCCAGGCCCAGCGTAGGGGCCCCTTCAGGGGCGGAGGCGTCGGCATGGGGGACACCTTCGCCGGGCGGGCCTTCGAACTGGAGGCCGCCGGCTTTGGCGCGCTCTGAACGGGCGCCGAGGCGGTGCGCGCCCTGGAAGGGGTTGCCCGGAGCCGAAGCACCTGGCCCTGCTGAATGCGGTAGGGGGGGCCAATGCCGTTGAGCGACGCGAGGGTTTTCCAATTCAGCCCCGCGCGCCAGGCAATGGAATAGAGCGTATCGCCCTTCTGCACCGTATAGCGGCTACCGGAGGCCGCCGCGCGATCGCCCCGGTCAGCGACGGGCGCCGGGGAAGAGGCACAGCCCGAGAGCACAGCAGCCAGCACAAGGGCCGCCAGGACCCTAAGCGCCGTCATAACCCTGACCTCGCGCCAGGCCCCAGACCACGGCGACCCCGAGGCACATGAGGCCTGCCACGGCCCACAGCTGGGGATCCTCGCCGTAAAACTGCGCATAGGCGTTAGGTCCCAGGGGTTCGGAGCGCAGCACGCGCATAGCACCGTCCCGGCCCAGCTGATAGGCCTCGATGCGCTGCCAGGGCCAGAGCATCTGCAACGCGCCAAACATAAAGCCCCCTAGGGCAGCGAGGGTCGCCTTGCGCGCCCTGAGGAGCAGGCGCTGCAATAGGCGAACGAACAGCAAAAGGCCCAGGCCGCAGCCCGCAGCCAACGCCAAGAGGTCGGGAATCACGACCCCTGCGATGGCCCCCAGCACTCGATCGTAGAGCCCCAGCACCAGAAGAAGAAAGCTTCCCGACACCCCGGGCAAGATCCAGGCGCATACCGCCAGCGCACCGCCGAAGAACAGGGCCAGAGGGCCTTCGCTAAGGGAAAGGCTTCCCCCGAGCACGGTAAGCCAAGCGCCCGAAATCACCCCGAGGGTCGCGGCCGCGCCCTCCAGTGCGCCCCAGCGCCCCACGGACAGCGCAACGTGCACCGCGGAGGCGAGAATCAATCCAAAGAAGAAGGCCCAAAGCAGCATGGCCTGGGTGGCCAGCAAGAACTTCAGAAGGGCCGCCAGGGAAAGGATGGCCGCGCCCATGCCCAGCACGAGGGTCAGCAGAAAGCGCCCATGAACGTGGTCGAAGGCGGCTCGTAGATCGCCCCGGCGCAGCAGCTGAAGGAAGGTGCCATCGAAGGCCGCAAGGCTCGCCAGAAGGGGCCCATAAAGCCCAGAGATAAAGGCAATGGTGCCCCCGGAAACCCCGGGGACAAGCTCCGCGGCGCCCATGGCATAGCCCCGAAGGGCAACCCCCCAGAAGCCCATTAGGCGGTCCCCCCCAGCATGGGGACGAAGCGCACGGCCTCGAGGACCTCGGATTTCAGCACGGACCCCTCGCGCCAATGCCGCTCAAGCACCTGTTCATCCCGGTCGCCCACGGGGGCGACCAGAACGCCCCCCGGAGCGAGCTGCTCCAGCAGCGCTGGAGGCACCTGCCGGGGCGCTGCCGCAAGCAAAATCCCATCAAAGGGCCCTCGATCAGCCCA
This sequence comes from Pseudomonadales bacterium, assembly GCA_038153445.1. Taxonomy (GTDB): domain Bacteria; phylum Pseudomonadota; class Gammaproteobacteria; order Pseudomonadales; family Azotimanducaceae; genus Salivita. Next base: position 2,438 of record JAYOYG010000008.1, read on the forward strand.
TCCTTCAAAGCCATCCCCCAGGCGGGCCGTGATATTGCGAAGCTTCAACTGAGACCAATGGCGTCGGGCCTTCGTCAGCAGAGGCCCAATGCGCTCCACGGTCCAGACCCGATCCACCAGCTGGGAGAGGACGGCGGTTTGGTAGCCACAGCCGCTCCCCACCTCAAGGACCCGCTGGAGGCGCCCCTGAGCCACAAGGAGCTCGGTCATGCGCGCCACGATATAGGGCTGGCTGATGGTTTGCCCATGACCGATGGGCAGGGAGGAATCCTCATAGGCCCGGTGAGCAAGGGCCTCGTCAATGAAGATGTGCCGAGGCACCTGGCGCATCACTTCCAGCACCGCCGGATTCCTAATGCCGGACGCCTCGAGGCGTGCGATCAAGCGATCCCGGGTGCGGCGGCTCGTAAAGCCAATGCCTTCGAAATTGGGTTCGGTCATGCCGCCTCCGCCGGGCGCCAGGTCGCAGGACCGAGGGCGGCAAGCACTGCCGTCGCAAAGCTCCCCCGGGGGAGTTGGAAGCTCAGCAGAAGCTGCTCCGAGCCTACCACCTCGCAGTGAGCGCCCTCCGCGTGAATCCACAGCGCCCGCCGATCCTGGCGGAGCCCGGCGTGCTCGAGGGCATGGCAGAGATCGCCGTAGGGCTCGAGAACGCTTCCCTCGAGCTCGGCGATCGCCCCCCGGCTGGCACTTCTCCCCCGGCCCCAGAGCGGCGCCGTCGGCACACCGCTCTCGTCGCAGTGATCATCAGGGTGGACGATGAGGCCGAAGCGCGCGATGCGCGCCGCCAGCAGGCGATTAAAAAGATAGGCTCGGGCTGCGGAGAAGAGAAAGCTCCGGGGCACGTCCCGGGGAAGGGAACCCGCGGCCAGCCATCGCTGCACGGCGTCGAGGTTTCCCGCTCCCACGCCAAAGCGCTGAGGGCCAAAATAATTGGCGATGGGGGCGGCAAGGCGCGCCTGCACCGCAGGGAGCGCCGCCTCCAGCGCAGCGCCCTCCTGGGGCGCACCGGCGAGCTGGAGGCGAAAACTATTCCCCGCGTGATCCCCTCGGCGCCACTTCTTCGCAGTTGGGTAAAGCCTTAGGGCTCGCCACCCCTCCCCCTCCGGGAGACACGGTTCCGGATCTGCAACGCCCCGGGGAACCGTAAACCACTGCCCCGTGACCGCGTAGCGATCTTTCTGCCCCGCAAAACCCACGGCGCCCGGGGCGCACCCCGCCCAGCGCGCAAGGGCCGAGGCCACCACCGCCGTGGACAGGCCCCGCTTCTCAACCCAAAGGGCCCAATGGTGAGCCCCCTCGATGGCCGCCGGCGGGGGGGCGCCCCGCTCATCTACGGCGAAGGCCTCCGGGGAGGTTCCATAGAGCAGTCCACTGAGCACCGAGGCGCGGTCCTGGGGCCACGCGTCGGGAAGGGAAAAGCGCTCCTCAAGCATGCGCATCTTCAAGAAGGGCAACGGCATAGGCTGCAATTCCCTCTTCTCGCCCCACGGCCCCTAACCCTTCCGTAGTAGTCGCTTTGACGTTCACCGCGCCGAGCGCGAGGCCGAGCAGCGCCGCGATGCGGGCGCGCATGGCCGGCACATAGGCAGCCACCCGAGGGCGCTGCGCCACCAGCGTTAGATCGACGTTATGGGGGACAAAGCCCGCTTTCTGCACGGCAGCCACCGTCGCCTCTAGGAGCCGCGCGCTTTCCGCGCCCTTGAAGGCCGGGTCCGTGTCCGGAAAATGGTGGCCGATATCTCCCAGCGCCGCGCCCCCAAGGAGCGCATCGCAAAGCGCATGAAGCAAGACATCACCGTCGGAATGGGCCACGAGGCTCCGGGTAGAGGGCACGGCAACGCCCCCTAGCATAATGACGCCTTCCGGAGGTAAGGGATCTCCAAAACGATGAACGTCGTAGCCATGACCTATGCGCATGTCGGGGTCCACCGTCCGTGTTGCTGAAGCCAAAAGGTTGCCAGCGCGAGGTCCTCCGGGTGCGTGACCTTGAGGTTACTGGCCTCCCCGGAAACGATACGCGGGGCGAGGCCGAGACGCTCGAGCGCCGAAGCTTCGTCGGTGATCGCCTCCGGCGCCTCCGCGAGCGCCCGGGCTAGCGCTTCGGATAGGCACGCGAAGCTCGCCCCCTGGGGTGTTTGCGCTCGCCAAAGGGCAGAGCGATCAACCGTGCTCCGCACCCGGCCCGCCACCACCGTTTTCACCGTCTCATCCATAGGCTGGGCGAGAAGCGCCCCCGCCTCGGCGTCATCTTCCACGGCGCGAAGGGCCTCAAGCGCCCGAACACCGAGACAGGGGCGCGCGGCATCGTGCACCCAAACCCAGTCCTCCGGTGCCGCTCGCTCCGCCAGGGCCGAAAGCCCGGTTGCTACCGATTCAGCTCGGCTAGCGCCTCCCTTAGGAAGAATCTCAAGGCGAGGAATGCGGGCGCTCAGGGCCGGCGCGAGGGCCTCGATGTAGGGATCGCCAGGGGCCACGACCAAGACGATGGCTTCCGCCTCGAGGGGCGCCAGGGCCTCCAGGGTCCAGTGCACGAGGGGTCGTCCGGCAAGCTCGAGATACTGCTTCGGCTGGGCACCGCCCATGCGCTGCCCCACCCCCGCGGCCGGAACGACTGCCCAACGCCGTCTTTTGCTCATGGGGACGGCTCCGCTCGCGGCAGCACGAGGATGAAGGTCTCTCCATCGCGAATCATGCCTAGATCTTCCCGCGCCCGGCCCTCGAGCTCCCGGGGATCGGCCTTTAAGCGTCGCACCTCGGCTTCAAGGGCAGCGTTATCTTCCGCCAGCCGGGCATTTTCCGCCTCAGCGGCCTGCAAGCGCGCTTCAAGGGTCCATACCTCGGCCCAGCTGGCCTTTCCCGTCCATAGCCGAAGCTGGAGCGCACCCAGGAGTACAAGAAGTCCAAGCATGAGCCAACGCAGCCGCCGCCCGGGAGCGGATAGCCGGCCGTCGCCTCCGATCTTAGCTACGGAGCTCACCGCGCCCACGGTAGGGGGCCTCGGCCCCAAGGCTTTCTTCGATTCGGAGCAGCTGGTTGTACTTCGCGACCCGATCGGAGCGGCAAAGGGACCCGGTTTTGATCTGCCCAGCCCCCGTACCCACGGCCAAATCGGCAATGGTGACGTCTTCCGTCTCCCCGGAGCGATGGGAAATAACGCTGGCGTAGCCAGCCTTGGACGCCATGGCAATGGCGTCGAGGGTCTCCGAGAGCGTGCCGATCTGGTTGAACTTGATGAGGATGGCGTTGGCCACCTGCTCATCGATGCCCCGGGCCAGGATCTCCGTGTTGGTGACGAAGAGGTCATCGCCGACAAGCTGGACCCGGTCCCCCAGGCGCCGCGTCAGCGCCGCCCAACCCGCCCAGTCGCTCTCGTCCATGCCATCTTCGATGGAGACGATGGGGTAACGCTCGCAAAGCGTCGCGAGATACTGCGCAAAGCCTTCCGCGTCGAAGCGCTGCCCTTCCCCAGCGAGATGATAAACGCCGTCCTTGTAGAACTCGCTCGCCGCGCAATCGAGCGCCAGCGTAATGTCGTCCCCAAGGGTAAAGCCCGCCTTCGCCACGGCCTCCGCAATCACCTCAAGGGCCGCTTCATTGCTGGGGAGGTTCGGCGCAAAGCCCCCCTCATCCCCCACCGCAGTGGCGAGCCCCCGAGCCTTCAGCACGGCCTTGAGGGCATGAAAGATTTCCGCGCCGTAGCGCAGGGCCTCCCGGAAGCTCCCGGCGCCCACGGGTTGGATCATGAATTCCTGAATATCGACGTTGTTATCCGCATGCTCCCCGCCGTTCAGAATGTTCATCATGGGCAGGGGCATGGCGTAGTCGGTGCCCGCCAGCCCGCGAATATGGGCATAGAGGGGCAGGCCCTGTGCCGCCGCCCCCGCCTTGGCCGCGGCCAGGGAAACGGCCAGCAGCGCATTGGCGCCCAGCTGCGCCTTATTCGGCGTGCCATCAAGCTCAAGCATGCGCTGATCCAAGCCCCGCTGATCTAGCGCGCTACGCCCTTTCAGCGCCGGAGCGAGGACCTCGTTCACGGCCCCCACGGCCTTGAGCACCCCCTTACCCAGATAGCGCCCCGCATCCTGGTCCCGAAGCTCCAAGGCTTCCCGGGACCCGGTGGAGGCACCCGAGGGGGCCGCGGCCCGGCCAAAGCTGCCATCGCTAAGCGTGACGTCCGCTTCCACCGTCGGATTGCCCCGGGAATCCATGATTTCCCGCGCAATAATCTGCTGAATCTCTGCCACCCCGTTCCCCTTAGCGTTCTCAATACTGTCGATGACTGAACTGCGCAGCGCCCCCGGGGCGCTACCCACCCTAGCTTAGGCCGTGCGGAAGGCGTCCTCGGCGAAGGGCCGCGCCTTCACGACCCGATCGAGTTCGAGCAGCGTTTCCAAGAGGGCCTCGAGCTTCCCCAGGGGCCAGCTGTTCGGGCCATCGGAAAGCGCTTTCTCTGGGTCCGGGTGAGTTTCCATGAAAAGCCCAGACACCCCTGCGGCCACCGCCGCCCGAGCGAGCACCGGGATGACCTCCCGCATACCCCCGGAGGCCGTGCCCTTCCCCCCAGGAAGCTGGGCGGAGTGGGTGGCATCGAAAACCACCGGCGCCCCCGTCTCCCGCATGATCGATAGGGCCCGCATATCCGAAACCAGGTTGTTGTACCCGAAGCTTACGCCTCGCTCACACACCATGATCGCCTCATTCCCCGTGGCTCGAGCCTTATCCACCACGTTCGCCATGTCCCCGGGGGCCAGGAACTGGCCCTTCTTAATATTCACGGGGCGGCCCACGGAACAGGCGCGCTGGATAAAATTCGTCTGCCGGCACAGGAAGGCGGGGGTTTGGAGCACGTCCACCACGCTGGCGACCTCTTCCATCGGCGTATCTTCGTGCACGTCCGTAAGCACTGGCAAATCAAAGGTTTTTTTGACGTGCTCAAGCACCTTCAGCCCGGCCTCGAGGCCCGGCCCACGGTAGCTCGCATGGGAAGATCGATTCGCCTTATCGAAGCTCGATTTGTAGATGAATGGAATGCCCAGGCGCTCCGTGAGGGCCTTAAGGGTCCCGGCGGTCTCCTCCGCCAGGGCCTGGCTTTCAATCACGCAGGGCCCCGCAATCAGGAATAGGGGCTCAGTGGGGCCCACCTTAAATCCGCAAAGTTCCATGCTCATCTCCTGATCAGCCGCGCCTAGGCCGTCGCGCTGCGCCGTGCGTGCTCCGCAAGAGCCGCATCAATAAAGCCCAGGAAGAGCGGGTGGCTCTCCCGGGGCGTCGAGGTAAATTCGGGGTGGAACTGGCACGCCAGGAACCAGGGATGCTCGGGGACCTCGATCATCTCCACGAGATCGTCCTTCGCGGCCCGCCCGGCAATTCGAAGCCCCGCGGCCTCTAAAGCCGGTACAAAACGTTCGTTCACTTCAAAGCGATGGCGGTGCCGCTCCGATACCGATTCCGCAGCGTAGGTGCGCTGCGCCAGGGACCCGGGAACAAGGTTACAACGCTGAGCTCCAAGGCGCATGGTGCCGCCCAGGTCCGACCCCTCGTCACGAAGCTGGGTTTTCCCCTCATCGTCCGTCCATTCCGTCACCAGCGCCACCACGGGATTCGGGGACGCCGGATCGATTTCCGTGGAGTTCGCCCCATCGAGGCCCGCGGCGTGGCGCGCAAATTCGATGATGGCCGCGTGCAGGCCATAGCAAATGCCCAGGTAGGGCACGCCCTGCTCCCGGGCATAGCGCGCTGCCAAGATTTTGCCTTCGAAGCCCCGGGCCCCAAAACCGCCAGGAACCAAGATCGCGTCCGCCGCCTCGAGGCACCCCGAGCCCTCTCGCTCTACCCGCTCGGCGTCGATGGCATCGATGATGACCTTCGCATGGCGCGCGATTCCCGCGTGGCTCAGGGCCTCGGTGAGGGATTTATAGGCATCCATCAGTTCCATGTACTTACCGACCATGGCGATGCGCAGAGTCCGCTGGGGGTTCAGCAGAGCTTCGCTCACCCGGTTCCACTCGGAAAGATCCGCGGGCGGCGCCTCAAGCCCGAGCCGTTCACAGATGATGGAATCGAGGCCCCGGGCGTGAAGCATGGCGGGGATCGCGTAAATGGTCGCAGCATCCTCTACGGGGATCACGGCCCGCTCTTCCACGCTGGTGAACAGGGCAATTTTGCGCAGGGAGCTTTCGTCGATTTCGTGGCTAGAGCGGCAAATCAGCACGTCAGGCTGAAGCCCGATGGACCGCAGCTCTTTCACCGAGTGCTGCGTCGGCTTCGTCTTCGTCTCCCCGGCGGTGGCGATAAAGGGCACCAGGGTGAGATGAATGAGCTGGCAATTCTGCCCACCCACTTCGAGGCGAAGCTGACGAATGGCTTCGAGGAAGGGCTGGGACTCGATATCCCCCACCGTTCCGCCGATTTCCAGAAGCGCCACGTCGTAGCCCTCGCCCCCCGCTTTAATGCGACGCTTGATCTCATCGGTGATGTGGGGAATGACCTGCACGGTTCCGCCCAGGTAGTCCCCGCGCCGCTCCTTCTTCAGCACTTCGGCGTAGACGCTTCCCGTGGTGAAGTTGTTAAAGCGGGTCATGCGCGTCCGCAGGAAGCGCTCATAGTGGCCAAGGTCAAGGTCGGTCTCCGCGCCGTCTTCGGTGACGAAAACCTCCCCGTGCTGAAACGGGCTCATGGTGCCCGGATCCACGTTGATGTAAGGGTCGAGTTTGAGGATCGTGACCTTGAGCTGGCGGGCTTCGAGCACGGCGGCGAGGGACGCCGCAAGAATGCCTTTACCCAGCGAGGAAACCACCCCGCCGGTTACGCAAATATATTGGGTCATGAGGCTCCCATCTCATGAGGAGACTCGCTGGAATAGCGGGCCCGAGATGGGAGTCCAGCCTAACAGCGGTGACCGTCCTATTCAACGCGTTTTGCCTCGGCGAGCCCCTGGAAACGCCAATGGAGCACCCATTGCGGTCCCGCAGGCCGCCCCCCCGCCAGGGCCACCCCCGGCCAGCCAAGAAACCGACCCCCCGCCCAAAGCTGGGGTAAGTAGGGGCGCCGCCAGGGGGGTACGGCGGCCTCCTGAAGCAGGGCCTTGATGGTCTTATGGGGTCGAGCAGGCTCCGGTTGCAGACGCTGACGGCCAGGCAAGGAACCCTGGCAAACCCGGTAAGGCCCGGGAGCGAGGGCAAAAGGCTCGTCGCCCGCCTCAGCCTCCCGCACCTCGAGCACCCCCCCGGGAAAGGGCCAGCGGCCCGGGGCCAGGGGCCTTCCTTCCCTGTCCGGCGCCGGGAGCCGGGGGGCCACCCAAAGCGCGCCGCGCCACCGCCGGAGCGTGCACCCCCCGAGGTCGAGCTGGGGCAGCGCATCCTCCCGGGCCTCAAGCTGGGCGCAGAAGGCGAACAGCTGAGTCCGGCTCCGCACCCGCACGCCCTGGTGCCGGAGCCAGCGGACCAGCACATCGCCTCGTTCCTCGAGACCGGGGGGCAATTCCGCGAGGGCCAGGGGGCCAGCCGCCTCTCCCTCCGCCCCTAGGAGACGCCCCTCGGCCTGGGCTAGCCGCCGCAACACCGCTGCACTATGGGCAACGCGCTGCGGGAAGCCAGGCCAGCGAGCCGCGAGCGCGGGAAAAA
>JAYOYG010000008.1:10162-33064 GCA_038153445.1 Pseudomonadales bacterium
CTATGGGCAACGCGCTGCGGGAAGCCAGGCCAGCGAGCCGCGAGCGCGGGAAAAATCTCCTGGCGAAGAAAGTTGCGGTCAAAGCGCACATCCTCGTTGCTCGGATCCACCACCGGGGTGAGGGCGAGGGCCTCCGCGGCGGCTTCGAGGCGCGCCCTGGGTTGGGCAAGCCAGGGCCGCAGAAGCCGCCCCTTACCTAGGGGCCGGCTCGGCGCCATGGCCCCAAGGCCCCCAAGCCCGGAGCCGCGGAGCAGACGAAGGAAAACGGTCTCGGCCTGGTCGTCCTCGTGGTGGGCAAGCAAGAGGACTTCGTCACGGCCGAGCAGAGCGTCAAAGACCGCGTAGCGGGCATCCCGGGCCGCCGCCTCAGGCCCCGAAGCACCGGGACGGACGGACACACGAACGCCATGCCAGGGGAGCCCAAGGGACCGGGCGATCCGCTGCACCTCTGCTTCGGCGCGGTCCGCATGGGCATGAAGCCCATGATTGACGTGGACCACCCCTGGGGGCGCCCACCCTGCATCGCGACAAAACTGCGCCGTTAGATGAAGAAGGGTTAGGGAATCGAGGCCCCCCGAACAGGCGACCCAAAGACCTTTCGGAGGGGGCGCCAGGGCCTCCCCAAGCGCTGCAAGCAAAGGCTGGAGGGCGGCCTTAGGACCCACGGTGCTCGGGATAGCGCAGGGCAACCCGATCAACGGGAAGGCGCTCCCGGAGCCGCTCCAGGAGGTCATCGCTGGGTAGCACGCGCCACTCATCGGACAAGCGAAGGCGAACTTCGGCATCGCACCGACGATAGTGCACCGCGACGGGGCAGCCCTCGCCTCGGTAGGGCCCAAGGGCCTCGGCCAGCTGGGTTGCGAACCCCGGCCCTTCGTCCTTTTGCGAGACGCAAAGCTCCAGGGCAACGGCGAAGCGCTGCCGCGCCTCGGTCATGGAGAAGACGCCCTGACATCGACGCATGCGCAGGGCGCCGGAGAAATCGTCAAAGGACAGCTCCCCCTCAAACAGCAGGACCGCATCTTTCACCAGCTTTTCCCGATGGGCATCGAGCACTTCCCCGGAGATCAGGATCTCGAGGCGACTGCTTCGATCGTCGATGGTGGCAAAGAGAATGGCATCCCCGCGCTTGGTCCGTACCACCCGAAGATCCACCACCAGGCCCGCCACCAGCTGCGCTCCGCGATCAGCCTTCAGCTCGGATAGGCGCGTGGGCACCATGGACCGAAGCTCGTCCTCATAGCTATCAATGGGATGGCCCGTCAGGTAAAGCCCCAGGGTCTCCTTTTCGCCCCGAAGCCGCTCATGCTCACTCAGGGGCCGCACCACGGTGAGCCCCGGCGGCGGCGCCGGCGCCTCCAGGCCACCGAAAAGATCTCCCATACCCGCTGCGTCGTTCCGCAGTGCTTGCTCCGCGGCCTGCAGCGCCTCGTCCAGCTGCGCCAGCAAGGCGCCCCGGTGGGCCGGGCCCGCTTCCGTCTTAGGCGCGAGGGAATCAAGCGCCCCGGCGCGAATCAGCGCCTCAAGCACGCGCTTGCCCAGGCGCCGGGCGTCCACCCTCCGGCAGAGATCGAAAAGATCTTCGTAGGGGCCTGCGTCGGTCCGGCTGGCGACGATGGCTTCGATGGGCCCTTCCCCCACGCCCTTGATGGCCCCAAGACCGTAGATAATTTCCCCTTCCGCCGTGGCTTGAAAGCGGTAGGCACCGTAATTCACATCGGGCGGCCGCAGGGTAAGCCCCATCTGCCGAGCCTCCTCGATGAACACGACAATTTTGTCCGTGTTCTGCATGTCCGAGGACATCACCGCCGCCATGAAGGGGGCGGGATAGTGATGCTTCAGCCAGGCGGTTTGATAGGAAACGAGCGCGTAGGCGGCAGAATGGGACTTGTTAAAGCCGTAGCCCGCGAACTTCTCCATGAGATCGAAAATCGGGGACGCGATGGCGCCGTCGATCCCCTGAGCCGCCGCCCCGGTGAGGAAAATCTCCCGCTGCTTCGCCATTTCCTCGGGCTTTTTCTTTCCCATGGCCCGGCGCAGGAGGTCGGCGCCGCCGAGGGTATAGCCCGCCAGCACCTGGGCGATCTGCATGACCTGTTCTTGATAGAGGATGACGCCGTAGGTGTTGCTCAAAATGGGTTCAAGGGCCGGATGGGGGTAGGTGACCGTCGCCCGCCCGTGCTTCCGATCGATGAAGTCATCGACCATGCCCGACTGCAGGGGCCCGGGGCGGAACAGGGCCACCAGGGCCACGATGTCCTCGAAGCTGTCCGGGAGCAGACGCTTGATCAGCTCCTTCATGCCCCGGGATTCGAGCTGGAACACGGCGGTGGTTTCCGCTCGCTTCAGAAGCCCGAAGACGCGTTCGTCATCCAAGGGAATGGCGTCGATATCCAGAGGCAGCTCGTCCTGCGCGGCCCGCTGGGCGTTAATGGCTTCCAGCGCCCAGTTAATAATCGTGAGGGTCCGAAGGCCTAGAAAGTCGAACTTGACCAGTCCCGCCCGCTCAACGTCGTCCTTGTCGAATTGGGTCATGAGGGCGCCCTGCTCGTCCGTGACGAGGGGCACGAAATCCGTGAGCTGCCCCGGGGCGATCACCACACCGCCCGCGTGCTTACCGATATTGCGCACCAGGCCTTCCAGGGAGAAGGCCATGTCCATGATTTCACTGACCTCTTCGTTTTCCTCAACGAAGGCCTTCAGCGTGGGCTCCTGCTCGAGGGCCTTGTGCAAGGTCATGCCGACCTCAAAGGGGATCATCTTTGAGAGCTTATCGGCGAGGCCATAGGGCTTGCCCTGGACCCGGGCCACGTCCCGCACCACAGCCTTCGCCGCCATGGTGCCGTAGGTCACGATCTGGGAAACGGCGCCGGCGCCGTAGAGGTCAGCCACGTGGCCAATGACCCGGTCCCGCCCTTCCATGCAGAAATCCACGTCGAAGTCGGGCATGGAGACCCGCTCGGGATTCAGGAAACGCTCAAACAGCAGGTCATAGGCCAGGGGATCGAGATTGGTAATGCCGAGGGCATAGGCCACGAGGGAGCCCGCACCGGAGCCTCGCCCGGGCCCCACGGGCACGCCGTTGTCCTTCGCCCAGGCGATGAACTCCGCCACGATGAGGAAGTAGCCCGGGAAGTCCATCTGGCAGATGATGTCGAGCTCTTCCTGAAGCCGCGCCTCGTAGGCCTTACGGCCTCGCTCCCCGTCCTCGGGAAGCGCCGGCAGCCGGGCCAGGCGCGCCGCAAGGCCGTCCCAGCTGATGCGGCGGAAGTAGCCCTCAAGCGTTTCCCCCTCAGGGATCGGATACTCGGGCAAATAGTAGGTATCCAGGGCCAGGGTAAGATTGCAGCGCTGCGCAATCACCACCGTATTGCTAAGAGCCTCGGGGATATCTTCAAAGCGGGCCTGCATTTCCTCCGCGCTGCAGAAGTACTGGGCCTCACTGTAGCGCCGGGGCCGGCGAGGGTCGCCCAGGACCCGCCCCTCATGGATGCACACCCGGGTCTCGTGGGCCTCATAGTCGTCGGCCTCGAGAAAGCGCACGTCATTCGTCGCCACCACCGGCACTCCCCGGCGAGCCGAAGCGAGCATGGCGGTAGCGAGCCAACCTTCCTCACCAGCCCGGCCGGTTCGAGTGAGCTCGAAGAAGAGACGGTCTCCGAAGGCTTCCTGCCAGGGCGCCAGCGCCTCATCGAAGGCCGCCTCCCCCTCCTCCGCCACGGCCCCAAGGGGGGAATGGCGCCCCAGGAGCAGAACCAGCCCCTCGTTCTGCGCAAGGAGCTCGCCCTTGGCCACGGCCACGGCAGAGGCGCGCTCCGGCGCGAGGTAGGCATCAGAAATGAGGCGCGTCAGGTGACCGTAGCCCTTGGCGTTTTCAACGAAAACGGTCACCTGGCTCAGGGCGCCCTTTTCATCCCGCAGCGCAAGGTCACAGCCTACGATCGGCTTAACCCCCGCACTTCGGGCAGCGCCGTAGAACTTCAAAAGGGCAAAGAGATTGTTGTGATCGGTCAGCCCCACGGCGGGCATGGCGAGGGCTTCGCACTTGGCCACCAGCGGCTTCACCCGGACCAGCCCGTCGATGAGGCTGTACTCCGAGTGCACGCGAAGATGGACAAAGGGCGGGGCGGTCACGATGGCTTCGGTTCCTCTCCCGGGGTGAAGGCGGCCAAGCATCGCCGCACGGGCCCAAAGCTTCGGCGATGGGCCGGGGTCGGCCCGAGGGCCTCGAGGGCGGCGAGATGCTCCGGTACAGGATAGCCGGAATGACGCTCGAAGCCATAGCCGGGATAACGCTCACCCAGGGCGCAGAGGGCTTCGTCCCGGGCCTCCTTAGCCAGAATCGAAGCCGCCGCGATGGCTGCCACCCGGCTATCGCCCCGGGGCACCGTTCGCTGGGCGCAGAGGAGCTCGGGAATGCGCTGATTCCCATCCACGAGCACGAGCGCGGGCTCGCGCCCGAGCCCCGCAAGGGCCCGCCGCATGGCCAGCAAGCTCGCCTGCAGAATATTCAGCCGGTCGATTTCCTCCACATCCGCCCAGCCGAGGGCCCAGGCCTGGGCGCAAGCCTTGATCTCCGGCACCAGGGCCCCGCGCCGGGTCGCACTTAAGGTCTTGGAATCTCCGACCGCCGGAGGGGTTTCCCCGGGGGGAAACACCACCGCCGCAGCCACCACGGGACCGGCCAGGGGGCCGCGCCCCACTTCGTCTACCCCCGCAATCCAGCCTTCCGGGGCATCACCCCAGTCGGCCAGCCAAAGCGGGAGGGGAGGACGGGGCCGGCGGGGGGACACGCTAGCTGAGGGCGCGCTGCGCGCACATCAGCTCGGTCTCGCATACCACTTTGTCGTCCACGAGCGCGCGGCAGGCGAACTTCATCAGGCGACGCTTATCCACGAGGAACTTCGCCTCCAGGATGAGCTGATCCCCGGGGGTGACGGGGCGCTTGAAACGGCACTTGTCCGTGCCCGCCAGATACACCACGGCGTCGTCTTCCGGGTGCTGGCTATGGGTTAGAAAGGCGAGGATGCCCGCGGTCTGCGCCAGGGCTTCCACCATCAGCACCCCTGGCATCACTGGGTGGCCCGGAAAGTGTCCCTGAAAGAAGGGCTCGTTGATGGTGACGTTCTTGAGCGCCCGAATGGACTCGCCGAGCTCGGCCTCGAGGATCCGGTCCACGAGAAGGAACGGATAGCGATGAGGCAACCGCTCAAGAATGGTTTCTATGGGAAGGGGGTATTCCACCGCAAGACTCCTTTCAGCCGGGGCGGCGCCGGCGAAACCGACGCCGCCGACTGTCGCCTTGCTTTAACTCTGCTTGTCGAGGACTTCCGTGACCTTGCGCGTAATGTCGTGCTTGGGGTTCACGTAGATCACCGTGTTCCGGGGCAGCACCAAATCGTAGGCCTCGAGCTTCACGAGGTCATCGAGGGCAGCCTGCACGCCAGGACCCATCTTCTGGAACAGCTCATTGCGGCGGCGATTCACGGCTTTCTGATAGGTCTCCGTGCGGTACTGGAGGTCGGAGGTGATGCGCTCGTAATCTTCCGAGAGCCGGGTGCGCTCTTCCTCACCCATGACTTCCGCATCCCGCTGAACCTTCTCTTCGATCTCTGCGCGCTGCGCCGTCAGCTCCCGGATTCGCTCCAGGTCAGCTTCCAGCGACTCCTGAACCTTTTCAAGGAAGGTCTGCGCTTCCTGAGTTTGGCCAATGGCAGCTTGCACATCGACGACGGCAATCTTGAGTTCCGCCCCGGCTAAGGGGGCGAGGCCCAAGGCACCCAGACCCAGGACAAAAGCCAGTACTCGCTTCACAGTGAAATCTCCCTCATTCGGTAACGGATAAACCCTAGGCGCTTCGGCAAGCACCCGCCGCGGAAGTGTACCGCGCCCGCGCCCCGAGCACACCTGGCGATCAGAACGTTCGGCCGAGCTCAAACTGGAAAAACTGCGTTTGGTCATCAGTATCTTCGTTGAACACCTGAGCCACTCCAAAGGACAGGGGACCAAAGCCACTGAGCCAGGTCACCCCCAACCCCAGGGAATAGCGCATGTCATCCAGGGAAGGCCCATAGCAGCGGGTGCTCGTGCGGGGGCAGTCCGTGTTGAACACGTTGCCGAAGTCGAAGAAAGCCACGGGACGGAACTGCCGGTCATCCTCCACGAAGGGCACGGGCAGAATGACTTCCAGACCACCGCTAATCAGCACATTCCCCCCGAAGGGCTGAGGCCGGCGCCCCTGGAAGGGGGAATCGGGGGGCTCGGTAGCTCGGGGACCCAGGGAGTTCAGCTCAAAGCCCCGCACAGACCCGAAGCCGCCGGCAAAGAAATGCTCATAAAAGGGCAGCGTTGAGCTCCCCCCAAAGGCGTCCCCGTAGCCCAGCTTGGTATGGGCCCGAAGGGTAAAAATGGGCCCGAGGGGTATGAACTTCTGCCCCTCGTAGCGCACCTTGAAAAACATCAGGTCGCTGCCGGGAAGGGCGACTTCCGCCGAGAGGTTCTGGGACGAGCCCCGGGTGGGAAAAAGCCCCCGGTTCAGCTGGGAGTTGATCCAGGTGAGGTTCGCCGTGTAATTCAGGAAGGTGCTGCCCTCGGACTGGATGAAGCTGGTGATTTCCTGCGCCGGGAACAACCCCGCGGTGATATCCGTATAGTCGATATTCACCCCAAAATTGAGGCGCTCGACTTCGCTAATGGGGTATCCAAAGTTGACCCCGGCCCCGTAGGCATTGGTCAGGAAGCGAGCGATGTTTTGCTGACCAAAGTTCGTCTCGCGGTAGAACAGGTTGAACCCTCGACTGATGCCGTCGACGGTGAAATAGGGATTAAAGAAATTGAAGTTCACGGACTGCTGGAACTGGGACCAGTTGATCCCCACGCTCGTGGAGTTCCCGGTGCCAAAGACGTTGTTCTCCTGGTACTGCGCCCCGAGGATCAGCCCTGCCTGTTGGGCGTAGCCGAGGGTGCCGGAGATGCTCCCGGAGGGCTGCTCCTCAACGCTGAACTCGACGTCAATCTGGTTTTCCGTCCCCGGAACGGCCGGGGTTTCGACGTTGACGGTCTTAAAGTAGCCCAGCCGCTCCAGGCGCACCTTGGAGAGGTCGATTTGAGAAGTGGAGGCCCAGCCTCCCTCCTGCTGGCGCATCTCCCGGCGCAGCACGTTGTCTCGGGTGAGGGTGTTGCCCCGGAAGTTGATTCGACGGACATAGGCGCGCTGCCCCGCATCCACAAAAAAGCGCAGCCGCACCGTGCCTTCATCTTCCTCGACTTCGGGGACGCCATTGGCCTCGGCGAAGGTGTAGCCCGCATTGCCGAGCGCGCTCGTCAGCCGCTCTTCCGTGGCCGTCACTAGCGCCTGGGAGAAGGTTTGCCCTTCGAAGACCAGAAGCAGGGATTCCAGGGCCTCTGCCGGAACATCGTTAAGCTCCCCAGCTAGCTCCACGTCACTGACCGTGTACTTATCCCCCTCATCGACATTGATGGTGATGTACACCTCGCTCTTGTCGGGGTTGACGGTCACCTGGGTGGAGTCGATGCGGAAGTTCACGTAGCCCGTGTCTTTGTAATAGGCCTCAAGGCGTTCGAGGTCGCCGGAGAGCTTTTCCCGGGAATAGCGATCGTCGTTCTTATAGAAAGAAAGGAGGCTCGGAAGTTTCATCTCGAAGCTATCGAGGAGCTCCCGGTCGGTGTAGACCGTATTCCCCACGATGTTCAGGTGGCGCACCTTAGCGACGGAGCCTTCTTCAATTTCGATCTTCACCGCAACCCGGTTGCGGGGGAGGTCCTCGACCTCCGCCTCGATGCTCGCGCCGTAGCGGCCCTGGGAGACGTACTGCCGCGTGAGCTCGAGCTCGACGCGCTCGAGGGTGGCCCGTTGGAAAATTTCCCCTTCGGCGAGCCCCGATCCCGCCAGCCCCTCGAGGAGCGCATCGGTTTCGATGGACTCGTTGCCCTCAAGGGTGATGGAGTCGATGGCCGGGCGCTCCAGGAGCGTCAGCACCAGCACGTTGCCGTCACGCCCGACCCCGATATCGCTGAAGTAGCCCGAGGAGAAGAGGGAGCGGAGGGTCTCCCGAGCCAAATATTCATCGTAGCGATCCCCGACGTTCACCGGGAGCAAGCCAAATACCGTCCCCGGGGAAACCCGCTGCAGCCCCTGCACCCGGATATCTCCGATGGTGAAGGCCGCGGCGCTACCGGCGTCTTCTGCCAAGGCCCCCAGGGGAGCAAGGCCAAGCATCAGCGCCATGAGCACCGAGCGCGGGGCGGAGAGAAAAGGAAATTTCACTAAGCGTCTCTAAAGTCGGGAAAAATCGTTAATTAGGGCCAGGGCCATTAAGCTCACGACCAGCATTAAGCCCACCTGAACCCCCAGGGCCTGCACCCGCTCCGGGAGCGGTGCGCCGCGCACCCACTCAAGCATATGGAGCACCACGTGCCCCCCATCAAGGACCGGTATGGGGAGCAGATTCAAAACCGCAAGGCTGACGCTCAGCAGCGCGAGGAAACCCAGGAAGGTTTCTACCCCGGACTTCGCTGAATCGCCGGCGACCTTAGCAATGGTAATGGGGCCGCTCAAGTTTCTTGTGGAAACGAGGCCCTGCACCATCTTCTTGACGAGCCCCAGGGTCATGGCCGTCTTATCCCAGGTGGCCAGAACGGCCTCCCCCACCGCTTCCCCAAGACCCCAGCGCTGCACTGCGTAGGCAGGCCCTACCCCCAAAAAACCCTTCCCTTCCTCAAGGCGGGGCTGAACGGTTAGGCGACGAGACTCACCCCCCCGCTCAAGGTTAAGGGTAAGCGTTTCCGAGCCAGCGGCCTGCACGGCGTCGACAAAGGCACGCCAATGCTCGACCCCTTGCCCGTTCACGGCGGTGATACGGTCCCCGGGGCGCAAGCCCGCGGCCTCCGCCGGACTGGCCTCGAGGATCCGACCAAGCACCACCGGGTAGGCGGGCTCGAGCTTGAGCTCAGAGAGAAACTGAGGCGCCTCCGCATCGGCGAGCCAGCGCTCAATGGGCCGCTCTAGGGTCCAGGGGCCCCGGTCCCCTTCCAACGTAAAGGTGATCCGCCCCGATTCCCCGAGGCGTCGGACCAAAGCCTCGTTGACGGCGTTCCAGCTCGCCGTTTCCTGGCCGTCCACGGCCAGCACCCGGGCGCCCTGGGCGGGGCCCTCGGCGCCCTCCAGCGCCTTCACGTAGGGCACGAGCCCCGTCACCCCGGAGACAAATAGAACCCAATACACGAGCACCGCCAAAAGGAGATTGGCCACCGGCCCCCCTAGGGCGATGGCGATGCGGGCCGCGGGGTGAGTCTCGCTGAAGGCGCGCTGGCCCGGCGCCGAGGCAATGCCATCGGCTTCCCCTTCGAGCATTTTGACGTAGCCCCCAATGGGCAAAAGGCTTAAGGCAAACTCCGTCCCCCCGGCCCCCTGGCGCCGCCACAGCACCGGCCCCATACCCAGGGAGAAACGCAGCACGCGCACGCCAAAATGGCGGGCGACAAAAAAATGGCCGGCCTCGTGCACCGTCACCAGGATTCCGAGGGTTAGCAGCAAGGCAAGGATCGTTTGAAGCAGGTCCATGCGACGGTGCTCTCTTGAAATTTAGGCCTTCTAGGCCGCGTAGGTGGGCAGCAGCGCTTCCGCCGCCCTGCGCGCTTCCCGGTCCGCGGCAAGCACGGCCTCCAGGGATTCTGCGGGCGCAAGGGTTGCCCCCTGCATCACCCGGTCGATGATAGCAGGGATCGCCAGATAACCGATGCGCCGCGCAAGGAAGGCAGCAACGGCAACCTCGTTTGCGGCGTTTAACCAGGCGGGGGCCAAGCCACCCCGCTCCGCCGCAGCCAGCGCCAAAGCAAGGCAGGGAAAGCGCTCAAAGCTCGGGGCCTCAAAGGTCAGGGAACCCACGGACACAAGATCAAGGAGGGAAACGCCAGCGTCGATCCGGTCCGGCCAAGACAGGCCTGCGGCAATCGGCGTGCGCATATCCGGGGGGCCCAGCTGGGCCAGCACGGAACCATCCTCATAGGCGACCAGGGAATGGATAACCGACTCGGGATGGATCACCACCTCGATCCCACTGGGTGGCGTTGCGAAGAGCAGGCAGGCCTCGATGAACTCAAGGCCCTTATTCATCATGGTTGCGGAATCCACGGAGATCTTTTGCCCCATGGACCAATTGGGGTGGGCGCAGGCCTCCTCCGGGGTTACGGCTCCGAGGGTCGCGGGATCGCGGCGGCGAAAGGGTCCGCCCGATCCCGTGAGCAGGAGCTTTCGCACCCCTGCCGGGGTCTGGCCCGCCACGTAGCCCGGCGGCATGCATTGGAACAGCGCGTTGTGCTCGCTGTCGATGGGAAGCAGGGCGCCCCCGCCGCGGCGGACCGCCTCCATAAACAGCGGACCGGCGACCACCAGGGCTTCCTTGTTGGCCAGGAGCACGCGCTTTCCCGCCTCCGCCGCCGCCAAGGTCGGTGGCAGGCCCGCCGCCCCGACAATGGCCGCCATGACCTGGTCCACCTCCGGGGCCTCGGCCACAGCCACCAGGGCCTCGGCCCCCACCCGTAGCTCCGTGGGAAGTCCCTCGGCCTTCAGCGCCGCCGCAAGGGTCGAGGCTCCGGTCGAGTCCACCAGCACCGCATAACGAGGCCGGAAGCGCCGACACTGATCGAGCAGCTTGTCAGCCTGGCGATGAGCCGTCAGGGCATAAACGGAATAACGCTCCGGGTGCTCGGCCAGCACCGCCAGCGTGCTTTCGCCAATGGAGCCGGTGGCGCCAAGAATGGTGATCTGATCGGGCTTCATAACCGTCCCCTTCCTAGCCCCCGGAGGGCAAGACCCCGAGGCCAAGCGCAGCCAGGGGCAAGGCAGGCAACAGCGCATCGAGACGATCGAGGACGCCGCCGTGCCCGGGCAGGAGCCCTCCCGAGTCCTTCACCCCGGCCGTGCGCTTAAGCACGCTTTCGAAGAGATCCCCAAAGATAGACAAAACAGCCATCAGCACGGTGAACAGCAGAAGCGGCGCACCCCAGGGCACGGCGAGGGCGTAGGCAAAGGCGAGGGATACGAGGAGCGCGCAGGCGAGCCCCCCAAGGGCCCCTTCCCAACTTTTCCCGGGGCTCACCGCCGGCGCCAGCTTCCGCTTCCCGAAGCGACGCCCCGCAAAGTAGGCGCCGATATCCGCGGCCCAAACGACGCCCAGCGCCCATAGAAGATGCCAAGGCCCTGCGCTGTAGAGCACCAGCACCGCCAGATAGGCCGGAGCGAGCACTAAAACCGCAAGCCCGAGGCGCAGCCCCGTGCCCCGAAGCACGGGGGCACTGCGAGGGAAGGTAAGCACGAGCACGGAAAGGAAGACCCAAAGGCCAAGGGATAGCGGAAAGAGCCAGGGCTCAAGCTGCCCGCGCTGCGCCAAAAGCGCGCCGAGGAGCAACGCCAGCACGAGCAAGAAGGCGATTCGGGGCCCCGTAGGCAGGCCCGCAAGGGCGCCCCACTCCCAGCCGGCTAGGAGCAGGAGCAGCGCAATGAGGCCCGCAAAGGCCGAAGAGGGCAGATAGAAAAGGGCGGCAAGGAAGGCCGCGGCCAAGGGCACCGCGGTCAGGATACGTTGCTTCAGCATGGCCCGCCCTCTCCCCAGCGATAAGGCAGTGTACCTTGATTAGGGCTTGCATAGGGCCTTGGGCGCGGTGGGAGCTTCGTGCGTTTAGCGGCGTCCAAAGCGCCGCTGCCGGCAATAAAATTCGCCGAGGGCTTCCTCAAGTGCCGCCCCATCAAAATCGGGCCAGAAACGATCGGTGAAGAAAAGCTCCGTGTAGGCGAATTGCCACAGCAAAAAGTTGGATATGCGATGGTCCCCGCCCGTGCGAATGCAGAGGTCGGGGGGCGGCACGCCGGCAAGGCTGAGGGCGCCATCCAACGCGGACTCGTCGATGTCCTGAGCACGAAGACGACCGGCTTCGACCTCCTGGGCTAGGGCCCGGGCCGCATTCACGATATCCCAGCGTCCGCCGTAGTTCGCAGCAATCATGAGGGTCATGCGCGTGTTTTGAGCCGTCAGCGCCTCCGCATCAGCCATCAGCTTCTGGAGGTCTTCGGAAAAGCGGCTTCGATCCCCAATGATCTGGACCCGCACCCGCTCACGATGGAGCTCGTCGACATCTTCCGTCAGGACTCGACGCATGAGCGCCATGAGCAGGGACACTTCGCGCCGGGGGCGAAACCAGTTTTCCGTGGAAAAGGCGAAGAGGGTGAGGACCTCTACCCCCAGCTCCGCCGCCCGCTGCGCCACGGGGCGAACGGCCCGGGCCCCGGCGCGGTGGCCCGCGGAACCGGGCAGGTGGCGCTTCTGGGCCCAACGATGATTGCCATCCATGATGATGGCCACATGACGCGGCGGGGCACCGTCCTCGAGCTGCGGCGATGTCGCTTCAGACATGGGGAGACCTCGTGCCTTAGATCTCTAGGAGATCAGCTTCCTTGCTTTCGAGACGCTTGTCGACTTCCGCGATAAAACGATCGGTGATCTTCTGGATCGTTTCCTCGGCGCGGCGGGCGTCGTCCTCGCTGATCATCTTTTCCTTCAGGAGCTCTTTGATCTGGCTGTTGCTGTCCCGGCGCACGTTGCGCACGGAGACCCGCGCGTGCTCCGCCTCTGCCCGAGCCTGCTTGCCCAGATCGCGCCGCGTCTCCTCGGTCAGCGGCGGCATGGGCAGGCGGATGACGTCGGCGGTCGCGTTGGGAGTTAGGCCCAGGTCGCTCTTTAAGATTGCCCGCTCAATCTGCGGCACGAGCTTCTTCTCCCAGGGAGAGATCAAGAGCGCTCGGGATTCTTCCACGGTCACGCTCGCCACCTGATTTAAGGGGGTGGGCGTTCCGTAGTAATCAATTTTGATGTCGTCCAGGAGCGCAGGGCTGGCTCGCCCGGTGCGGATGCGCGCGAAGGCCGTTTCCAGGGCCGCCACGCTTTTTTCCATGCGCGTTTCCGTATCGTCCTTAATCTCGTCGATCACCGTGCTTCTCCTTGGATTAGGGTGCCGTCCTCCTCGCCCAGCATGAGCTTGAGCAGCACGCCCACCTTACCCATGTTGAACACCCGCAGGGGCATGGCGTGGTCCCGGCACAGGCAAATGGCCGTGAGGTCCATAACGCCGAGGTCCCGCTCAAGGACTTCATCGTAGGTTAGGGTCGGCAGCAGCTCAGCCGAGGGATCTAGGACGGGGTCGGCGGTGTAAACCCCGTCGACCTTGGTGGCCTTCATGACCACGTCTGCATCAATTTCGATGCCGCGAAGGCAGGCCGCGGAATCGGTCGTAAAGAAGGGGTTCCCCGTGCCGGCGGCGAAGAGCACCACGTCGCCCTGATCGAGGTAGCGAATGGCCCGGCGCCGATCGTAATGCTCGACGATCCCGCTCATGGGGATGGAGGACATCACGGAAGCAGAGATATTCGCCCGTTCCAGGGCATCGCGCATGGCTAAACAGTTCATCACCGTCGCCAGCATGCCCATATGATCGCCGGTCACCCGGTCGAGGCCCGCAGCATGCAGGGCGGCCCCGCGGAACAGGTTACCCCCGCCCACCACGAGGCCCACTTGAACCCCCACCCCGATGAGCTGGCCAATTTCCACGGCCATGCGATCGAGGACCTTCGGGTCAATGCCGAAGTTCTGATCCCCCATGAGCGCCTCGCCGCTCAGCTTGAGCAGAATACGACGGTATTTCAGCGTTCTGGATGGCTTCGACACGACCCGACCCCTGTGCTGGGCGAGGCTAGGCCTCGCCGCGAATCTGCGCCGCTACTTCAGCAGCGAAGTCCGTTTCTTCCTTTTCAATGCCTTCGCCCACTTCGAAGCGAATCATCGTCTCGAGGGTGGCGCCGGCGTCCTTAAGGAGGTCCTTCACCTTGACGTTGCCATCCTTCACGAAGGGCTGCTCCGTCATGCTGACCTCGGCCTTGTACTTGTTGACCCGGCCTTCGACCATCTTGGCGACGATCTCTGCGGGCTTACCACTTTCCGCCGCCTGCGCCTCGTAGATTTCCCGCTCCTTGGCGAGATCTGCGGGGTCGAGGGCTTCCGGCGTGGCAACCTTGGGGTTCAGCGCCACGGCGTGCATGGCGAGATCCTTGCCGAGGGCTTCGTCCCCTGCAGAAAGACCCACGAGGGCGCCCTTGCGGTTGTCCGCGTGCACGTAGGCTGCCACCCGCGCCCCGGTGACCCGAGCAATGCGGCGCACGGTGATGTTCTCACCAATTTCCTGAACCAGGGCTTCGCGCTCACCTTCTAGGCCTGCTTCCAGCAGCGCGGCGACGTCATCCGTGCCCGCTTCGAAGGCCTGATCGGCGACCCGCTGCACCCACGCAATGAAGCGCTCGTTCCGGGCCGCGAAGTCCGTCTCGATGTTCACCTCAGCCAGGACGGCGGAGGAGCCATCGTCGGCAACGCGAAGCCCAAGGAGGCCCTCTGCGGTGGTACGGCCGGCTTTCTTGGCGGCCTTCAGCGCACCGTCCTTACGCAGCTGCTCGATGGCCAGCTCGAGGTCCCCCTCGGATGCCACCAGCGCTTTTTTACAATCCATCATGCCAAGCCCGGTCCGTTCCCGGAGCTCCTTAACCATGGCTGCGGTAATTGCCACGTGCCTATCCTCGCTAATTGACCTGATTTGGGCGCGCCAGGCGCGCCCCCTGAACGGAACTCGACTTAGGCCTCGGCGGCCGGCGCTGCTGCGCTGTCGTCTTCCACCTCGACGAACTCATCGGCGGACACATCACCGGAGGCGGCGTGCTTGCCGGCGGAGATCGCATCGGCAAAGGCCGCCACGTAGAGGCGAATGGCCCGAATGGCATCGTCGTTCCCAGGAATGACGTAATCCACGCCATCGGGGTTGCTGTTCGTATCCACGATGCCAATGACCGGGATCCCCAGCTTGTTGGCTTCGCTGATGGCAATGCGCTCGTGCTCCACGTCGATCACGAAGAGCGCATCGGGCAGCCCGCCCATGTCCTTGATGCCACCAATGGAGCGCTCGAGCTTCTCCATTTCCCGGGTACGCATGAGGGCTTCCCGCTTGGTGAGCTTATCGAAGGTGCCATCGCTCGCTTCCGTCTCAAGGTCCCGGAGGCGCTTGATGGATTGGCGAATGGTTTTGTAGTTGGTGAGCATGCCGCCGAGCCAGCGCTGGTCGACGTAGGGCATGCCGACGCGGCTCGCTTGCTCGCGAACGATCTTCGCCGCGGCACGCTTGGTGCCCACGAAGAGCAGCTTGTTCTTTTTCGCGCCCATGCGGCGCACTTCGTCCAGCGCGCTACGGAAGCGCGGGAGCGTCTCTTCGAGGTTGATGATGTGGATCTTGTTGCGAGCGCCGAAGATGAAGTTGGCCATCTTCGGGTTCCAGTAACGGGTTTGGTGCCCAAAATGCACCCCCGCCTGCAGCAAATCGCGCATGCTAATGTCGGTCACGGTTTTTCTCCGGGTTAGGCCTCCACGCCCCCCACCTGCCGACCCCAAGGGGCACCCCAGCAAGGTGTGTCGAAGCGTGTGCGTATTTTTGCCCCCTTCCAGCAGCGAAGGATGGGCGATTCAAGGTATGCTTGGGGCGAATTTCGCTGCCGTCGCCCTGCCGCGGCGCGCGTTATAGCACAAACCCCCTGCGCGGCGAAAGCTGCCACCGCTCGAAGGCACGAATCATGGCCGACTCGCTAAAGACGCCGGAGGAGATTGCCGGCATGCGCGCCGCTGGCGCCGCCGCCGCCTCCGTACTGGAGATGATCACCCCCTACGTCGTTCCCGGGGTCACCACCGCCGCCTTAAACGCCCGGTGTCACCGCTTCATCGTGGAAGAGCTCGACTGCATTCCCGCCCCTCTCAACTACCGCGGCGCCCCGGGGCAAACGCCCTTCCCGGCCTCCGTCTGCACCTCCGTGAACCATGTCGTGTGCCACGGCATTCCCACGGAAGGGAAGGCGCTGAAGCGGGGCGATCTCTTAAACATCGACGTCACCGTCATCAAGGATGGCTGGCACGGGGATACGTCAAAGATGTTCATCGTCGGCGGCACGGGGAGCGTGCTTGGGGAGCGACTCAGCCGGGTGGCCCAGGAATGCCTCTACCTGGGCATCGAAGCCGTGCGCCCCGGGGCCACCCTGGGGGACATCGGTCACGTCATTCAGCGCCACGCGGAAGCCCAGCGCTTCTCCGTGGTTCGCGAGTACTGTGGCCACGGCATTGGCCGGGGCTTCCACGAGCCCCCGCAAATCCTTCACTACGGCCGCCCGGGAACGGGGGAAGTGTTGAAGGAAGGCATGACCTTCACCATCGAACCCATGATCAACGCCGGGCGCCGGGAAGTGAAGCTGCTAAAGGATGGCTGGACCGTGGTGACGAAGGATCACAAGCCCTCGGCGCAGTGGGAGCACACGCTCCTGGTCACCGCCGAGGGCGCTGAGATCCTCACCCGCCGGAGCGAAGAAACGCTGTGACCACCCCCCTGGTCAGTCCCCGGCGCCGGCTCCAGGACAGCCAGGCTCAGCTGGATCAACAATTTAGCCAAGGGGCGGAGGTGTCCGCCCTGCTTCGAGCCCGGGCGAGCCTCTTTGACTCGGCCCTTACGGAGCTCTTCAACACCCATCCCTGGCCCCGGGCCGGAGATCAGGGCGATCCGCCCCTCGCCCTGCTGGCCGTGGGGGGCTACGGCCGAGGGGAACTTCACCCCTTTAGCGATATCGACATCCTGATCCTCCTCGCCGAACCCCCGGACGCCGAGCTCAAGCGCGTGCTCGAGGCCTTTCTCCACAGCCTCTGGGACTTGGGGACGACCATTGGGCACAGCGTCCGCACCCTGAGCGAGTGTGTGGAAGAGGCCCGGCAAGACGTCTCCGTCATGACGAACCTGCTGGAGACGCGCACCCTCGTGGGCGCCCAGCGGCTGCGCCTACAGCTCGGGGAACGGCTCAGCCAAGCCAAGCTTTGGCCCGACGCCACCTTCTTTGATGCCAAGCTTCAAGAGCAAAACGAACGGCACCGGCGCTACGACAACACCGAGTACAACCTCGAGCCCAATGTTAAAAATGGCCCCGGGGGCCTTCGGGATATCCAGATGCTCGGCTGGGTGGCCCGGCACCACTACGGCACCAACGATTTTGAACACCTAATTAGCCTCGGCTTCCTCACCGCCGATGAGCTTTTGGCGCTACTTCAGGGCCGGGACTTCCTCTGGAAGGTGCGCTGGGGCCTGCACATGCTGGCCAAGCGCGCGGAGGAGCAGCTCCGCTTCGATTACCAACGGCAGCTCGCGACCCTCTTTGGCTACGAAGACAGCGGCGGCCAGCTCGCCGTTGAGCGCTTCATGCACGACTACTACGTCCACGTGCTCGCGCTCCGGGAACTGAACGACCTCATCCTTCAGCACTTTGACGAAGCCATCGTTTCCCCGGCCATGACCGAGCCTCGGGAAATCATCAACGAGGACTTCGAGGTTCAAGGCCATACGCTGGCCGCGCGCCGCGACGACGTCTTCAAAGCGCGCCCCCGAGCGCTCCTCGAGCTTTTTGTCATCCTCGCCAACCGGGAGGACATCGATCGCGTTCGAGCCTCGACGATCCGCATGATCCGGCAGAACCTGGACCTTATCGACGATGCCTTCCGGGCGAACCCCGAGAACAGCGCCTGCTTCCTGGCCCTGCTTCGAAGCCCCCATCGCCTGGTCTCCCAGCTCACGCGCATGCGACGCTACGGCGTGCTCGGCCGCTACCTGCCCGAATTCGGCCGCATCATCGGGCAGATGCAGCACGATCTCTTCCACATCTACACGGTGGATGCGCACACCATGCTGCTCCTGCGGAACCTCCGGCGCTTTCTCTACGAGAGCGCCCAGGACCGCTACCCCGTGGCCCACGAGTGCATGCGCCAAATTCCCAAGCCTGAGCTTCTCTACATCGCGGGGCTCTACCACGATATCGCGAAGGGGCGCGGCGGCGACCACTCCACCCTCGGCGCCGAGGACGTAGAGGCCTTTGCCCAGCGCCACGGCCTCGAGGCCACGGACCGGGAACTGGTCAGCTGGCTCGTGCGCCAGCACCTCCTCATGTCCGACGTGGCTCAGCGCAAAGACATCAGCGACCCCGAGGTGCTCGCCGCCTTCGCCGAGGAGGTCAAAACGGAGGAGCGGCTCCGCTACCTCTACGCCCTGACGGTGGCGGACATTAACGCCACCAACCCGTCCCTCTGGAACAGCTGGCGCGCCACCCTCATGCGCCAGCTCTTCGAGGAAACCCGGCAACTGCTCGCGTCCCATGGCGAGGCCATCCCGGACCGGGAAGATTGGATCGCCAGCACCCGGCAGGCCGCCCTCGACGCCCTCGCAGCCCGGGGCATCGAGGCAGAGGCCGTGGCGGCGTTCTTCAGTGAAACGGACGAGGACTACTTTCTGCGCCTCGAGGTGGAGGACATTGTGTGGCAGCTCGAGGCGGCCCTGAGCCATAACCTCGAAGCCGACGGTCCCCTCGTGCGCGTGCGCACCTACACCCAGGCCGGCGGGGCCCATGAAGGCGCGACCCAGGTGTTTATCTTTGCCCACGACCAGGCCAACCTGTTTGCCGCCACGGCGGCCATCCTCGATCAGCAGGACCTCTCGGTCCACGAAGCCCGGGTGCACACGACGGGCAGCGCAGAATGCTTCAATAGCTTCATGGTGCTGACGGACGCCGGCACGCCCCTTACGGACGAGGGCGCCCAGCGCCATCTGGAGGCAACCCTTCGGGAAGTCCTCGCTAAGCCCAATGCCTTTCCCGACGTGGTACGCCGGCGCATCCCCCGCGCCCTCCGGGCTTTTCAGACCCCCACGGAGGTATTCGTGGAGAACGATCCGCGCACGCCGGTGACGGATTTGCGCGTGGTGGCCAATGATCGACCGGGGCTCCTCGCACGCCTTGGACTGATCTTCCTAGAAGAAGGCATCTCGCTTCAGGGCGCCAAGATCGCCACCCTCGGCGAGCGCATCGACGACGTGTTTTACATCACGGGAGAAGATCGGGAGCCGATTACCGATCCCGCTACCCTGGCCCGGCTTCAGGACACCATCCGCCAACGCCTGGATGAAGCCTTCGACCAAACGCTGGGGCAGCGCCCCCCCCACCGCTAGGAGTCACCATGTTTTCCGTAGCCCTCGGTCTTGCTCAACAGGACGCCCAGGGATCCGTCCTGGCCGTTTATTACCCGCAGCCGATTCTCGCGCCCGGCGCCGGGCTCCTGGCGGGCCTGGGAGCGGCCAAGCTGGACCGCGCCGGGGTACACCGGCTGTCGCCGCTGAATCTCCAGCGCCTCCGACAAGGCTGGCTCGAAGCCGGGGAAACGGCCCAGGCGGCTCTCGCAGGCACGCTGCTGAAGGCCCAGGGCCCGGTCCTGCTCACCTGCCTCGGGGAAGACGGCCCCATCGAGAAGACCGCTGAGGCCTACCTCAAGCTCCACCTCCTGAGTCACCGCCTGTGCCTTCCCAACAGCCTGAACCTCGACGGCATCTTCGCGGCCTTGCCCACCGTGGCCTGGACCAGCGAAGGGGCCCTGGCCCTGGAAGAACTGGAAGAACGGCAGCTCAACGCGCGGCTTCTGGGCCGCACCCTGAAGGTCTTTGCCGTGGACAAATTCCCCACCATGACCGACTTCGTCGTGCCCTCGGGAGTACGGATTGGCGATGGCAGCCGTATTCGCCTGGGCGCCTACCTTGGCGAGGGCACCACGGTCATGCATGAGGGCTTCATCAACTTCAACGCCGGCACCCTGGCCAGCGGGATGATTGAGGGACGGATCTCCCAGGGCGTAGTCGTCGGCAAGGGCTCGGATCTCGGCGGCTCCGCCAGCACCGCGGGCACCCTGTCCGGGGGCGGAACCACCCGCATTTCTATTGGAGAGTCGTGCTTAATTAGCGCCAACGCGGGCACGGGCATTCCCCTGGGGGATCGCTGCACCATTGAGGCCGGCCTCTACATCACCCCCGGCACCCGGGTGACCCTACGCGACGAAGCGGGCGCTGTGGTTCGGGTCTGCAAGGCGCGGGAGCTTGCCGGCGGCAGCGACATGCTCTTTATTCGCCATAGCGAAACCGGCGCTGTCGAATGCCGAAGTAATCGCCAGGCCATCGCTTTGAACCCCATGCTTCATCAGGGCGCCTAGGCCATGGAACCCACCCTCGCCTTCACCCAGGCCCTCATCCGCCGCCCCTCCGTGACGCCAGAGGACGCGGGGTGCCTCACCCTAATCGCAGAGCGCCTCGAGGCGCTGGGCTTTCACTGCGAACGCATGGACGAAGGGGGGGTCTCCAATCTCTGGGCGGTCCGGGGCACGGAGGGCCCGACTCTGGCCTTTGCAGGCCACACCGACGTGGTGCCACCGGGGCCAGAGGACGCCTGGACCCACCCCCCCTTCGAGGGCCACTTCGACGGAAAATGGCTCTGGGGCCGGGGCGCCGCGGATATGAAGGGCAGCCTGGCCGCCATGGTCTTCGCTGCCGAACGCCTCTGCCAGCATCCTCGGTCAGGCCGGCTGGCCTTTCTCCTCACCAGCGATGAGGAAGGACCGGCCCAGTTCGGAACGCGGCACGTGGCCGATGTGCTCGAAGCCCGTGGCGAGCTGCCCCAGTGGGTAGTGGTGGGCGAGCCCTCCAGCGCAGAAAAGCTCGGCGACGTCATTCGCGTGGGCCGTCGCGGTTCCCTCGGTGGCCACCTAGAGGTGCGGGGCGTGCAGGGCCACGTGGCCTATCCGGAGAAGGCCCGAAACCCCATTCATGAGGCCCTAGCGCCCCTTGCGGCCGTGGTAGCGCAGCGCTGGGACGACGGCTACGGCCCCTTCCCCCCCACCACCTTTCAAATCTCCAATGTGAATGCGGGGACCGGCGCCACTAACGTCATCCCCGGCACCCTGAGCGCTGAGGTGAACTTTCGCTTCAACCCCGGGCAAACCCCGGAAGGGCTCCAAGCCCGCGTCGAGGCCTGCCTGACGGAGGCAAAATGCGACTACACGCTCACCTGGTCCCTGTCAGGCCCGCCCTTCTTTACCGATGGCGGCCCCTTAATCGAGGCGACGGAGCAGGCCCTCAGGCAGGTTTTGGGTTACGAGCCCGAGCGGTCCACCGGCGGCGGCACGTCCGACGGCCGGTTCCTTGCCCCCCGGGGCATGGAGGTGGTGGAGCTGGGCCCCGTGAACGCGACGATCCATAAAATCGACGAGCGCGTCCTCGCCGCGGATCTGCCGCGCTTGCGAGACGTCTACGAGGCCCTAGGGGAACGCCTACTGCCCCGGCTGCCGTCATAAAAATGTGACCTGCCGCGCGCACAGTGCGGCCTGCGCTTGAAGAGAACCGCCATGCCCGAACTGCCGGACCTTGAAGTCTATTTCCAAGAAATCGAAGACGACGCCCTGCGTGGGTGGCTGGGCGAGGCCCTGGGCGGCGCCCTCGCTCCCGAGGCCCGGGTCGCGGGGTGGGCAGCGCAGCACGGGGACCTCACCCTGCGTCTCACCGCCCGAGCCCTCGGCGCCTGGCATGCTCTTGGGCTCGAGCCCGCCGCCCTAACCCCCTGGGGCACGGACCAGGCCCTCGGAGAGGCGCTGGCCGCCGCCTTCCCCGCGGCGAAGCTTCGCTATGCCGCCGAGCCCTGGGCCGAAGGGGAGGCCCTAGAAGCCGATCGCTTTTTCGAATGGCAAGGGCAAGCGTGGCGAGAAATCCCATGGAAGGGATGAGACCTTGGCTTCGTGGCGCCCCCTGGGTGATGGGCGCCTTCCTCCTCACCTTGATCCTTCGAGCCCCCGCTGCGTGGCTGCCCCTTCCAAGCCAAGGTCCCTTAAGCTTTAGCGGCACCGCGGGGCATCTGCTTCGCGGGGAGAGCCAGCTTGCCTATCGAGGCCAAGGCCTTGGAACGCTGCGCTGGGCCGTGGGCCTCCCGACCAGCCTTGACGGCATTCCCGTGACCCTTAGCCTTCAGGGACCGGCCCTCCAGGGTTCGGCCGACGCCGAGCTGTCCCCCAGCGCCTGGCGCGCAACGGTGCACCGCCTAAGCCTCGATAGCCGCGCCCTTAAGGACGCCCTCGCCCCCTATGCGATCGCGCCGGAGGGCACGCTCCAGGGCCGTAATCTCGTCCTATCCGGCCACGGGAACCAGCTCGACAGCGCGACTGGCGCCCTGCGCTGGACCGGTGGTCTCGTGCGCTATCGCCTTGGCGGCAATAGCTATGCGCCCACCTTCCCGCCGCTTAGCGCAGAGCTGTCGCCGGGGGCGGGAGGACAGCTGGAAGCGGAGGTATCTGCCCCCAGCGGCCCCGTGCTGTCCCTCGCGCTCCGCCCCGGCGGCTGGGCCGATCTGGCCGTGCGGCGACGCCTGCTTCGCCTGGCCGACTTTCCCGCGCCGGAGGGCATGGGCGACGACACGGTGCTCCTTGAGCTGTCGGAGCGCGTGCTGTGATGCCCCGCACCGGGACGCTGGTACACTTTGGCGCACTCATCGATGGCTGCGGAGGCCACCATGACCGCTAACGGATCCAAGCGAGGGGCCAGGGTGCTCAGCCTTGCGTTGCTGGTGGCGCTTGGGACCTACCTCGCGGATCGGGTCATGCTGTTTACGACGCCGCCTCCGGCCGTTCCCGGTGCCACGGCTACGCCAGCGCTGGCGCCGGCTTACGACCGGCAGCGGCTCCTACAGACCGCCCTCTTCGGCACCGCCGCAGGGCCCTCCACCGCAGGGCCGGTTGTGAATGCGCCGGAAACCCGCCTCGCCCTCACGCTCCACGGACTCTTCAGCGGCAGCAGCGAATCGAGTGCCCTGATCTCCGCCGCCGGAGGACAGCCGCGGCGCTACCTGGAAGGCGCCTCCCTGCCCGGGGGGGCGGTGCTCGCCGAGGTACAGAAAGATCAGGTGCTGCTGCG